>JAIFMG010000209.1 GCA_020048645.1 Bacteroidota bacterium | reverse complement strand
TGTTTTATAAAAAAAACGATGATTTTGTACTTGATACTTTGTTAAATCAACTTTGCTCCATGGAAATAGTTTTTAGACTGGACTCAAATATGCTTTTAGGATTTTTTCAATGGTTTGATGACACATGAATCCAACATATAGAAAACGTTTGCTTTCAAGCATTGCTTTGGCTGTGTCAAAATCATAGTTGGCAATATCCACCCAATATTTTACTTTATCTTGCTTGTTCATTTCAATGTCTTTTGCAGGCTGTATGGCTTTGATTTCCCCAAGCTACAAAATCCATCTTGAAATGGCAAGGGCCTCGACAAGATTTTTTCGTGGATATTTCTGTCCTTTTTGGGGATGGATAGGAAGCGCTTATCGGTTTGGGGGCGAAATGAAGCGCTTGTGATGTTTTTTTGAGGGTATTGCTTGGACTTGTTCGAGACTTCTTGTGCTCGTCTGCGGTCTTTTTCGGTTGCTTATGCCAAGTTGCGTTCAAACGTGATGGATTGCCTTGAAGGCTCGCCCAAGCCCGAAGGGATGTCATGGTTGTAGAAAGCAGAGCCAAGCCCAAGAAGAGAACCTCGAAGGGGTGGAGTCGTCCTCTGGCTCAAAGGCCCTCGACATCCTCCAGCGGGAGCCCCGTCAGGCCGGCGATCTCCTCGGCCGTCTTCCCGCCTTGCTTGAGCATCCGGGCGTAGGCCAGGGCCATCGCCCTGCTCCGCTCCTGGGCCTTCTGATTTTCCTCCAGGAGCCGGGCCTTTTCCTGCTCCTGCTCCTGCTCCTGCTCCGCGAGGGCCTTCTCCTTCTCCTGGATCATCCTGTCCTTCTCCTGGCTTGCGGCGAGCTCCTCGTGGAGCCTGCCCTCGGCCAGGGCGAGTTTCTGCTCGGCCTCCTTCTTGAAGAGCAGGAGCCAGCTTATCTTGTTGTCGCGCTGGAGCAGGAGCTTGAGGTAGTGGTCCTCGGCCTGCATCTGCTTGATGAGGTTGGGGTTGGCGGCGTCGGCGGACTGGAGCCTCATGATGACGCGGTCGAGGAATCCCGGGAAGACGCGCCGGAACAGGCGCAGGCGGTACTCGTTGGTGGTGTGCTTGGCGCGCTGGTCGAAGAGCTTGAGCAGGGCGAAGAGCTTGCCCTCGTGGCTCTCGGGGTCGAGGTCGAGGCGCTCGGCGAGCCGGAGGTAGGGGAGCTGGACCACGTAGAGCTCGTAGCTGAGGTTGTCGATGAACTCGTTCCTCCCGTCGAGCGTCTTTCCGGTGAATATCCCGGTCTTGACCTGGCGGGTCTTGACCATGAGGTCCTTGGCCTCGTCCTCGATCTCGAAGTTGAGGATGAAGATGGGGATGAGCCGGTAGGGCAGGTCCATCTCCAGGGTCTTTCCGGTGTCGGGGTCGGTCTTGGTGACGCGGCGCTTCTTCTGGAAGTTCTCGCAGATGTACTGCTTGAACCGGAAGATGTCGGTCTCGAAGGCGGCCTTCTGGAGCTCGATCATGACGAGCTCCTCCTCGCCCCTTTCGTTCTGGATGATGGCCGTGAAGTCGAGGTGGAGCATCTTGACGTCCTGCCCGGTCACGGGGTCCTTGATGCTGACCTCGGCCAGGGCGATCTCCTTGTCGAGCTCGGAGAGGCTGTTGTCCTGGATGATCTTCCGCCGCTTCTTCTCGAGCTGCTTGTCCACCTTGTCGGCCACCTGGCGGTTGTACTCGGGGATGGTGGTCTTCTGGGCGAAGGACAGGGGCTGGAAGTCCACCTTCTTTATGTCCTCGTTGATCAGGGTGGAGAGCACGACCCTGGCGGTGTCCAGGTCCTGGAGCAGGTACCGGAAGACCACGTCGTAGATCGGGTTGGGGATGACGATGTACTCTTGGCCGTCTTCGGTGAAGCTGGTCATGGTCGGGGAGCATTTGAGTTTCTACCGCCGCGAATTTAAGGCTTTTCCGCGGACAAGGAGGCGGAGGCCTGGCTTTCTGGCCGTGTGTTGTTTCAGCCCTCGGCGATGTCGCTGGCCAGGCGCTGGAGGTCGGCCCCGGCGAAGTTGCCGGAGCTCATGAGCAGGAGGTTGGCCTCGGTCCAGTCTTGCTGGCGGAGCTCGGCCTCCAGCTCGTCGGCACGGGTGAAGACGCGGAGGCCGGGCGTGCCGAAGGCCTCGCGGACCTGGTCGGGGCTGAGCTCGGGCAGGCGCTTGTGGCGGAGCACCTCGGGGTCGTAGAGCACGAAGGCCCGGTCGGCGCTGTCCATGGCGTGGGCGTACTGGGGCAGGAAGTCGGCCTTGAGGCTGCTGAAGGTGTGCAGCTCGAAGCAGGCGACAAGGCGCCGCTGGGGGAACTGCTCCTTGACGGCCTCGGTGGTGGCGCGCAGCTTCGAGGGCGAGTGGGCGAAGTCGAGGAAGACCGTGGCGCGCGGGCCCTGGGCCAGGGTCTGGAGACGCCGGGCCGCGCCGCCGAAGCTGGCCATGGCCTCGAGGAAGGCCTCCAGGTCGAGGCCGAGCTCCTGGCAGATGAGCCAGGCGGCGTTCATGTTCTGGAGGTTGTGCCGCCCGAAGACGCGCAGGGGCACCGGCCCGCCCGGCCCCAGGGCGAAGGTCTGGCCGTCGCGGGCCATGTGCGGGAACTCCCAATAGCCCTGCCCTCGGCCCAGCGAGGCGGCCAGCGCCCGCAGGTGCTCGTCGCCCTCGAAGTAGAGCAGCCGCGCGCCCTCGGGCATCGACTCGGCCAGCAGGCGGAACTGGAGCTTGTACTGCTCGAAGGTGGGGAAGACGTTGGCGTGGTCCCAGGCGATGCCCGTGATGACGGCCAGTTGCGGCTTGTACCAGAGGAACTTGGGGCTGGGGTCGATGGGCGAGCTCAGGTACTCGTCGCCTTCGAGGATGACTACGGGCGCGGCCGGGCTGACGCGGTACATGGTCTCGAAACCGTCGAGCTTGGCCCCGACCATGTAGTCGAAGTCGCGGCCGGCGCGGGCCAGGGCGTGCATGGCCATGGCCGTGGTGGTGGTCTTGCCGTGGCTTCCGGCAATCACGACGCGGGTCTTGCCGCGGGTCTGCTCGTAGATGAAGCTCGGGTAGGAGTGGACCTTGAGGCCGAGCTCCTGGGCGCGGGCCAGCTCGGGGTTGTCGGCCCGGGCGTGCATTCCCAGCACCACCACGTCGATGCTGGCATCGAGGCGCTCGGGGAACCAGCCCTCGGCCTCGGGCAGGAGGCCCTTGGCGCGCAGGCGCGAGCGCGAAGGCTCGAAGATCTGGTCGTCGGAGCCGGTAACGTGGTGGCCGTCGTCCTTCAGGGCGATGGCCATGTTGTGCATGGCGCTTCCGCCGATGGCGATGAAGTGGATTTTCATGTGGGTGGGTCTCAGAACTTGGAAGCCAGGCGCTTGTCGAGCACGTACAGGGCCACGTGGCGGGCGCCGTCCTCGGTGTATCGGAACTTGATCTGCAGGTTGGCCACCAGTTGCCGCACGTCGCGCTTGGTGCGGTCGTCGTAAGAGTGGAAGTTCTTCTCGTGGTAGTCTTGGATGGCCCTTCGGAAATTGACGTTGTCGGAGTAGGGGGCCAGGGCGTTCTTCTTGAGGTTGCGGGTGTATTTGTCGAACAGGCCCTGGAATTGGCGGGTCTGGCGGATGTCCTTGCCCTCGATCATCATCTCGCGGGTCAGGGTGCCGGTGATGTACTCCTGGAGCTGGTCGTCGCGGAAGGCCTTGCGCTGGTGCAGGGTGGTGATGGTGCCCAGATAGACCACTTCGAAGTTGCGGAAGAACTCCTCGGTAACGTCGATCTCGTCCTTGGTGTAGGGGCACTGCTTGGTCTCGCCCAGGTCGAAGTTGATGGCGAAGAGGTAGTTGACGATGTCGCGGCCAATCTGGTCCTCGTTGTAGTAGTAGATGGCCTCCTTGACCTGCTGGAGCACGTTGTAGTCGTAGAGGTTGACGATGGACTCGATGAAGCCGGCCGGGATGTCCTTGTGGTTGGCCTCGTTGAAGAACTCCTCGAGCATGGCCATGTTGACCATGCCCCGCTTCGAGTACAGCGCGTAGAAGTCGTTGAAGATGTTGAGCGACATGCGGCCCGAGAAGCCCTTCTTGCCTTCTTCTTCCGACTCGGCGATGATGGACTTGCGCACCTCCTGGTCGCAGCGCTTGACGTCCTCCTCGGTGAGCCAGTCGGGGATGCGGCCGGTGTACATTTCCATTTTGAGCAGCAAGTAGTTGCGGTCGAGGTACTTGCTGTATATGCCGGGGTTCTTGAGCCAGCGCCGCACGGTGGGCGAGGTCAGCGAGAGCCGCGAGGAGATGATGATCTTGGCGAAGTTCTCGAGCACGCCCGGCAGGAAGTGCGAGGGGATGTTGTTGCCGAACTTGTTCTTGTAGATCAGCACCTCGGTGTTGTAGTCGAGCACGTAGGGCACGTTGACCGTGATGATGCGGTCCTGGAAAGACTTGATGTCCTCGAAGTGCTTGCGGTCCTCGGGGTTGACCAGGGCCATGAAGAGCGACTTGACCCGCTCCTCGACCAGCTCGACCTTGTGGACGCCGTCGCTGATGATGCCGTGCAGCTTGCGCAGGCGGGTTACGTTGTGCTCCTTGATGTCCATCAGGGCATAGACGCCGTTGTTGGTCTTGGCCAGGTTCGAGTGGATGACGGCCACCTCCTCGGTCTTGAGCAGGTCGGCCAGCATGCTCTGCATGACCTCGTTCTTCAGGGGCACGTCGTGGGGCGGGTCGCCGGGGTTGAAGACCGTGATGCCCTCGCCGAACTGGCGGTTGAAGCGGAAGTTCTGCACGTGTACCATGCTGAAGACCTCCATCGGGTCGCCCAGGATGTTCAGCAGCGAGGTGTAGAGCGAGGTGCAGATGCTGCACGGAATCTCCTTGAGCACCCACTCGTATTCCTTCGAGTAGAAGAGCATCTCCTTGAAGGCCCGGTCCTCGATGAGGTCCTCGAGGAAGCGCTTGCGGTAGGGCTTGGGCACCAGCAGGATGGGATGGTCGTGGCTGGGGCAGGAAAAGTTCAGGGTCTTGTTGGGGATGCGCCCCGGGCTGAAGCGCGAGTAGGGGAACTGCTCCAGCAGGCTGGTGCTGGCCGTGTCGCCCAGCACCTTGCCCAGCTCCTTCTCGAACTTGTGGAAGCCGCCCAGCCGCTCGATGTCCAGCCGCCAGTGTACCTTGAACATGGCGCCCTCCTCGGTGCGGGTGTATTGCTCGAACTTCTGGAGCAGGTTGTTCAGGAAGAGGCTCTTGCCACTGCCCGGAGGCCCCTCGAAGAAGTAGATGCGGTTGTTCTGCACCCCCTTGCGGAAGGCCCGCGCCAGGTTCATGAACCGGTTGGCGAACAGCCGGTCGGCGAAGAACATGTCGTCGCAGTCCTTCTCGAACAGGTTGGAGGTGTCGTACTTCACGAATCCGATCGAGTCCTTGGTCAGCGGGTACTCGTCGCTCGGCTGGGGCACGTAGTAGAACACCATGTCATGGAAGAGCTGGAAGATGTCGCGGAAGGCGAAGCCCGGCCGGGTGTTGGCCAGGTGCAGGAAGTCGTTGAAGTGCATCGGGATGCGCCTCTCCTTGTCCAGGATTTCCTTGCTCAGGTTCATCAGCGATTCCAGCCGCTTGCCCTTGGCCTGTGGCGAGGCGTCCTCGCCCAGCGGTTTCCAGCTTTCTTGTTCCATGATGTGCTTTTGTGCTATCCTCTTGAGGAAGAATTTTTTGCCAAAAAATGAGAAAGCCCCGGGGCGCGGTCAGAGGTTTCGCTTGCCGAGCTTTCCCTGGTGGAAGGTGTAGGCCACCGGCCGCTGCTCCAGGATGACCTTGTTGGTCTGCTGGTTGAATCCCTTCTTGGTCAGCTCCATGGTCTCCAGGCTCACCGCGCCGCCCCAGAGGTAGCTGATGCCCATGAGGGTCTCCGGCACGAAATCCTTGTAGAGCTGCTTGCCCTCGAAGCGGTGCCGCAGGTGCAGGTGCTCGTCGGTGGTCTTTTCCAGGTCCACCTCCACCCGGGCCGGATGGTAGAAGCTGTCGATCAGCATCTGCTTGTAGTCCTGGGCCTTGCGGCTCTTGACGTAGTACTCGTAGGTCTGCTTCTGCGGGTTGAGGCGCTTGCCCACCACGAACAGGTTGAAGCGGTCCACGAACTCCTGCGAGACGAAGGTGTTCACCAGCGTGAAGTCCGAGAAATGCTGGCGCAGCCCGAAGATGGCCCGCTTGCCCTCGCCCACCCGCAGGTCGTAGTCGCGGCGCTGCTCGATGCCCGCCAGCCGCTGGAAGTCGTAGTGCAGCTTGCCCTTGTCGGCCTGCTCCTCCACGTGCTGGATCAGCCGCAGGCCGATGGCGTAGGGGTTCAGGCCGATCCAGTTCACCGACGTAACGGCGGCGTTGATGCGCGCGTAGGCCACCTCGTGCCCCCGGATGCGCTCGTCCTGGCGGAAGAGCGTGTCGTGCCAGTAGCTGGCCCATCCCTCGTTGATGGTCTTGGTCCGGATCTGCGGCTCGAAGTAGAGCGCCGTGCTGCGCACGATGCTCAGCACCGAGCGCATCCAGTGGTTCTGCTCCTTCTTGATGAAGGGCGAGTGCTCCATCAGGAACGACAGCAGGTCAACCGGCTGGCGCCGAGGGCCGCCCGCGTGCTTGTCGAACTTCATCTGGAACTCCGGGAACCGCTTCTTGACCTCGGCCAGGAAGATGGCCTCGCCCACGGCCGGGTCGGTCGCCCGCAGCCGGTTGTACTTGTCCACCTCCGCGAAGATGAAGTTGTGCGAGGCCTTGACCACTTCCTGCAAGAAGTGCCCGAAGTAGAAGTCCAGCACCTTCGGCGGCTCCATGGCCGGGTCGGCCCGGTCGGCCCGCAGCTCCTCGAAGTAGCCCGTGATGTTGTCGATGCCCCGGGCGAACTCCAGCACGTAGTCGAGCCAGCGCCCGTGCTCGGTGCGCAGGCTGGCTATCAGGCGCTTGTCGGCCAGGCCCTTGCCCACGAAGTCGTCCTGCCAGGTGTTCTTGAACATCGCGTTGTTCTGGAAGAAGTCGATGTGCGCGATCACGTGGTAGAAGATCATGATGTTCAGCCAGTCCGGGTTGTTGTCGTTGTAGAACGAGATGGCCGGCCGCGAGTTGATCACGGTCTCGTAGGGGTTGTGCGGGTAGAGGCTGTACTCGCCCGCCTTCTTGAGCACCTCCACGTCGTTGGCCCAGAAGTCGTAGAGCGTGGGGATCATCCCCTTGGGCGAAAGCTCGATCATGTCGCGGTTCGAGACCACGTACTCGAGGGTCTCGTCCTCGAACCGGAGGCCGGCGGCGCGGGCGCGGGCCTTGCATTCCTCCATGATGGCCTTGGTGTGTTGGTCGATCAGCTTCATCGTGAGCGGGTGGTTTTTTGGGGGGGATGTTTTTTCGGGCAGGGCCGCGGGCCTATTCCAGGAGCTTCTTGATGCCTTCGACGATTCGCTTCTCCTTGGCCTCCGAGGCCAGCATGGCGTCCATCTTGACCTTCGAGTCCTTGCCGCCCAGCAGGCCCGAGCGCTCGAAGTACTGCTCCACGGTGGTCTTGCGGTTGGCGCTCCACGAGTTCTTGGCCACGGTGATGCCCACGCGGTTGACCATCGGCAGCATGGCCTTGATGGCCTCCAGGGTGCGCTTGCCGTGGCTCTCCCAGTCGTCGCCGTCGGTGCCGTGGAAGATGTAGATGTTGTAGTCCTTGGCCAGTTGCTCCTCGTCGAGGATCTTCTTGACCAGCTCGAAGGCCGGATAGACGTTCGTGCCGCCCGCCACCCGGTAGCGGTGGTAGGTGTAGAAGTCCTCCACCTCGCGGGCCTGGGTGTCGTGCAGGATGAAGCGGCTGACCACGTTGTTGTGGTACTGGTACATCAGCCAACTGTAGATGAACAGGTGCTGCGTGGTGATGACCTCCGTGGGGTCGCCGTCCATCGAGCCCGAGTAGTCGCGCAGGAAGAAGACCACGGCCTGGGTCTCGAAGTCCTTTTCCTGCGACATGATGCGGTAGATCTTGTCGTTGGGGTTGATGACCAGGTCCTTGGGGTCGAAGGGCGTGTCGGGGGTGATGTTGCCCAGCAGGATGTTGGACTTGAGCATCCGCCGCAGCGTGGCCTTCTTGTCGAGCAGTTGGCCGAAGCCGCGGTTGCGGTCGGTCAGGTCGTAGGTGAACTTGGTGAACGAGCGCTTCTTGCCCTTGTCCTTGAGGTGGGGCAGCTCGAACTGCTCGGTCAGGACCTTGCCCAGGTCGTAGGCCGTGGAGCTCATGTCGTGCTCGCCGCCCTGCCCCTGGCCCGAGCCCGAGCCTTCGCCCTGCTGCTGCTGCTGCGCCGGCTGCTCGGCGATGACCTCGCCCTCCTGCCCTTCGCCCGAGCCGCCCGTGGTCTGCTCGTCGTCCTCGGTGATGGAGTTGTCGTGGTAGAACTTCGGCTCGGTGGTGCTCGGCACGATGACGACCTTGCCGCCGCTCTGGTTGGGCTTGACCAGCTTGCCGATGTGGATCTTCCGCGGGAAGCCGTCGGCCTCGCGCTGCTTGTCCTGCTCCAGCAGCTCCTCCAGCGTCTTCAGGGCCAGGACCGGGCTGGGCCGGCTGGCCGGGTCGAGGCCCAGGTGGACCTCCAGCGTGGCGACCTTCGGGGCGAGAAGCTCGTCCCACGGCTCGTCGTCCGGCGCGTGCCAGGTGCCAGCCTGCAGGTTCTCGAGCAAGACCTGGGCCTCGTCGGTCTCCAAGAAGTTCAGGGAAACAAGTCGCTCAATTTCATCCAGGTTCACGGTTCGGGGGGGTGTTGTGCCCGGCCCGGGGGCGCCTTGGGGGGGAGCGCCCGGAGGCCGGGGCGGTTTTTCTCGCGCGTTCGGGTGCCGCCTAGTTGGCGTCGTCGTGGGTGCAGAAGTACTCGATGGTCTTCTGGGCGCAGGTCGAGCAGTAGTCGAGCTTGTTGACCATCGTGTCGATCATGCGGTTGTAGAGCTTCTGGTTCTCCTCGTTGGTGCGGTTCGAGAGCGCGCCCACCAGGCTGCCCGCGCCCGCCACGTCCGACTTGAGCCGCACGTCCGTCACGGCCTTGACCAGCTCGTTGTTGTCCATGAAGTTGTAGCCCGGGTCCTGCATCATCTTCTGGCCGTAGATCTTCGAGATGGTCGTGCGGAAGCTCTGCTTCTGCTCGATGTTCTTCAGGCCCAGGCGCTCCTCTACGCTGTTGATGAAGGTCTCGTCGATCTTCAGCGGCACCAGCTTGCCCGTCTGCGGGTCCTTGTAGGTCCAGATCTTGTCCGAGCCCAGGTTCTTGGCGTCCACCCCGATGACCATGTTCACGTAGTTGAGCACGTCCTTCTCGATGGCGTCCGGCTCGTCCATGTAGGCGTTGAAGATCGACGACATGACGTTCTTGCGGTAGAGGCCCTTGGCCGTCTTGAGGTCGTTGAGGTACTTGGTGCGGTCGTTGGGGTCCTGCACGTAGTCGATGATGACGCTTTCGAGCGCGTGGAAGATGTCGCCGGCGTACATGCACTTGCCCTCCTGGGTCTCCGAGCGTTCGAGCAGGATCTGGATGGCCCTGCCCAAGTTGCGGTGCCCCAGGCCCTTCTGGCCGAAGCGCTTGGTGATGTCCGGGTCGTTGTTCAGGTCGTTGATGACCTCGCTCAGGGTCTTGATGCTCTTCTCGCCGGCCACCTCGCCCGCCGAGAGTTTCATCATCTCCACCGAGGTGAGCTTCTCGGTCAGGGGCATGCGCGTCAGCACCACGGCCACCGACAGGGCGTAGGTCAGGTTCGGGTCGATGTGCAGCTTCTCGTTGGTCAGGGTGGTTTTTTCCCAACTGCCCAGCGCGTACTTGGTCAGGTCCTGCTGCAATTTGTAGTCGGTGTTGTGCGACATGTACGACAGGCGGCAGCGGTCCACGATGGGCGCCTGCTCCTTCTCTTCGAGGAATCGGCCGAACTCGGCGTTGTTGCTCGTGGCGATGATCAGCGTGTCGAGCGGCCACTTGAAGCCCTCCACGTCGATGGTGCGGTTCTGGATGACGCCCAGATAGACCTGCACCAGGTCGCGCTTGTTCTTGAAGATCTCGTCGGCGAAGTGGATGCCGCCGCCGGCCACCCGGGCCAGGGCGCCCCGGCGCAGGTCGAAGCGGTAGGGGTTGTCGGTGTCGGTGATGTGCAGCAGCCGCGTGATGGACTCGTCGCCCAGCAGGTCCACGGCCGAGGAGGTTATCTTGTCCTTGGCCGCGTACTTGCCCGTCAGGGTCCCCCGCGACTCGCTGATCGGCACGGGGATGACCTCGATGTGCTCCAGCATCCGCTCCAGGTCGCCATCGCAATGCTCGGCCACCTGGTTCCAGATGAAGTCCGTGCAGGCCCCCAGCGGGCGGTAGTTGCGCTGCCACTCGCTGATCTGCGCGTCGGTGGCCCCCCAGCGCCCAAGCTGCTCGGCCGACTGGCCCGCGCTCTCGAACAGGTTCATGGCCAGCACCATCGGGTCCTCGTAGGTCTGCGACTCGATCGTGGTTATCTTGCCGTAGCCGCCCAGCTCCTCAAGCCCCCGGAAGCGGAAGGTGTAGCGCCGGTTCTCGTCGCGCGAGCAGAACTCGCGGTACAGGTTGCTGATGTGGTCCACGAAGAAGGTCTTGCCGTTGCCCGGCTCGCCGATCAGCACGAAGGCCATTTCCCGCGAGGAGCCGCCCTCGGCCGCGTCCTTGACGAACGACACGAAGCTGTTCACCTCCTCGAACATGCCCACCACGTGCCGCTTGCCCGCCCGGATGACCCCGTAGTCGTACAGGGTCTTGCCGTTGACGAACACTTTCTGGATCTGGCCCGGGTCCGAGAGCACCATCCGGGTGAGGCTTTGGAACACGTTCTCGAATCGGCGCTGTCCGCTCATCACCTGCTCCAGGTGGAACGCCAGGCTCTTGGGGTGGCTGGGGTTTTGCTTTGCCATGACTATGGGGTTCTTCGTTGGTGGGTTGTCTTTACCGCAGGCCCCGGCCAGCGCCGCGCGCTCCCTTGGGCCCTCCAAACAAATATAACCCAAAAAACCATAGAACCATAGGCCCCTCGCCGAAAAGGCCCCTGCTCCTGTCCGCCAAGCCCTTGCCCTAATCGCTTTTGATGATCGTTACAGTCCTTGTTTCCCTGTTCGCAATTTCAAGGCTTACGAAATACACGCCCGCGGGCAGGCCCGTGAGGTCGAGCTCCTGCCCCTCGCGGTAGCTGGTCTCCAGCACCTTGGCGCCCAGCGCGTCGAAGATCGCCAGTGCCGCGTGGGTCTGGCCCGCGGGAAGCTCGAGCGCGAAACGCCCCTGGGTCGGGTTCGGGAATGCCGATGGAGGTGGCGCGGCCTTGGCGAGGGCTTCGACATGGACCACCGTGGCGCTGTCGCAAGGGTAGTCCACAAGCCTGAAGCTGACGTCCTGGTCGCTGTAGCATCTGAATCGGACAAGGTCAGCGGCCGTGGTGCAATCCTCCTTCCTCATGAAAGCGATTGTAGTCCCAACCCGCTCAATGTGAATGAAGTGGCAAGAGGACAGAGTGGCGGGGACGGCAGACAAGTACAAGGCCTTGAGCCGAACGCTGGGGCCACCTGCCTCCCAGTGCCCGATCGAGTCAACGACCATCGCCTCGTAGCCGGGGAACCACCCCAAAGCCCCAGGGAAGGTGTCCCCTGCCGACAGGTTCATGTCCACCCTGAGTTCAAAGGCGTCCTCCTGCCACAGCCAGGCCCTTCCTTGCGCTTCATGAACGCAAAGGGTGTTTCCGGTGTAGCCACCGAGGGTGTGGATTTCCACTTTCTTGGCCAGCGTGTCATTGAGCAGCGTGTCTCCCGCCACCACGTAACGGATAGGGGTGGCGCCCGTACCCGTGAAATACCACTCGGCCCCCTGGGGGAACCACTCCTGCCGGTGGCCAGCGCCAGCATCGCGTGCTTCATCATCGCTTGTCTCATGGGTTCAGGATGATTTTCTCGCTGTCGGTCGCCCGCCCATCCACCGCTGGGCAGAGGTTGGCGCCGGGGGGCATCTTGATTCTGGTTTGGGTCATCGCAATCATGGGTGGCGGGGCTAAGGGCACTCCTGGATCATCCGCACCTCGAAGCTGGCGCCCAGCTCGACCTTGAAGCCCCTGCCCAGCACCACCTCGCCCGAGGAGACGGCGAGGCCTTCCTGGCCGGATGGCAGGACAGGGCTCTGGCCCGGGCTGGCCTCGAAGCTCAGGTGCCGCCCGTGGTAGAGGATGTCCGGGTAGCCCATCCTGTCCACGCGCACCGTGTCCGAGAGCTCAAAGTCGCAAAGGCGGTAGCGGGCCATCTCCTCCGGCTGGGAAAGCGTCCAGTGCGCGCGGCCCAGTTGCCAGGGGGTGAGCGCCGAATATCCGGTGTAGGACATCATGTTGTTGTCACCGTAAGGACTCCCGTGGTTCCAGGATGTCGAGTCGCAGGGATCGTATCCATGATTGTCGATGATTTCTTGCCTTGTGGGCGTGTCGGGGCAGTAATCATCATAGCTCCAGCATCCGCTTTCCTGTGATATTATAGTATGGATTAAACTCATGCAGTGCCCCAATTCGTGGTTAAGTGTGCCAGCTTTAACCCAAATTCCATTATTGCCTGATTCATGATATTTCCCCCAACAATCATTCAAAGAGATAGTTCTAAATCCATCAAAAACAGCCGCTCCACCATGTGTTCCGTTTGATGTTAGGTATATATTAACTGCTTCACCATCGTTTTCTCGATATACATTATCGAAGACAATGGGTTGTGTTGAAAACTGATAAGTAAGGATTCAAAATTAGCTTAGTCTAAATGGGGAGAATTTGATGACGAGGTTTGTCCCCACGTTGGCAAGGCAACGGTTGGCG
>JAIFMG010000045.1 GCA_020048645.1 Bacteroidota bacterium | reverse complement strand
AGGCCTTCTGGAAAAGCGGCTCGTTGAGGATGGCCGGGATGCTGTCAAATTCTTCCAGGTGCTTGATGAAGAAGCACCACTTGTCGTACCGCGTCTCGAGCTCATGCTCCGCCTTGGTGAACAGGGGCATCTGGAGGAATTTGAAATTCAGCTTGTCGTAGAAGAGGTCGCCGTCCTGGTCCTTGAGGTTGACGTGGCGTTCGAACTTCCTCCGCTCCTCGTTCTCATCGTACTCAAAATCAAGGATCGCCAGGTAGTAGATCGGTTCCAGCTCGAAGCTCCAGGGGCCTTTCTTGGCCTGCTCGCGGATGGGCAGGGTAACGTAGAACAGGGCCCTGTCCTTGAAAAACTTGATCTTGGCCTTCTGCATCTCGACGATGAAGGTCTGGCCTTCCTGGTCCTTGCAGTGGATGTCAAAGATCGCCTTGCGTTCAAACTCCAGCTCGGGGACGTTCTCGGTGTTTCGGAACGACAGCTCGGCGATCGGCACCTCCCTGGGCAGGACCTGGTTCAGGAAGTCGATCAGCAGGTCCTTGTTGGCCTCCACGCCGAAGAGCCGCTTGAATCCGAAATCCGTATAAGGGTTGATGTACCTCTGAGTTCTGTTGGGGTCGCGGGCGCTGGTCATGGCGGGGGCGTTTGGGTGGGACTTCTGGCGCGAAGATACGACTTTCGGGGCAGCCGGGAAGTATCAGCACATTCGCCGTTGGGCCAAAAACGAAATTCCCGAGGGCAGAATCTTCACTATCTGGCCAGGCGCCTTGATGGGAAATTCTGTCCGCAGTTGGCCTAGACTTTCTCGATTTGAAGGGCGATAGCCGAGAGGCCGTCCGATGTTTGGCCCGCCTGCTATGGCGAAGTCCCTTTGGGAAAAAATTTGAGGAATTATTCAGAACACAACAGGAAAAAGCCGCTTTACAAGGCACAAGAATTGACAAGCTAGATATTATCCCAAGTTTGAAGACATGAAAACGAAATTGAAGACCGAAACCCTGGGCTGGCTGATGCTGTTGCTGGCCCTCGTGGCGCTGGACTCCTGCGCCAGCCTCCGCCATAGCCAAGCTCCGCAGACCCCCAGCCAGCAACTGGTAGGCTCCTGGCGCTACGTCTCCATGGAACTGGAGCAGGCAGGCATCCCCAACGCCGCGAGCCAACTGGCGCAAGCCAAGACGGAGCTCGAAAGGCAGCGCCCCGGCTACCTGTTTCGGGCCGACGGCACCGGCCAGCGCCTCACGCAAGGCCGCCGCGACAACTTCATCTGGACCTTCCACCAGGCCAGCATGACCCTGAACCTGCGCATGGCCGACGGCAGCCAGGTGGCCTTGCCCATCGCCTCGCTCAACAGCACGCAAATGGCTCTGCGCCAAAGCGTTGGCAGTACGAAGGTGAAGATACGCTTCGAGAAGACGGATTCCATCTGAGACCTGCGGGCGGTAATGGTCGCCAGGCGCCTGTCAAGGCCTTGGCCCTGGGCCGGCTAGCTGCCGCGCGACTGGCTGAGGATGTTGTGCAGCAGCTCGCGCGAGCGGAAAAGCCTCGCCTTGACGGTGCCGATAGGAATGCCGACTCGCTCGGCAATCTCGGCGTAGGAAAGCTCCTCGAAGTAGCGCAGCTCCACCAGCAGCCGGTAGCGGTCGTCGAGCGAGGCCACCACGTCGCGGAGCTTCTTGATTTTCTGCTTGGAAATCATATTGGCCTCGGGATCAGGCGTATAGGCCACCAGGCTGTTGGAATCGAAGCCCTGCTCCTCGGCGGGCTGGTCGATGGAGACGAGGCGCTTGAGGTGCTTGCGCTTGCGCAGGAAGTCGATGCAGTTGTTGGTGGCGATCTTGAAAAGCCAGGTGCTGAAGGCGAAGTTGGGCGTGTAGTGGCCGATGTGCTTGAAGGCCTTTCCGAAGGCCTCGATGGTCAGGTCCTCGGCGTCGCTGGGGTTGTTGACCATGCGCAGGAGCATGAAGTAGATGTTGTCGCGGTACTCGTTGAGCAAGGCGGCAAAGGCCTTCTGGTCGCCTTTTCGGGCAGACTGCACCAACAGGAAATCGCGCTTGGCTTTTTCCGAAAAGTTGGGATTCATTTCCAAGTTTTCCTTGTCGGGCATGTCCAGTTGGCTAGGGTTGTCGCGGCGTAGAAAAATGGGGCCAGCAAATCGAAGGCCAGGGCGGCCCAGGCTTCAGGGCGCGTGCCCCACCGCTTGGCCGCAAGCCGAAAGATAAGGATTTGCGATGACAAACGGGCTGCGGCAAGCACACCCGCGAAAGCCGTGCCGCAAAAACCAGCCCAAGGCAGCAGGCACCAAAAAAGGAAGCGGCTGGCCAGCTCGCCGCCCAGCAGGGCCTTCTGGGCGAAGGTGTAGCGGTGCGAGGTGCTCAGGTGCCGCCTCTTCTGGATCCACCAGGCCCGCCACGAGTTCTTGGCCTCCGAGAAGGTGAACCACTCGGGCGCGACGCGGAGGGCCAGCGGCGTGCCCTTGGGCAGCGCGCTGACGAAGAGGTCGTCGTCGCCCGAGGGCAGGTCGAGGTGGCGCTCGAAGCCGCGCTGGCGCTCGAAGAGGCCGCGGGTGTAGGCCATGTTGCGGCCCACGCCCATGTAGGGCATGCCCGCCTGGGCGAATGCCAGGTACTGCAAGGCGATGAAGCGGGTCTCGGCCCGGTAGAGGGCGTTCTGCCAGCCGGGCGCGGGCAGGTGCAGCCCCACGCCCAGCACCAGCTCGGCCCCTTGTGCGAAGCCGCTGGCCATGCCCGCCAGCCAGCGCTCGGAGGCGGGCAGGCAGTCGGCGTCGGTGAAGACCATCCGCGGGTGGCGGCAGGCGCGGATGCCCAGGGTCGCGGCGCGCTTCTTGCCCTGGCCGCCCAGCAGACGGATGGGGCGCAGGCGGGGGTCGCGGGCGGCCCAGGCCTCTAGCAGCTCCCAAGTGCCGTCGGCGGAGCCGTCGTCCACCACCACCAGCTCGTAGTCGAGGCCCCGCTGCGCCAGCAGCAGCGGGAGGCTGCGCTCAAGCCTCGGCGCCTCGTCGCGGGCGCAGACGACCACCGAGACGGGCGGAAGCTCGCCGCCGGCGGCCTCGCGGGGCACCTGGCGCCCCGCACGGGCGTAGAGGCCCCAGTAGTAGCCCATCTGGACCAGCCAGGCCAGGACCCACAAGCCGAAGAAAACAATGTCAGGCTCCATACCCCCTCCCATCGGGCGACGACAGGGCATCGACCGCGTTGTTTTTTTGTTTTTGCGAAAAATGGTACATTTGGGAGAGCCGGGCAACAGGCCCCGCTCGATGGACAATAACGTTTAACTTAAACCTCAAAACAATCATGGAGTTCAAAGTTGATGGCCGCATGACGGTTCGCACCCTGAAAGACAAGTTCAAAGAAAACTTCGGCGTAAGCCTGCGCGTTTACCAAGGCAACAACGCCGGCCGCGGCGCCCGCTTCGCCGAAGAGGGCAAACGCCTGGCCGAAGTGGCCGACGAGCGCGAAAGCCTTGCAGAACTGGGCGAGTTCAGCGTGACCGAGGAAATGACGATCGACGGGTTCGAAAAGGCCTTCCAGGAAAAATATGACATTGCCGTGCAGGTGGCAGACGCCGCCAACGAGAAGCTGCTCGACAACAAGCTCAAGCTGGTGAACGCCCGCAACGCCTAAGCTCGTCCTGCCAAGAAAAATTCGGCATCATCGCCCAAAAGAAAAAAGCGCCCTGCTTCGCAAGGCGCTTTTTTCTTTGCATGGGCCAAGGGCCAGAGCCTTTCAGAAGAAATTGGCCCGCTTGTCCTCCAGCTCAGCGGCATCGCGAAGCATGCCCATGACCGACTGGGGCACGCGGCCGCGCTTGCCGCGGAGCAGCGTGGCAATCTCGGCCTGGTAGTCTTCCTTCTTGATGGGCTCGGTGATGGACTTGACGTTGATCACGAACACGCCCATGTTTCCGGGAATAGGCTGCGAGAGCTTGCCTTTTTCGAGGCTGACGGCATGGGCCACCACTTGGGGCTCGGGGCCGGCGTTCGGAATCGAGAAGGTGTTGAAGGAGATGGTCTTGGCCTCGACCACTTGGGCGCCGTTGGTCTGGGCGATGGCCTCAAGCGAAGCGCCGGACATCTTCTGGGCGATCTGCTGGCCGAGCTTCTCGCGGCGCAGCACGGCCTCGATCTGCATGCGGACCTGCTCGTCGTCAACCGGCGCGAGGCCCTCCTCGTTGATGCGGGTCAACGCGAAGACGGCGAAGTCCTCGCCAAACTCGAACACGTCCGAAACGGCGTCGAGCTCAGCCTGGTAGATCCAGCGGACAGGCTCGCGGCCGGTTTCGACCCCGGCGATGCGCTGGTCCATCTCGCGGATGTTCTCGGCCAGGCGCAAGTCGAGACCAGCCTCCTGGGCGGCCTTTTGGAAGGCCTCAAATTCGCGGTTGCTGCCGGCGAAGCGGGAGGCCTCGGCGTAAACTTGCTGGATGGTCTCGTTGGTGGGCAGGATCTGGATGTTGACGAGGGCCAGCTCGCGGACAGGCTGCTCGACGCCACGGCCCGTGACACGGATCAGGTGGAGGCCGAATTGCGACTCGACAACGCCGAGGCTATCGACGGGGCTCTTGAAGCAGAAGTCGTTGAAAGGCTGCACCATCATGCCTTGGGGGAACCATCCGAGGTCGCCGCCATTGACGGCCGAGCCTTGGTCTTCGGAGTACTGCTGGGCCAGGGCCGCGAAGTCGCCACCGTTCTCGATGACGGACTTGATGCTGTCCAGCAGGGCGGTTGCCTGCTCGTAGCTGCGGTTTCCGCCAATGAGGATGTGGCTGGCGCGGACGGTGTCGGGCATCTGGCTGATGCTGACGATTTTCATGACCTGGTAAGCGCCAAGCTCCTGCGACTCGACCGGGCCGAAGACCTGGCCGACTTGGGCCGCGGGGTCGAAGGCCATGCCGTTGAAGGGAACAGGCGCGTCGCCGTTCTTGTAAACGCGCAGGACGCTTCCCTCGTCGCTGGCGCGGACGAAGGCGGCCACGTCGGCCACCTGGCGAAGGTTTTCGGCCACCTCGGCGGCGGCGGAGCGGCTGGCTTCCATGTCGGCCTTCGTCGGGGCTACCTTGAAGACCACGTAGCTCGCCTCACGCGATTTTTCCTGCTCGAACAGGGCCTTGTTCTCGTCGTAGTAGGCCTTGATTTCTTGGTCGCTGACAGCGATGGTCGAGTCGTTGACGCTGGCGTAGGGCACCATCACGTAATCGAAATCTACGGTGTAAGCGTTCTCGAGGTGGGCTTGCTCCGCCTCGAAGTTCGTGACCAGGATGCCCTTCTGGACCAGGCTGTTGTACTTGGACCGGAGGCGGTTTTCATAAACCTGGCGTTCGATGTAGGTCCACATCGCGCGGCTGTTCCCGGTCTGGTCGAGGTCCATCTGCTGCAAGAAAGTCCTGACGCTGGAAGGGTTGAAGCTGCCCGTTGAAGGATCGGTGAAAGCCTGGGCGATGATGGGGTCGATGTTTTCGCCCTGCACCAGGTCGTAAAGCTCCTCGGGCGAGACGCGCACGCCGAGCAGCTCGACCTCCTCGGCCAGCAGCATCTGGTTGACCATCTGCTCCCAAGCCTGAACGCGCAGGCCCTCGAGCATGTTGCCATCGAGACTGCCGCCGGACTGTATCTCCTGGATGCGGGCCAGCTCTTGCACCTGCTGCTCGAACTCTTGGAAGTGGACGGACTCGCCGTTGATATTGGCAATCTCGGTGCGGTCGCCCCCGAAGATGGCCTGGCTGTTCATGATGAAGTCGGTCAAGATGAACGCCAAGAGCGCGAAGCCCACAACAATGGCCACGAGCTTGCCTTTTTGTCTGATTTTCTCTAAAGTCGCCATGAATGCAAATCGGTTAGTATAAGGTGTTCCGTAAATTTTCAGGCTGCGAATATAGTCCTTATCGCAGAAAAGAAAGCCTTGGGCCCTCGAAAAAAAAAAACGTTAGCCAACGGCCGCGCCCAGTGATCAGGCCTTGGCCCTGCCCCAATTGTCGAGAGCCGAAAGCGCAAGATAAAGCAAAATGCAGATGGATATGCCTATCCACTTGAAAAAGAGCAGCAATACGACACAAGTAGCCAAAAACCCGAAGCGGAGGGCGTTGTCTTTCAGGCTAAGGTTCTTGAACTTGAGCGAAAACATCGGGAACTCGGACACCAGCAGCAGCGAAAAGACCAGGGCCAGGCCCCAGATGGGCCAAAAGCCCGACAGGAAGCCCGACAGGGCCGTTTGCCCCTGGTACGCGAACATCAACGGGAAGGCCGAGAAGAACAGCGCGTTGGCCGGGGTCGGCAGGCCGATGAACGACTCGCTCTGGCGGGTGTCCACGTTGAACTTGGCCAGCCGAATGCCCGAGAACACCGCCACCGCGAAGGCCCCCCAGGCCAGCCAGGACCCCAGCTCGCCAAGGCCGCCCGACTGCGCCTGCAAGAGACGGAAAACAAGGACAGAGGGCAGAACGCCGAAGCTCACCATGTCGGCCAGCGAATCGAGCTCCTTGCCGATGGGCGAGTAGGCGCGCAGGGCCCGGGCGCTCATCCCGTCGAAGAAGTCGAACACCGCCGCGATGAAAATGGCCCACGAAGCCCAGTGCAGCGGCCCCTGGAAGGCCAGGACAATGCCCACACAGCCACTGAGGATGTTCATGCTGGTCAAGAAGTTAGGCAAATGGCGCAAGATGCCGAGGCGTTCGCTCATAGGGCGGTGGTTCGTTTTTGATTCGGACGCCAAATTAAGCAAGCCCGGCGAACCGCGCGCGATCGCCGAAGATTTTTCTGGGAACGCCCCGGCAGGACCGATTGGAAAAAGTCGGGCGAAAAGCGTAAATTGGCCACAAAACCACAAGGCCAACGCATGGAACTCAAGAACTTACGCACCCCCATCCTGTTCGGCATCGTCGCCGGAGTGGTGCTCACGCTTCTGGTACACCGCGTCATCGAGGCCGTCTATGTGCAGCGCTCGGCACGGCTTTCGGGCGAAATCACGCAGAATCAACTTCCTGAAAATGAAGGAATAACCAGCCTCTACCATCTGCCCCTGCGCTCGGTGCAACATGGCACGACGGGCTACATCGAAGAGCGCGAAGACCACCTGGCCCTGGTGGCCGTGCTGAACGTCACCGATAAAGGATGCCAGAACCTGGTGACGAGCTTAGATTCTCTTTATCAGAAACTTAAAGCAGAAAACCTCGACTTCTACTTCCTGTGTGTCGAACCAGAATACACCGTCAAGCACCTGGCCCTCGAGAACGGTTGGCAACTGCCCTTCTACACCTACGAGGGCGAACTGCCCGCCGAGCTGGGCGGCGACCTCCTGCCCAAGGTGGCCCTGCTGCACCGGCGCGGGCTGCGCTTCCTGGGCGCCGGCCTGGGCCCCCTCTGCCAAGACGAACTCGAACGCACCATCCGGCAGGCCCTGCTCAAAAGGTGAACGCCTGCGCAAACCAGGCGGCCGCGGCGCATCGCGAATTATTCCTACTTTCGTGGCAGAAAAATTCCCGACCATGTATCGCACACACACCTGCAACCAACTGCGACTGCAAGACGTCCAGCAAGAAGCGACCCTAAGCGGCTGGGTCCAGCGCGTCCGCAACTTCGGCGGCATGACCTTCATCGACCTGCGCGACCGCTACGGCATCACCCAACTCTACTTCGACCTCGACCTGGACGCCGCCCTGTGCGAGCATGCCCGCGCCCTGGTGCGCGAGAGCGTCATCCAAGTACGCGGACGCGTCCGCGAGCGAAGCAGCAAAAATCCCAACCTGCCCACAGGCGACATCGAGCTGGTGGCCAAGAGCGTCAAGGTGCTCAGCCCCTCGGCCACCCCACCGTTCACCATCGAAGACCAGACCGACGGCGGCGAGGAGCTCCGACTGAAATACCGCTACCTCGACCTGCGCCGAAAGCCCAGCCAGGATGCCCTCCTGCTGCGGCATCGCATGGCCAAGGCCGCCCGCGACTTCCTGGATGCCAACGACTTCATCGAGGTCGAGACCCCCGTGCTCATCAAGTCCACCCCGGAAGGCGCCCGCGACTTCGTTGTGCCCTCGCGGCTCAACCCTGGGCAGTTCTACGCTTTGCCCCAGTCGCCCCAGGTCTTCAAGCAACTGCTCATGGTGGCAGGATACGACCGCTATTTCCAAATCGTCAAATGCTTCCGCGACGAGAGCTTCCGCTCCGACCGGCAGCCCGAGTTCACCCAGATCGACTGCGAAATGTCTTTCGTGGAACAGGAAGACGTGTTGAACATGTTTGAAGGGCTGGCCAAGCACCTGTTCAAACAAATCAAAAACATCGAATACAACGAGCCTTTCCCGCGCATGAGCTTCGCCGAGGCCATGCGCCTCTACGGCAACGACCGCCCCGACATCCGCTTCGGCATGACCTTCGTCGAGCTGACCCAGCAGGCCAAGGGAAAAGGCTTCCCGGTCTTCGACGCCGCCGGGCTCATCGTGGGCATCAACGCCAAAGGCTGCGGCGAGTTCACCCGCAAGCAACTGGACGAGCTGACCAAGTTCGTGCAGAGACCCCAAGTCGGCGCCAAAGGCTTGGTCCACGTCAAATGCAACGCCGACGGCAGCTTCAAGTCGTCGGTGGACAAGTTCTACAGCCAAGACGACCTGGCCGCCTGGGCAAAAGCCTTCGAGGCGCAGCCCGGCGACCTGCTGCTGGTACTGGCCGGGGAAGACGCCGCTACCCGCAAGGCCCTCAGCGAGTTGCGCCTCGAAATGGGCAACCAGCTCGGCCTTCGTCCCGCCGACACCTTCGCCCCGCTTTGGGTCGTGGACTTCCCTCTGCTCGAATGGGACGCGGAGACCCAGCGCTTCCACGCCATGCACCACCCCTTCACCGCGCCCAAGCCCGA
This sequence comes from Bacteroidota bacterium, assembly GCA_020048645.1. Taxonomy (GTDB): domain Bacteria; phylum Bacteroidota; class Bacteroidia; order Bacteroidales; family UBA6013; genus UBA6013. The sequence goes on along the minus strand of JAIFMG010000045.1, from coordinate 23,553 downwards.
AGATGCCCACCTGCTCGACACCGACCCCGGGAAAGTCCGCGCCAACGCCTACGACCTGGTCATCAACGGCAGCGAAATCGGCGGCGGGTCAGTGCGCATCTTCGATTCCGAACTTCAGGCCAAAATGTTCAAGGTGCTGGGATTCAGCGACCAGCAGGCGCAAGAGCAGTTCGGCTTCCTCATGAACGCCTTCCGCTATGGCGCCCCCCCGCACGCCGGCGCGGCCTTCGGCTTCGACCGCTGGGTCAGCATCTTCGGCGGCTACGACTCCATCCGCGACGTGATCGCCTTCCCCAAGAACAACACCGGCCGCGACCTCATGATGGACTCGCCCTCCCCCATCGCCCAAGAGCAGCTCGACGAACTGCACATCCTATTCAACAAGCTGGACAACAAATAGAAACGACCCTTCAGCTCAAGCCTTGCTAAAGAATCAGACAAGCCCGGGCCTTCCCACTAGGAAGGCCGGGCTTCGTGCTCCTCGTGCTGGCCTGGGTCTCTGAGCTCCTGCCCCACCCCGACCAGCCCGAACCGCCGGCGCAAAAGATGGACCCCCAGATAGACAAAAGGCGTATCGAGCAAAGCGATGATGGCCTTGAACAAAAACCCGTTGACAAACAAGGACCCAAAACGGCTCCATTCAATGACCCCAAACGAGCACAAAAGCAGCAAAACGATTATTGTGTCGATGAACTGAGAGGTCAATGTTGACGCGTTGTTCCTAAGCCAAAGGTGCTTGCCACCCGTCAAATTTTTCCAAAAATGGAAAACCTGGACATCGATGAACTGGGCCGTGAGGTAGGCCGCCATCGAGGCAGCCACGGCCAAGAAAGTGAAGCCGAAGACATTCCGGAACTCATCGTCCTGAACCGGAGACCACTCCGTGGCAGGGGCCAAATCAGCAACTGTTACAACAAACAAAGTGAAAACACTAGCCACCAGGCCCGCCACAACCACCTGTTGAGAACGTCGCTTTCCGTAAACCTCTGATACAATGTCCGTTACTAGAAACGTTATTGGATAGGGCAAAATGCCAACAGAAAGCTCAAAAGCAAACAGGCCCAACGGATTCCAAAAGAAAAACTTCTGAAAGATGAGATTTCCCGTAACGAGAGCCGCGATAAACAAGGCTGTCAAGGAAAGATACAGCCGCTCGGCGGCAGCAAGCGATCGAGCATCCATAGGCGTTTCACTGGTTTGAAAGAACCATGCTCCACAACAAGACCACAACAACCATCAAAGTCGTCAGCACGAGCATCCAGGTCATCCATGAAAGATTAGCGCCCTCAGCGCGCGCAATTGGCTGCGCCGCCAGAGACCCACGACTAATTTCCTGGTAATCAGGATCAAAAAGACGAGCAATCTGTTCCGCTTCACGGAAGGCAACCTTCATCTTTTGCTTCAACTCGTCTCCTTCAGCCAACAGTTCCAAAGAACCTTGCTCGCTCGGCAAGCGATGGGCAATGACCTTCCAAGAGCTAGGATCGGGATAAGCCATCAGAAAATCATAGAAAACTGGATATGCCGAAAAGCTGTCCAACAAAGCCAGAAGTTGCTTGTCCAAAGCCTTTCGAAAATCTTCATTGTTGACCGATTGTGAATCATCCTGCTGAATTCGGCCCGAGAGATCGTGATACTCCTCCGAAAGCAGGCGCAGCTTTGTCTTCAAGAGATCCGTATCGGCGACCGCCTCCGGACGAACCGCCTCACAAGCCAGGCAAGCCGCCAGGAGCTCCGCCACAGCGAAGCTCGATTGGCCCTGCTTCACTAAGTTTATCAACGACTGGGCAAAAACTTGAGGCATCGCGGAAGGGGATTTGGCTGCAATTTAAACATTCGTTGTGATTTTGGCAACAAAGAGAAATTTAGATTGCATCAAACTGATTTTCAATAGAATACCAAATCACCCACGATGCTAGCCGGCAGCAGAAGGCTTGAGATTGCACCAAGGAACGACTCAAAGTCTTGACTTTACCGCGTCTTTGGGTTAATTTGAACAGCATGCACCGACGAACGATCCAATACGCTGTCCGGAGCCGGGAGCCACTTCAACTCGACCGTTTTAGGCGAACCCAGACCGTGCAGACCCCTAACGAACGGAAGGCAGCCGGGCCCAATGGCTTAGCTGTCCGCAGAGTGGCGCCAAAGGACTCCGATGTGACAAATGCACATTCGCTTTGACTGGCAACGCTTAAACAGCAAAATTGTTCAACCACAGAACATTTGACGTCAAAACCAAAACAATAACTTGAAGAAACAGACAAAGTGGAACCGCAAGTGCTAGTGGATGACTTCAGCCTTGGCGAAAAATAGACGGATACAGTGAAAGGAAAGCCAATTGGGTGAAAGTCTCTGATTTTGAGTTATTGAGTGTGTGTGCTTCCCCAGGCGGCTCGCCGTCTGGGGATATTGTATGAAAGCACTTGGCAAGCCTCTGGAAATTTGGTTATCTTCGCGCATCCTAACAAAACTCAAACAACCAAGATGAAAGTTATGCTCGTGACAGGTGCCAACCGAGGCATCGGAAAAGAAATATGTAGGCAGCTCTCTAAGCTAGGCTACACCGTGATTTTGTGCGCACAAAACCTTCAAAAGGCAGAAGAAGCCGCCAAAGAAATTGCATCACAAAATGGGATTATCCATCCAGCGCAGCTCGATGTCAGCAACATAGAAAGCATCCGAAATTTAGCATCCGAAATAGAGAAAAAATTCGGGAAATTGGACGCATTGATCAACAATGCGGCCATATACAGCGCCAAAGACACCGGCAGCCTTAACCTTGGCGAAGAGGTCTTTGACGAAACGCTGAAAGTCAACTTCTACGGCCCCTGGCGCATGGCCCGAGCCTTCGCACCCCTCCTGCTCAAAAGCGACGACGCGCGCATCGTCAACCTGGCCAGCGACATGGGCTCATTCGACAAAATGGCTGGCGGAAGTTTCGCTTACAGGCTTTCCAAGACAGCCCTCAACAACCTGACCATCAACCTTTCGCACGAGTTCAACTCAAGCGTCCGTGTCAACTCGATGTGTCCCGGCTGGGTGCGGACCGACATGGGCGGCGCCAACGCCCTGCGCGACGTTTCGCAAGGCGCCGACACAGCGGTATGGCTCGCCACGGACCCAAGCGTGCCCACTGGCAAATTCTTCCGCGACCGAGAGATATTCCCCTGGTAATCAACATATACGAAACATGAATCACCTGTTCACTCCTCTCATCATCCGCGAGACCATGCTCAGCAACCGCCTGGCCGTCTCGCCCATGTGCATGTACTCCTGCGACGACGGCTTCGCCACTGACTGGCACCTGGTACACCTGGGCAGCAGGGCCATTGGCGGCAACGCGCTGGTAATGACCGAAGCAACAGCCATCAGCCCCGAAGGTTGCATCACCTGGAACGACATGGGCATCTGGAAAGATGAGCACATTTCAAGGCTCAGCCGCATTGTCGATTTTCTGCACAAACGGGGATCGGTATCCTGCATCCAACTGGCACATGCCGGAGGCAAGGCTAGCATTTCTCCCCCTTGGGAAGGCGGAAAACTCCTCACCGAAGAAGATGGCGGCTGGCAGCCCGTTGCCGCCATGGACAAGCCCGTGCTTCCCGGCCTGGCAAAACCCAAAATGCTTGACCTTGAAGAAATTGAAGACCTGACCGCTAAATTCGCACGGGCAGCAGAAAGGGCCTCCAACGCTGGTTTTCAAGCCATTGAAATCCACGCTGCCCACGGATACCTCTTCCACCAGTTCCTCTCGCCACTCTACAACCAGCGCTCTGACGAGTACGGCGGCAGCTTTGAAAACAGAGTACGATTCCTGACAGAAACGGTTCAGGCTGTGCGAAAGTCCATCCCCGAAAACGTGTTGCTCTTCGTGCGCCTTTCATGCACCGACTGGTGCGAAGACGGACAAGCTTCTTGGACACTGGCCGACAGTGTGGATCTATCCAAACGCCTTAAAAAAATGGGCGTGGACCTGATCGACTGCTCTTCGGGCGGACTCAAGGCCATACCCGAAGGAAGAGCCGGCACCGGATACCAAACCGAACTCGCCGCGACTATCCGCAGGGAAGCCGACGTGCTGACTGGCGCTGTTGGCATGATAACCAGCCCAGAACAAGCCGACCACATCATCAGAACTGGCCAAGCCGACCTGGTCTTCATGGGGCGCGAATCGCTCCGAGACCCTTACTTCCCCCGCAAAGCCGCGAAAAAATTGGGGCAAAACCTCAATCCGCCAGACCAATACGCCCGGGCTTGGTGAAAGTCATAAACATCAAAAATCCCCCTACAAAACCACGTCTTGTAGGGGGATTTTTCAATCACGACGAGCGATTGTTCCATCCGCTGCGATGACAAAACGCGCTCGCGTTGTCTCGGAAGTCTCCTCAACCGGATCTCCGTCCTCGAACAACTGCTCATAACGGTGTGAATTTACAACATCCACCTGGCCATCTGACCCAATTTTGACAAGCGAACTTGAAAGGGTCAACGCATTGTCACCCATATCCTGATCGGAGTTGTCGTAACCAATTTCCTGCTGGTCGATGCGTTTGCCCGAAAACGAATATGTTGAAAGGTAATAATAGCGATTGGAAATTCCCATCATCCCTGGCGAATACGCCGCGACATGGACCGTGGCGACATGATCACCGACAAAAAAGCACAAAACCGCAAAATTCTCTTCCGAGCCAAAGTAAACATTCGGATCTTCTTCGTAACTGTAAGGATCCAGATAGGCTCGTTGCGCTTCGGGTGAAAGATACATGCCCTCAATGTGTTCAAATGAAATTGGCAAAGCATTGACCCATAAAAAATTACGCAAGTACTCCAAGAAGGCCTCCTCCTCAATCCTGGAGGCGAAAGCCTCCAGCTTGGGGTGCGAATAGGAATCGTCCTGCGGTTGCAGCCAGATGTCATAAACCTTGCGCGCATCCAAGCTAGACCACTTTCCCGTCAACTTCTCCAGGCCAGACAAGACAATTGAACCCACTTGAGTACCCTGCGGGCTGTATTCAGAAAGTGAATATTGCCCATTGGCAAAAGTGCCCGACAGCAACAGCTCACCGCCAACGGTTTCATAAAAATATTTGCCAAACACCCTTTCGCCATCCTGTCGCAGAATCGCGCGAATTGGATACTGGCCATCAATTTCGCCAACATAGGCGGCAAAGCCCCTCCCCTGCGAGCTTCCCTTTGACCAGCGGGCAGAACTGTCCGATGCAAGCCCCTGATCAACGCCCAAAGACTCTTGGAACAAGCCCGCCGCTGCAAGAGAAGAATCAGCTTCCGTCGGAGCTTTTGTAGTGCAGGAAGCACATGGTAGAGCGAAAAGAAACACACTTAAAAAGAAACTCTTCGTTTTCATGATCTAATTTCGTTTGGTTGACAACAATTTAGCAATAAAATCGAAATCAAACCTTAAACCCCAAAAAGTTCTTGCCGTCTAAGGTTCAAACCAACGCCAAAATGTTCAAAGTATTCACGCATCGGCTTATCAACAAAGCAATGACTGACAAGCAGATGTTAGAACGATATCTACTAAGCAAAAACATCGAAATATTAGCGGAACTTTTTCTACGGCATTCAGAAGCGATTTTCCTCGTCTGCGTCAGATACCTCACGGAGCCCGCCTGGGCCGAAGATACGACCATGGAAATCTACGAATCATTGCCAAAAAAAATTGAAACCCAAACGATCGAGAACTTCAAGAGCTGGCTCTATGTGGTCAGCAAGAATGAATGCTTGATGAGACTGCGAAGCAAAGCATTGAAAGACAAGAAAATGCAAGAATTGAAAAATACTTTGGAATCGAGCATGGAATCCGAGCAAATTGGGCATCATTGTGATGAGGACACCGACCTGTCAAACATTCTTCCGGAATGCCTCGATGCCCTAAACCTGAACCAGCGGCGCTGCGTCGAAATGTTCTACCTAGAATCGAAAAGCTATGACGAGATTCAGAAAAATACAGAAATGACATACAATCAAGTCAAAAGCAACATACAAAATGGAAAAAAGAGACTCAAAAAACTGCTGCTAGAAAAAACAAAAACTGCTCACGGCAATGAAGACAACCTATCGCGATAGCCAAGAGTGCTTAACGAAAGCACAAATCGACAGGCTGAACAAGGAAAACTTCTCAAAAACAGAACTGGACATCCTATCACTACACCTTCAAAACTGCGAAATCTGTTCGGATGTTGTCGAAGGAATCAAAACATTGGGCTACAACAATTTAAATACACACATATCCTCGATTGAAAAAAAGATAGGCAGGCGAAACAATCGAACAATTTTACGCCTTCTGGCTACGGCTGCTTGCATTGTTTTGCTAGTCGTCATAAGTCGTGCGTTCATGCAGGAAACACTGATCGGAAAACTCGCTTCGAATGAAGTGCGAAATCTTCAAAATACTGACCAACAAAATCCCATAGAAGAGCGAGAAAACAATCCTTCAGCGATAGACAAAAGCGTACATCTGGGCAATCAAAACAACGGTTCAATCGAAACAGTTGAATTTGAAACATCAATAACAGGTAGGCATGAAAGTGAAATCACTATCGAAGAAGAAAACATAATAGAAACAGAAGAAGAAATCAATGATATACGACAAGTTCTGGCTGATGATTCCTATCCGAGCACACATGGCGATGAGGAAGCCTTCAACTATGAACAAGAATTAGCACAAGAAGATCATCTGTCCAGCAATACCAATCCATCCACGCCAAAACCTAATTTCCTGGGACCCGAACTTTCGGCAAGAGCAGTAAGCAGAGACGAAGCAAGCCTTGGGCAAAGCCTTGATAGAATGAGAATTGAAGTAGATAGCGCTTCATTGCACGAGCACAACTTGGACATTGAGGACATGCAGCAAAAATATCCGAGAACAACATTTTGGGTTCTGAAGGCCAACGAACTCTACATTCTGGAAATTCAAATAGACAGTCTATTGCCAGTAGATAAAGAGCGTTGGATTCGCATTGTCAGAAGTCTAAACGCACAACAGAATTGAATCATGCCTCAAACAAATCCCAATCAAGGGAACGCTTGAGCAAATCGGCCCTGATCGAATGGTGAATGAGCTGATGGAGTTTTGCTTCCTGCCCAGGTCCGACACTACCCACCTGTGACGTGTTGCGATTCAACAGGTTGGCAGCATATTCTGAAGCATTCTGAAAGACGGATAAACCTTCCGTCGGATTGGAAAAGCTACCGATGTTTCCTGCGACAAACAGAAACAATTCATCGATCTCGGGTTGAATGTATTCGATGGATTCGTTCAGCAAGCGTTCAAAATCAACCTTGCCTCCATGACTGCGCAAAGTCTCCAGCGCAGATTTGCGGTCGATGAACTCCAAATATTTGCCTTCAAGCCTGAGGACAATGGATTTGGCCCTGCTTTCCAAGGCTTTTGACGAACCCAGGCCTAGGCCATATTGGGCAGAATAAACCAGCAAAACTATCGTTCCAATAATGAGCAGTGGCTCGAGCAAAAACATAAACAATGGAATCATGTCATTGGGTTGGGTTGAAATCGCAATTTAGACAATTTTCGCAAAGAAATAAGCGTGGCAGCGAAATTAGTTGCCGCAGAAAAATCATGAATAGCGCTTTGCCAATTCGTAAACAATTGCTAAATTGGGAATAAAAATCATGAAAAAAACAATCGTTCTTGGAATATTATCCTTTCTGCTGATCACAGCCTGCGAAAAGGAAACCGAAACCACACCTGACTTTCAACCCCAAATGGAGTGGCAAAGCGACTACGCTTTCGACAAGACAACAAGCCATGCGGTAAATTTTCCAGAACCTGTTGGAAATGAAATCGTTGTTGGGGATGGAACGCCGCAAAGCGTTACCCGGGCTACCTTGCAAAAGGCGCTTGACCAAGGCGGGCACATCACGCTATCGACAGGTGGCCAGCCAGTTGTCGTTTATGTCGATTCGACCTTGGTTGTCAAAAGGCACGGGACTTTCCTCGACGGCGGAGGCCTGCTGACCTTGGATGCCCGGGGCGAAAGGAGAATCCTCTATAGCGTTGGCGCACATCATATTCTGAATCCACGCTTTGCAGAGGAACAGGTCAAAGAGCTGACTTGGCACCTCAAAGGAATCCACTTTGTGAACGGAAAGACAACCGGCGGCACACTCGATGAAGCAGGCCCAAACCCAGACAACAACGACGGAAGCGGGAACAGCGGCCAAGCAGGAAGCGGAGGCGCCGTCTGGTCAGGCCTTTGGAACCAACTCTACGTGCAAGAATGCACCTTCGTTGGCAACGAAACACGGCAACTCACGAATGCGGAAGAAGTAGGCGGCGGCGCACTGTATGCGAGAGGAGGAAACAACTCAAAACTGGTTGTCGTTGACTGCTATTTCAAGAGCAACAAAGGTGGAATCGGCGGAGCCATCAACAACTTGCTAACCAACTTGGAACTGGTCCGCTGCGGCTTCTTCGAGAATGAATCGAGCAATACGGGCGGAGCAGTTTACACGGACGGCGCAGCTTCAGATGGCGGCCCTAACTTGCAAGGAACCATAAACTTGCATGCCTGCATCTTCAAGGACAACGCAGGCGCCAGGCAAGGTGGAGGCGCGTTCCTGTTCGTCTATGACTCACAAATCAAAGTAGAGGAATGCCTCTTCGAGGCCAACCACTGCCGCCAGTTCAACGGAGAACAAGGCCTTGGCGGAGGGCTGCGAACAGGCAATGGCATCAGCGTTGTTTCTAAATGCGCCTTTGTATCCAACAGGGCAGAAGCACAAGGCGGAGGCCTTTGGATTGGTGAAAACAACGACCAAAAAGCAACAATCACCAACTGCACCTTCTACCAGAACATCGCGCAAGAAGGCGAAACCACCAACACCGGACTTGGCGGAGCCATCATGGGCGGAGCAGGACCTGTCTGGCTGACCAACAACACCATCGCCAATAACACGGCGGCCCAAGGAGCAGGACTGTTTGGCGGTGCCAACTTCCGACTGCAAAACAACGTGCTATCAGACAATGTCGCCACAAACCCTTGGGGACAAAACTACAATGTTTACAAGGACATGAGCTTTGAAATTGTGGGGGGCAACTTGCAGTGGGTCACGAACAACACGGACAGCGATGTCCGGAACGCGTTGCCCAACGTGACTGCCGAGGACCCTCTATTTTCCAGCGAGTTGGATCGCGAATCAGGATTCACCCCTGTCTTAGGTGCTCAATCTGCAAGCCCGCTTCGAAGCTTGGGCATTCAAGAAGATGCACCCAGCCAAGACCAAATCAACCAAAATCGAGGCGCAAGCAACGACTGCGGGGCCTTGAAACTCTAAAAGCAATCTTTCACACGACAAAAATGTCTTCGCGCACCTTTTCGACAAGGCCCAAATCGGTGGCTTTGTCGAATAGCGTGCGTATGGCTTTACGACCTTCATTTCCAAGACTTTTGGTGAATTGGTTGACGTACAACTCTATGTGTTTGCGCATGACGGATTCATCCATTTCTTGCGCATATCGGCGCATGTAGAGATACGGACTATCGGGGTTCCGCCAAGCGTGTTCAATGCTTTCAACCAGCAAAGTTTGGACAAGTAGCTGCACTGCTTTTGGAACGCTCCGATGGATAGCGATTCCGCCCAATGGAATAGGGCTTTGGGTCGTTTGCTCCCAAAATTCGCCCAAATCAACAATTTTTTTGAGTCCCTTCTCCTGGTACGTGAACCTGTTTTCGTGGATGATCAAACCCGCATCGAACTCGGAGTCCAGAACTGCATCTTCAATGTCAGAAAACAGCAACTCTTTCTTGTTTTTTGCAAGCGGATAAGCGATGGACAAGAGCAAATTGGCAGTGGTTTTCAGTCCAGGAATGGCAATCTTCAAATCATTGACTTCATCCGGGTAGATTTTCTTCTTGCTGATGAGCAAAGGTCCATTGTTTTTGCCCAGCGCGCTCCCCGCATCCAGAAGCAGGTACTGGTCAGCCAGGCCTGCGTAAGCATGGTAGCTTAGCTTGGTGATGTGGAGCACGCCCCGCGCGGCTTCGCGGTTAAGCTCTTCGACATCGGCCAGTAAAACATTGAATTTCAATCCCTTCGATTCAATCTTGCCGTTTACCAGGGCGTCAAAGATGAAGGTGTCGTTCGGACAAGTCGAAAAACCCAATTTCAATTCCATTTCAGTTTTTTTTGCGAAGATAGTGATCCTGGTGCAATAATTCTTCGAGGGCATTTGCGTTCTTGGCGATGATTGATTATCTTGTCAACCAATGGAAAACTCACCAACAAAATTTAAACATCATGAAAAAGATATTTGATAATTTGAAAAAGAAAAGCGATGACCTATTAAAAAAAGCCGATGAATTCACCAACAAAGTCTTTTCTGAAAATGAAAAGGTAGGCGAAGTTGAAGACGCCGATGTCGGAGAGCAAAACCAGGAGCAGCAAGAGCCTGTTGTGGATTTCCAAACCACGGATCACTCCGCAGTTGTTCAAAATGGAAAAATCTTCTACATCCCTCAAAGTTTTGATTTTGAAGTCTTTTCACAAGAACTCTCGGCCTACCTGGCTGGCCTGGGCCAAGAAGTACTGACGTTTAGGACAGAGCCGCTTTTTCATGTGTTGCAATACCGCCAGGGAGGAGGAATCAAAGGCAGCTTGGGGCTGAACGCCGCCTATCAACTGTATATCAAGCTCGAAGATGACCGATTGAACTATGTTTTTCACCAATCGCAATGGCAGTCCGAGTTGAAGCCCCCGTTGGAAAGGCGGATGGATTTGAGCAGCATGTTGTCCAGCTCAAAAGAATCGGAAATCCTGGACTTCATGATACAGCACCTTGAGAAATCGTTTGGCATCCAAGCGAAGCAGTTTTCAAAAAGCAGGTACTGTCCTAAAAATCAGCCTTTTGAAGCATTCTGGTTGGCCAAGACCTTGAATACGACAGACATGGTTTTGGCATGGCTGGAAGCAGAACAGGTGAAATGCCTTGTCGGTGGAACAGCCCCGCCCGAGGGCTTGCATTGGCGCTACATGCTCTCGATCGAAGCAGAATGGCTAGTGGGTTTTGGCGAAAACGACGCCGTTGAAAAAATTGACAAGCTGGATGACAGATTGATGCTTGTCAAAAAGGAAATCGGCCGGAGTCCTGTAAAAGTTGGCCAGGCCCAATGGCTTTCGACCCGCAGCAATGGCGATTTATACTTGCAATTGCAAAGCGCTTCGAACTTGGAAGGCTTGCAGCGAGTCCGCGAGTCCGCTAGGTTGAATTGGGTTGAAAACCCGACAGACACAGCCAGCAACCAGTTCGCTTACAGTCTTTTGCAGTGGCTATCTGAAAAAGACCAGCATCCATTTGACGAGCTTAGCCTCCTGTTCGCCCAATTGGCGGAAGGCAACCGCGACACTGCCATCAGCAAGAACATTTCCGACCAAGGCCTGCTCGAGGCCATACGGAAGATTTTGGCCTTGCCCAATTCAGACGAAGAATTCATGAAATGGGCAGATCTTTGGAAACTATCACATGTTGACAAGATGGCATTGATGGGGCTGCTGCTGGAAGCCGAGCTCACGAACATGGAGCTTCATCGGCTACTCCCTTTCCATCGGAAAATAAGAACCGAGTTTCAGAAAAAAAGCAGCGACAAAATCAATCTTGTTTTGTTGGAAAAGAAATTTTGCCAGCATTTGATTGCTTGCGACATGAAAGAAGAGGCCATTGAAATTCTTGAAAAGCAAATCAAAAATCTTCCTGACGAAACCTTGTCAGAATTGCTTCCAGACAAAAAGGTCTCGCCCTTCAGCATGGCGAATGGTCAATTCTTGAAAGTTGGCATCCTCGAGCTGCTGCTCGAGGCCAAAGGCAAGGAAAATGAGCCGTCGGTGGTTCGGCAGTTGGCTCAAATCCAGCCCTTGCATGTGATGCGGCTGCAAGACCTGCTGCCAATCACTTCAAGCAGTTTGCACGAACGCGCACAAGAAATCATTGAAACACTGACTGTTAATACAAGCCCTTACAACAAGGAGTATGAGTTTCCGAGCGTCGCGCCCATCACGGACGAAGCCATCGCCTCGCAGCTAAAGCATCCGGCCACCCGTGAACATGCGCTCTTTGGAACTTTGCAATCGTGGTTGGCCGAGGTTGACAACCCCGACCAATCGGCCGTAAAGGCATTTTCGGAAAAAGTTGAAGGTTCAAAACACGATGACATTCAGAAGATTGTCCTCCTGATAGAACAGTTCTTTTCCATGGGAAAAATTGAAGCCTACATCACGCGTGGTGAAAAAGAAAAAGGGATTTTCGCCTATGAAGGCGAACCTGATTTTATCACAATTGGGGTAGCGCACCTCGAGGAAACAGATTGGAAGATGGGCATCGCTGAAATGGCTTTCGCATTGGCCTCCGAGACCGCGCATCTGAAACTCAAGCACAAGCGAATCGGCCTGGCTGAAATATGGCGAGGCACGAAAGACAAAGGAATGGCCATCGTTGATACCATTCTGGCCTTCATTCCCTTCGGCGGGACATTGGGCAAGTCGCTTTCGGTGATGTTCAAGGTCAAAGCTGTATCGAGGTTGCTCGAGAAAACGGCTGGGATCAAGGATCTTGCGTCGCAGGGCACTGGTCTTGTCGAGTCGATGATGGATGCCATTGGGGTGATACAAAACACTGGGAAAACAAACGAGAACTCTCGAGAAGATGAACTGTTGGCAACTTCTCGCGTCATGCAGCTTACCGCAGAAAGAGCTGGCCTCTTGTTCGCTGGAAAATTCGCCCCTGCGGTCAAAGCTGTGGTCCTGAATTCGCCCAGCGGATCGGAAAATTGGAAAACAGCACAACAATTTGGCCTTGTCAAACTGTTGGAACAGCAGAACGAATTGGGCGAATACCTCCACCTCGATTTGGCCATTCGTTTGAAAGCCTTGGCATCGTTCTACCTATCGGACGAGTACCTGAACTTGCGGGACTCTTTCTTCACAAAGGCAGCGGAAAAGAGCGAATGACGATCAGAATGCAGAACAAAACCCTCGACGCATAGTCGAGGGTATTGCCGCTTGCCCATGAAACGATTGGCATTTTTGATACTTTTTGCTTGTTGCATAGCAACTGATTTGATTGCCCAAGACTGGAATCCCTACGCCAAATCTTCGGAAACAGCCAGAGACTACTGGTCGCAAGCAGCGCAGTTCGGCACTTATGCGGAAACGTTCTTGCAGCAATCGCCGCCAGTCGAGAAGCAGTTTTGGCGCTGGAGCTGGCTCGTCTCGGCCAGGGCCTTTCCATCTGGTGACTTGCATTTGCTGAAAAAACACCATGATTATCAGGAACTTGACCAAACAACAACAAGCGAAGAGCCACTCGACACGCTATCGAGCTGGAGGCTAGTCGGCCCGAGCGGCACCCCGCGGTCGTTGTGGGACAGCCTCCAGCGTTCTGGCATTGGCAGGGTCAACTGCATGGCCATCCACCCGCGCGACAGCAGCATCCTCTACGCAGGTAGCGCGAGCGGCGGCCTTTGGAAAAGCACGAGCCAAGGTGATTATTGGTTCCCAGTAACGGACAAACTTGCGCAATTGGGAGTTTCGTCCATAGCGCTAGACCCAGCCCATCCGGACACGCTTTGGCTCGCGACCGGGGATGCCAATGGAATAGGCGCCTTCGGCCCAAATCTTTTTTCGGCCGGTATCATTTGCAGCCATGATGGAGGTGAAAGCTGGAAAAGCGTTGGATTCCAGTTTGATAATGCCTTCATTAGCATTCGAAAGCTCGCCGTCCACCCTTCGGACGCGCAATGGCAATGGGCAACGACTTCCATCGGGCTTTTCCAAACGAAAAATGCGTGGAACAGCGCTCGATTGATCTTGTCCGGCAACTTTCGCGATATTGAGTTTCATCCGCAAAATGACGATACCCTATACATAAGTTCCAATGTGTTGGGACAGTCAATTTATCGCTCAATTGATGGTGGAAACCGTTTTTCGCCCGCAGCGGGTATTGGCGAGCGTGCAGGCAGGGTTGAATTAGCCGTTTCGGCCGATGAGCCTGATTGGGTTTATGCCGTGGCAGCGGACGCGTACCACTCTGGTTTAGAGGGCATTTATTTGTCCCACAATTCAGGTTCTTCCTATGAACTTGTCCATGGTCCTTCCCCCAATTTGCTCGGAAGAGACCTGTCGGGGGATGAGAGCGGTGGCCAGGCGTGGTACGATTTGGCCATCGCCAGCGCACCTGAAGATGCTGAAAAAGTCTTTGTCGGAGGCATAAACCTTTGGGCCTCGCAAAATGCTGGACAGTCTTTCGATTGTGTTTCGTATGCCGAATTGAATGATTTTGGAATACCCTATCTGCATGTCGATCAACACGATATACAATTTTGCATTCATACTGGAAATGTATTTTTTTGCAACGATGGTGGTGTTTGGAAATCCCAAGCCGACAGCTTGGATTTCATGCCCATGAACGAGGGCCTGGCTATCGCGCAGGTCTATCGCTTGGGTAGCCCGCTGGCCTTCACAAACACGCTTTATGCAGGGCTACAAGACAACGGAACGCAACGCTACCGAAACAATGAGTGGCTGGAGGTTCTGAAAGGGGACGGCATGGATTGTTTGAGCCACCGCCTCGACTCGGACATAGTTTACGCCAGCCAGCAGTTCGGCAACTTGTCGCGATCAGTCAATGGTGGGCTTTCATGGCTCAATATCAGTCCATTGCCGAACCTTAACCGGGGCGCTTGGATAACTCCCTTGGCCAACGAGCCGAATTTTCCGAACATGATTTTCGCAGGCTATGATCGGGTTTACAAATCCATCAACGGTGGTCTGGTTTGGGACGCAATTTCGCCACAGCTCGCCAGCTCGGTAACTTTATCGAACTTGTCGATCGCGATAGCGCCGTCTGACCCCAATTTTATTTACTATTCCATTGATAACCAATTATTCAGAACAACGACAGGCGGTTCGAACCAAGGGTCCGCCTGGGTTGGCATCAGCCCTCCGGAGCTAGATTTGTCGATTACGGACATCGTGGTAAAACCGACAGATCCTTACGAGCTTTGGATAAGTCTCTCTGGCTATCGAGACAGTCTGAAAATACTGCATTCATCGGATGCGGGAAACACATGGAACAACGTTTCGGCAGGCTTGCCGAACACGCCTGCCAACACTCTGGTTTATCAAGCTCCCTCATTCGACTTGCTATACGTTGGCACTGACGTGGGTGTGTTTCGCTATGATTCGTCGCAAGAGAGCTGGCTCCCGTTCGGAAACGGACTTCCGAATGTGATAGTGACAGACCTGGAGTTGCTGCGCGAGACGGAATTGATTCGGGCGGCTACTTACGGGCGGGGCGTTTGGGAATCGCCGCTGGCCATGTCGTTGTTTGCTGACTTCGAGGCACTTCAACCCTTCCCGCTTCCTGGTGAGCCTGTCCAGTTCCGCAACCTTTCGGGCGGCGAGCCCCAGGCTTGGACCTGGAGCTTCGAAGGGGGCAACCCATCGAGTTCAAGTCTTCGCGCGCCGATAGTTCGTTATCCGCAGCCAGGCACTTACAGTGTCAGCCTCACCATACACAGGGGCGAGAAATCACATGAGACCATCAAAACAGACTACATATCGGTCAGTTCGCTCATTCAAAATTTCGATCCTAGCATTTTGCTTTTGTATCCCAACCCTGCACCTGGCTATTTGATTGTTTCATCTGGAAATTTCAATTTGTTGGATACGAAATTCGAGGTTTTTGATGCCGTCGGGAGAAAAGTATTCCAACAAGAATATTCGCTCACGCGCATGGAACGTAAAATCTTAGATTTGGGCAACTTGGCCAATGGATTTTATACGCTGAGAGTGCTTTTTCAAGATCAGGCCGCCCACTATCATTTCGTCATTGAGCGCTGATAGCCAAGGGCAAATCAAAGTAGAAGGTGCTACCTATACCTTTCTGGCTTTCAAACCAAATTCGTCCTTTGTTCATCAGCAGCAACTCCTTGACAAGAATCAAACCCAAGCCACTTCCTTTCTGCCCCTGGCCTTCCAATGTGCTCCGCTTTATGTCGATTCGGAATAGCTTATTTTGATCATCGGGGCTGATTCCCATGCCATGATCGGTGATCCAGGAAATTGCCCTTCCATTTTCTAGGCGAACCCCCAAGTCAATGGTGCTTCCGCTGGGTGTGAACTTTATCGCGTTGGACAGCAGGTTTCGGTAAACTAGATTCAGCATGTTTTCATCGGCGAAAACAAAAATCTCAGATTCGACATCACTGACATTTCTAACTTGCTTGTCGTTGATGACCCGAGCAATCATGTCCAGACTGCTTTGGATAATCGTGGACAAGTCGATTCGCCTAGGCTGAAAATCGACTTCATTGGTTTGCAACTTGGCCCACTGCATGAGGTTTTCGAGCAAATTGTAGCCCATCTGCGAAGACTCGTTGAGCAACTGGACGAAAGCCTTTAGCCTGCGGGTGTCCATGACGTCGATTCTCCGCATCATCAAATCCGAGAGGCCAATCATGGCATTGAAGGGGTCCTTGAGGTCTCGGGCGATGATGTTGAAAAACTT
The DNA here is from genome assembly GCA_020048645.1 of Bacteroidota bacterium. GTDB lineage: Bacteria > Bacteroidota > Bacteroidia > Bacteroidales > UBA6013 > UBA6013. The sequence continues at coordinate 7,010 of JAIFMG010000045.1, read as the reverse complement.
GTCCTTGGTACGATTGAGGATTTCCAGTTCTTCACGCTGTTTTTTGATTTCTTTGTAGGATTTTGAAAGCCGAAGGGCGGAGTTGATCCTGGCCGCCAGCTCGACTCCCGAAATGGGCTTCCGCAAGAAATCGACGGCGCCAACCTGGAGGGCCATGCTCAGGTGGTCGGCCGTCATCATGACGCCGGTGGTCATGATGACCGGTATGTCGGTGGTCAAGGGATCGTTCTTCAATTTCCGGGTGGCCTCGATTCCGTCCATCACGGGCATCTGCCAGTCCATCAAGATCAAGTCGGGCTGGGTCTTCACGGCCGTGTGGTAGGCTTCCAGGCCGTTTTGGGACATCAGAACCAACAAGTTGGCATCAAGGCTTGACAGCATGATGGCCAAAATGTCCAAGTTGCTTTCCCTGTCATCGACCAAAAGAATTCTTGGCATCGCGCAAAAGAATTGAGTTGAACATTCTAATAAACCATCTAAATACTAAGTTAGAAAATTTCAACAAAAAAGCAAAAGCCATGGGCTGTTCTTGACAAAACGTATAAACAAAAAAGCCCTGAAAAAATCAGGGCTTGAGGCTTCAAACTTCACTTGATCATGAAAGCGCTTGAATCACGTCTTGTGGGGCTTGGACCAGCTCAACAAGAACGCCCTCGGAGCAGAGCGGAAACTCTTCGTTGCCTTTGGGGTGGATGAAGCAGACGTCGTAGCCGCTGGCGCCGGGGCGGATCCCGCCGGGAGTGAAGCGGACGCCTTGCTCGCCCAGCCACTTGACGGCGGCGGGCAGGTCGTCGATCCAAAGGCCTACGTGGTTGAGCTTGGGCTCGTGTACCTTGGGGCTCTTGTCGGCGTTGATGGGCTGCATGATGTCCACCTCGACAGCGGCGGGGCCTTTTCCGAGGCTGAGGACGTCCTCGTCCACGTTTTCTTTTTCGCTGACGAAGGTCTTGACGTATTGCAGGCCCATGAGGTCAACCCAGAATTTCTTGAGCTTCTCCTTGTCGGTGTTCCCAATTGCGATTTGCTGGATTCCTAGAACTTTAAATGGTCTCATTGGATGTAGGGGTTTAATTTGACTGCGGTTCTGCCTTTCCATTGGCGGCATTTGCTGGCCTTGCAAATTTACCCAATCCGCGCAAGGCTTTCAAGCCGGAGGCTAATTTGGAGACAGTTTGAACAAGCCCTAGCGCAGCCAAGCCAAGGCCAGGTCGCGGTCGGTGAAAAAGCGCTGTTGGAAATTGCGCCCATTCGTTTCGTCGAAGGTCTGCTCCACCGAGACCTGGGTGAAGATTTCTTGGCTCAGCAGCAGCGCGATTCGGCGGGCGCCATTTTCGAGGAAAGAAGGGAAAGCCACCTCGTTCATCCACCGCTGGTCTGCCAGGTCGATGGTGTACAGCAATTCTCGATTGTCGGTCAGCACATTAGGAACTTTGTACTTCTTGACCGCATGAACCTGGTTGAGAAGCTCTGTCCGAAAGTCCTCGCGCCGCATTTCCTCCGATTCCTTTTTCCAGGTTTCAAGTAGGATGTTGTTCTGGAGGTCCAGCTCAATTTTCAGAAAACGGGTTTCTTGAATGACTTCCATGTGTCTAAGAAATTGGTTTCAGCTTGAAGACGATTTATTGGTCAGGCGAAGATAATCCATGGCAGCCTTCGACCTCACAATAATGGAATGAATATCAATAATTGACTGCTGAAACATACCATTTCACGCCTGGGGATGGAACAAAACCCAAGGTTACGAGCGCGTAAGCCGTCAAGTTCATCCGGCTTGCTTGACGAGCCGCAACACGTCGAAGGCCGTTCCCCAGCTCAAGGTGAATCCGGCGCCGCCGTGGCCGTAGTTGTGGATCAGGCGGATGCCCGGCTCCTGCTCCACGCGCACGGTCGGGCGGTAGGGCCGGACCGAGACTTGCGCGTCGAGGATCTTGGCCTTGCCGAGCAGTGGCTGGAGGTGGTGGCAGCGCTGGAGGATCTTGCGCGTGACGTCCATGTTGGGCATGGTCGGGATGCTGTTCTCCTCGACGGTTCCGCCCAAGATGATGCCGTCGCGGCGGGGGATGATGTACGAGAGGCTGTCATCCTGCTCATCGACAAGGGCTTGCACGCCGGGCATCACCCCTACCCTAACGGTTTGTCCACCAACAGGATAGACGGACTTGTCTTGGCAAAGCCAGCGGGCGCCCAGGCCGCTGCAGTTGATGACCCAGCGGCTTTCGCGGGCCAGCTCGTGGAGCGACAAGACCTCCTCGATCTCGATCTGTCCGCCGTTGGCCTCGAAGACCTCCTTGAGGAAGGGCAGGTAAACGGGGCTTTCGATCAGCGGGACGGCGATGAAATGCCCGCGCTGGTAGGTGGCCGGGAGCTCGTTTTTTTCGGCCAGGCGGATGGCTTTTTTGGGAACCCCGCCGAGCCAGTAGGGCATGTCGTGCTTGACGAGCCGCTCAAGCACCAGGAAGGAGACCATCGAGACGCCGGTGCGGTTGCTGCTGGCCATTTTCTCGAACTCGGCGTAGCCCTCCATCGCCCAGGCGTTTGCCTGCGCCTGCTCACCGCATCGGTAGGGGAACCAGATGGCCCCGGCGCGGCTGGAGTTGGTGTTGCTGACCGACTCCTTGGAGATGATGCGCACATTGAACCCTGCCGACTGCAAGGTCAAGGCCGTCGTAAGGCCTACCACTCCCGCTCCCACAACAATGGCTTCCTTCATCTCTTTGGGTTAATGTCCTTTTCGTTTCGCTTTGGCACAAAGCCCTGTCAGTCAGTGATTTGCTTGAGGAATCTCAAGTCATTCTCGAAGAAGTGGCGCAGGTCGTTGATGCCGTAGCGCAGCATGGCGATGCGCTCCATGCCCATGCCGAAGGCGAATCCGGTGTAGGTCTGGCTGTCTATGCCACTGGCTTCCAATACGTTGGGATGCACCATGCCGCAACCGAGGATTTCGAGCCAGCCGGTGTGCTTGCAGACGTTGCAGCCCTTGCCCGAGCAGATGGAGCAGGTGATGTCCACCTCGGCCGAGGGTTCGGTGAAGGGGAAGTAGGACGGCCTCATGCGTATGGCGGCACCGGGGCCGAAGAACTCCTTGGCGAAGTAGAGCAGCGTCTGCTTGAGGTCGGCGAAGGAGACCCGCTTGTCCACGTAAAGGCCTTCGACCTGGTGGAAGATGCAGTGCGCGCGGGCCGAAATGGCCTCGTTGCGGAAGACGCGCCCGGGCGAGATGGTGCGGATGGGCGGCTTCTGGCCCTCCATGGTGCGCACTTGCACCGAGGAGGTGTGCGTGCGCAGGAGCGTGTCGGGGCGGCCGGCCACGAAGAAGGTGTCCTGCATGTCGCGGGCGGGGTGCTCGGGGGCGAAGTTCAGCGCCGAGAAGTTGTGGTAGTCGTCCTCGACCTCGGGGCCTTCCGAAACGGTGAAGCCCAGCCGGGCGAAGATCTCGATGATTTCGTTCATCACCTTGTTGACCGGGTGGCGCGTGCCGAGGGCGAATCCGCCGGGCGGCAGGCTCAGGTCCATGCCCGTGGGCGCGCTTTCGTGGGCTTCGAGCTTGGCTTTCAGTTCGTTGACCCGGTCTTGGACCTGGTTTTTGAGCTGGTTGAGCTTTTGCCCGAACTCCTTTTTCTGTTCGGCGGCGACGTTCTTGAACTGGTTGAAGAGCTCGGTTACCTCGCCTTTTTTGCCGAGCATGCGCACGCGAAACTGCTCGAGCTCGTCGGCGGTCTGGGCGTTGAAGGATTCGGCCTGGCTTATCAGGTTCTCAATTTTCTCAATCATGGCTAGGGCGTGTTGGTTGGGCCTCTGCGCGAATTTACCCAAGTTTTTCTATGGGCAATGCTTTCGCGGGAACGGCTTTATTTGCGGACGACTTTCATGCCCAGGATGACCACGTCGCGGACGGGGCGGTCGCCGGGCTGAGTGGCCGAATTGGCGATGCTGTCCACCACTTCGAGGCCTTCGATGACCTGGCCGAAGATGGTGTAGGCGCCATCGAGGTGCGGCGCGCCACCGACGCTGGCGTAGGCATCGCGCTGGGCCTCGCTGAAAGTGAAGGTTCCGCCCAAAGCCTCGAACTGGCTCTGGCAGAGCGTCTCCAGTTCTTTGGCGAAGGCATTCAACGCGTTCTGGTCGCCGGCCATTTGCAGTTGGCGGACCTTCTGGCTGGCCTCGGGGTGCTCGCCCATGTAGGCCATGATGGCCTGGTTGAGCCTCGACTGGTTCTGGCCCTGGCTCATCTGGTCCAGCTCGTCGGTGCTGAAGACCTTGCCATGGACGATGTAGAACTGCGAGCCCGACGATTCGCGCCGCGGGTTCACTTGGTCGCCCTGCCGGGCGGCGGCCAGCGCGCCTTTGCGGTGGAAGAGGCCCTCGACAATCTCGGCAGGCACGGTGTAGCCCGGCCCTCCTCCGCCCAAGCGGGCGTCGGCCGCGGCGCCCCGCGAGTCGGGGTCGCCGCCTTGCACCATGAACTCCTTGATCACGCGGTGGAAGAGCAGGCTGTCGTAGAAGCCCTCCTCCACCAGTTTCAGGAAGTTGTCGCGGTGCAAGGGCGTTTCGTTGAACAGCTCCACCTTCAGGGTTCCGTGGGTGGTGCGGATTTCGACCAGCTTGTTCTTCTCGGCGCTGTGGCTGGTCAGGAAACAGGACTGGGCCATCACCATCACTAGAAGTGAAATGGCCAACATTCTGGTTTTCATGGTTCTCAATGTTTGATCATCATTTTGACCGCGGAAACTTGGTCCGGGTCTCAAGCCTCAAGCAGGCCTTGTTCGCGGAAATAAAGCACGGCCGATTCTTGTATCATCCGGGTCTCGGTGGCGAAGTCGGGCTTGGGAACGTCTGGGTTGAGGCGCCAGCGGGTCAATCCGTCTTCGCGCTGGCCATCAGGCAGATAGATGGCAAAGCGCGAGAGCAGCATCTCGGTGGCATAGTTGATCATGTCCATTTTTTCGTCCTTCGGGTAGGCGTCCAGGCCTTGGCCGAACTCCTGCACGCCAACCAGGTAGAGCACCGCCGCGAGGTCGATGTCGGCATCGAACATCTGGCTGAGTTTGTCGAGCACCTGCTCCCATTGGGCCTTCACATCCATGCGCTGGGGTCTTTCGTTTCAAGGCCGCGAATTTAGCAGATTTGCCCGCGTCGCCAAAACCAAGGCCCACCGCGCCAGCGGCGTGACGCAAAAAACCGCGCCCGGAAAAATCCGGGCGCGGCGGTCCTCGTTTGGTTTGAAGAAAAGAGGCTAAATTTTCAATTCAAAACATTGGTTTTCAAGAATTTGAGCGACGCCGCTTCATCCAACGGAAAAAGAGGTAGCCCAAGCCACCGAGCATCAGCAGGGCGGGCCAGGCCGTTACCAGGCCGACGACGAAGTCGAGCAGCCCGTTCCAGCCTGAGCGGAAGCCGTCGCCGATCTTGTCGCCGAAGCCGATGTAGGTGGATTCGCGAAACTGGCTGATGGTCAGGGTGATGGTAGAGAATCCGACCTGGTTCTGCAAGAACTTGAGCCTTCCTTCCTTGGCCTCGATCTCCTCGCGCAGCACGCGGAGCTGCTCTTCCACTTGCAGGATTTCGCCGACGTTGCGGGCCTCTTGCAGGATCTCGACGTAGCGCTGCTCGGCGGCCCGCTTGTTCTTCAGGCGGGTCTGGATGTCAACGAACTCCTCCGTGACGTCCATCACGTCGATGTTCTTGGAATGCACCACTTCGGCCACCTCCAGCAGGTCAACCACCAGCGAGTCGAAGTTCTGGCTCTTGACCCGGATCGTGATCGTGTTGCTGTAATAGCCGCCCGAGTTGTACTCCTGCTCGTTCGAAACGTAGGCTTCCGATGCGGCCGCGAGGGCGTCGATCCGGGCCCTCGAAGTGGCGTAGTCGTCCACCTCGATGCTCAGGGAGGCCGTCTTGATGAGCTTCTGCTCCATGTCGATGGCCTCCTCGGTCTCCGCCTGGGGCGATTCGGGCGCCATTTGCGAGCGGGTGGAGGCCTCCATCGCCATGTTGGCCACATCCGCCTCCTCCTCATACGCGTAGGGGGCCGAAGGCGAGCTTGAGCCCACTTCGTCGTATTTCGCACTGCCACAACTGGTCAGGACCAGGCTGATGGCCAGAAGACTGGCCGCTAAGGCTTTCTTGCTTTTCATGGTCTTGGGGAATTTGCCAGCCTGGCCTTGCGCGCCGTGCTGGTCGGTTTGTATTATTGACGATGGCGGCGGGCGCAGGTTTAAGCCTGGGCACGATTTTTTTTGCGCCCAAACGTATTCCGCCCAAGCAGAAGCCTGTCTTACAATGGCTTAGAAAACTGCTTGCCAGCCAATTTCGCCTTCTGTGAAGCATTAGCCCGGACCTCCCGCTTCGGATCATGGCTTGCTTGTTTCCGGGTGATGGCAAAGGTCTCGGGACGAGCCTCGTCAACTCTTGAACCGAGAAAACGCCCGTTCCACGCTCCTCCGCGTGGGCAGGACTTGAAGCCGTGGGAACCGTCCGCCAGCAGAACCACAAAGCCCAGCCAAGCATTCTCTTCCGACGAAAAGTTCTTGCCAACAATGCTCAACAAATCGCGGCAGGGCCGAAGGACGCACAAAAAAAACAGCCCCTTGCCATTCCAAAACCAATTTTGTAACTTGGCAGTACCAAATCCAACCCAAGGGTGAACCTTCTTCCTCCTCGAGGCCGCGGACTTTCATGGCAACCGCCTGGTGCTCCCCTCGGGCAGAAGCCAGCGGCTTTAGGACGAGCAACAACTGCAAACCGAAAGTCCTACTCGTTTAATGAATTTATTCAAAAAATTTTGCATATTTGTAAAAAATGATTCCGTGGAAATTGAATTTGAAAAAGACTATCTAAGAGAACTTTATGAGGTTGGAAGAACAAGTAATAAAAAGTATCGTTTTCAACCATCGGTAGCAAAAAAATATAAAACCACAATTGATAAGTAAGGATTCAAAATTAGCTTAGTCTAAATGGGGAGAATTTGATGACGAGGTTTGTCCCCACGTTGGCAAGGCAACGGTTGGCGG
>JAIFMG010000008.1 GCA_020048645.1 Bacteroidota bacterium | reverse complement strand
AAGATACCAATAATCTTGCACTTGGCCAAAGAAAATTGGACTTAATTTCTTGAAATCTAGTCGATTGCGGGCTTTTCAGCAGACCCTACTTCCACCCCGGCGTCCGAAGCGCCGACGGCGTCGAGTACGCCGCTCGAATCCCCCAACCAGGCCGCAACTTCATGCTCAGCCTGCGCTACGAGTACTGAAGCCAGGTTGATTCCAAAGGTGAAATATCCCAACGCGGCTTGGCTCAAGATTTGTCAGAGCAGCGGCTGTCCGACAAATGGAATATGGGCATCTTCGCGCATGTCGTGGATGTTTTGGTTTTCGCAGACTCAAAACTACGACATTCGGGGGAGGCCTTCATGGCCTCCCCCCTTTTTTATCGCTTGCCGAATAGCTTTTTGTCGGACACTAGTGAATTAATAATTAAAACGAAAAGTGCTTGACGACGGCGGGGTTTGCGGTTTGCTTCGTTCGCTACGCTACTTGCAACCCGCAAAACCCGCTGGCTTTCAAGCATATGTTGTGCGTATTTTATTCAATTTTAAATAGTTTATCAGTTTGGGATAAAGATAAAATTTCAAATTGGGAAACATCAATATCACTTGGTAGCTTGTCGCGTAAAATAGGAAAAATATACTGACAATTAATTTCATTAGAAATCTCTATCAAGGTTTTTATTTGATTATCATGTATATTTTCGTTTTGGTCGTGCAGAATAAAATGTAAACATGGAAATTCTATCTCATCGCAAAATTGAATGTGCGCAAAATCGAATGCTGCTATTTGTCCTTTCTTTTTTCCTGTTCCTAAATTTCCTTCTATACTCTTTATATTTAGTGAATAAGCTCTATCATTTTTTGATTGACTTAAAATAAATCGTTCGTTGTATAATTTCATGGAAATTTCGGCGAAAAACTCATTAAACTTTAATATCCTATTATTAATTATTGCTTCTTTGTCAATTATGCTTTGATTAATTGCATCTAATTCGTCCTTAATTTCATCTAATTTTGAATTTGAACTTACCCAAAGACGTTTTTGCTCTTCAAGTGAACCTTTTTTTTCGTGCTGTTTATTTAACTCTGTTATTAAATCTTGCAATTCATCAACCGCTCCTGTTTTATATAATTTTTCGGATAATTGTTTTTCTTCTGTTAGATGAATATTTAATTGTTTTTTTTGTTTATTTAATTCATTTTCAATGTTCGGTAATTCTTGGGTTACAAATTTTATTTTTTCAGAAAGCATGTTGTTGTGAAAATTCAAAGTTTGTTCAAATGAAATTTGAATATCAGAAATTAAGTGTTTTGCATTTTGATATAATAATTTAATTTGATTGGTGTTAATATTTACAAAATCACTTTCTAATTCTGATTTACTTTCGATTATCAATGTTTTGCGAAATTCAAGACGATTTATTTCTGTAGTTAATTTGTTTATAATAGATTTTAAGTTATTTAAAGTATTTAAATCATCATTAAAATTTTCATTTAAGTTGAAACTTTCTTTTTTCTTATTAAGTTTTTTAATATCTAAATCAACAATATACAATGCGTTTTCTATTTGCTGTAAATCATTTTCTTTTATTAATCTTGATTGTAATTTTTCTTCAATAGATTGTAATTCATGCAATTGTTGTTTTCTTGCTAAATTATCACTTTCAATCCCAAGCCAAAACAAATATAATGCTTCATACACTTCGAATGTTACGCTATTATGCAAAACTTTAATAGTATTTGCAAGTCGGTTTTTTTCGTAGCGAATATTTTTAGATATAATTTGTCGAAATGTTGGTTTATTTAAAGTTGAATTGAAGCATAATTCTTTAAGTTTACTATCAAAGTCTCTATCATTATAGGTTTCGTCATTTATCTCCTGAATTTTATCTTTACGTGAATTGAAATTTTTACGAATAATAATTTGTTGAGAACTTTCGTTCTCAATGTCCCTTATCAAAGTTAGTTTAATTGTAATGTTATTGTCTTTGAAAAATTTTTCTGCAATGGTGTTATTGCTATTATTTTTAAACTCGGTATCAGTATAAATATTTTTTCCGTCTGTTCCCAAACAAAAATCAATTAAACGCAAAACAGTAGTTTTGCCAATACTGTTTCCAGTATCTTGCCTATTAGGCGTACTTGTATTGTCAATAATAAGATTAGTCCCTTTTTTAAATAGAATCTCTCTTATTATTTCAGTTCCTTTTTGTATAATAAGCTGTTTTAAAAACATTTTTCTAAATATTTATCTTCAGATTGTTTAATAATGCCGATTATGTAAAGCCAATCGATTGTCAAAATATATAAACTCATTGATATCTTTTCAATTGAGTTTAACTTATGAAAAGTATCAAAAAAATCTATTTTATTACTTGAAGCTTCGCTTATTATCTCAATAATCTTGGCTCCTAAATAATAAACGTCCTTATTGGGTTTTATATTTGTACTTAATAACATATTTTATTTTTTGTGTGGTTCTTCAAGAATTTTACAATCCATAAAAGCGTCAACCATTATAATTTGCAAACTTATATTTAATGCTTCATACGGAATATCTGTTTGTAAATTAGTACTTTTATCAATTATTTCCCAAAGTTCACGTTCTACTTCTTCAAAAATTTTATCAGCATTTTTTCTTATTTCTTCAATATCATTTAATGAGTTCGTTACGAATTTTCCCTTTACTTTAAGATAAATTGATTTTATATTTTTTAATAAATATTGTTTATTTAATAGTCCTTCATTTTCATATTCAGAATATAGCATTCTTAATTTGCCCTGAAATGCTTTATAATATTCTATTGTAGGACGATATGATACAATATTGTTGTAAGAAATTTTTTCATTAATATCAAAATTAGTTGTAGTGTCTTCAATTAAATTTTCCTGGCATAATTGATTAATAACAAATGCCAAAGAAGATTGATTATTTCTGAATTTTTCGAATGACGATGGTTGTGAAAGTATTTTTAATTCATGATTACGCTTCATCTCTGTCAATACTCCCACTGTGTATTTTACAGTATCATCGGTTTCAACGTGATGATTTGGACAAAGTAAAATCAAATTATTGTAATTTCTTCGTTCGTCATCTGTTTGATTTGGGTTGTATCTTTTTCCGCCAAGTTCTGCTGCTTCAATATGGCAAATTTGTGCAATAATTTCCTGACGTTCTGGTAATACAAAAATTACATTGCAATCAGGAAATGCACATTGATTTCCTGAAAGAGCAAACAACTTTTTAATAGTTGTCGGTGTATATTGCCTTGCTTTCATATTTTCAATCACTTAATGCTCTTTTTATTCTGCAAAGTTACAAATAAATTTTTCTTTGCTTCAAATTTGTACTATTTTATTTCTTTTCTATTTGTGTCTTTGGCAATTCCAACTAACGTAAAAATTAGTCTTTGATTATCAATTATTTGTGTTTTAATTCTATTATCAATTTTTCATTCATTATCGAAAATATTCAACAGGGATTTTCAGTAAGGCAATTACCCTCAACGTAATTCCTTCCACCATCTTCAATTCCTACCCAAAAGCACAATTGTGCAAGTACGAATTTTATGCACAGCTCCAGAAGCCGCGCCAGTCCGTCAAAATTCGAATCGACAGGTTTCGGAGGTTCGGCTGCCGGCTTTGGCCCTGGACATACGCAGTTTTGAAGGGTAGCTTGATCATCGGGGGGGGGGTGAAATTGACGATGCTCAAAGATACAAACTGTACTTTGAAAAAACAAGCGCCTTGGCGGTTTTTTGAAGTCGTGGGCGGTATGCTACGCACCCGCTGCGGAGGAACAGCAGGTGCGTCTTGACCGGAAAAATAGATTTTGCCCGTACCAATCCTTTTTGCGCTACCCACACACTCCTATAAAGAACCCGAAACAACCAGGCGAAGGGCACAGGTCCTGGCGAAGGAGTCTGGCGCTTCCTCACCGAAGAGGACGATTTCACCTCTTCGGGGTTGGGCGAGTCTTCTAGGCAATCCATCGCGTCACCGCGACGCCATTGGGCATCAGACGCTCGGGGCCTCCTGCAAGTGGCGGACGCTGAAGCAGCCCTGTTCGAGCACCTGGCCCAGCTCCACGCGCACGAGCTGGTTGACCAGTTCGCCGTCGTGCTCGGCCTCCACCTTCAGGTAGTTGTCGGTGTAGCCGTACATCTTTCCGTTGGATTCATTCTTCTTCTCGAACAGCACCTCGCGCCGCTGGCCCTCGAAGCGAAGGTAGAACTCGCGGTGCTTCTTGTCGCTCAGGCGGTGCAGGGCCTGGCTGCGGCGGGTGATCTCGCGGTCGGGCACGCGGCCCGTCATCTTGGCCGCCGCCGTGTTCTCGCGTTCCGAGAAGGAGAAGACGTGCAGGAAAGAGACGTCCAGCTCGCTCAGGAAGGCGAAGGTCTGGTCGAAGTGCTCCTCGGTCTCGCCCGTGAAGCCGACGATGAGGTCAACGCCGATGAAGGCCTCGGGCATGAGCGCGCGGATCTTGGCCACCCGCGAGCGGTAGAGCTCGACGCGGTACTTGCGGCGCATCAGGGCCAGGATCTCGTCGCTGCCCGATTGCAGGGGCAGGTGGAAGTGCGGGGCGAAGCGCTTGGAGCCGGCCACGAACTCGATGATCTCGTCGGTGAGCAGGTTGGGCTCGATGGACGAGATGCGGAAGCGCTCGATGCCCTCCGCCTGGTCGAGGGCGCGGAGCAGGTCGATGAAGCGCTCGCCGGTGCTGCGGCCGAAGTCGCCGATGTTGACGCCCGTGAGCACCACCTCGCGGATGCCTCGCGCGGCGATGGCGCGGGCCTGCTCGAGCACCTGCGCGATGCTGCCGTTGCGGCTGCGCCCGCGGGCCAGGGGGATGGTGCAGAAGGTGCAGAAGTAGTTGCAGCCGTCCTGCACCTTGAGGAAGGCGCGGGTGCGGTCGCCCATCGAGTAGGACGGCTCGAAGTCCTTGACCTCGCGGATGTCGCAGTTGAAGACCTCGGGCTCGGGCAGGCGGCCCACCATGCGGCTGGCCTCGATGCGCTCGAACAGCCTGAACTTGTCGTTGGCGCCCAACACGACGCTGACGCCCGGAATGGCCGCGATTTCCTGGGGCTTGAGCTGGGCGTAGCAGCCCACCACGGCGATGAAGGCGTCGGGCGAGAGCTTGAGGGCCTTCTTGACGACCTCGCGGCACTTGCTGTCGGCCCGGTGCGTCACCGAGCAGGTGTTGATCACGTAAACGTCAGCCCGCTGGTGCATGTCCACCCGCTCGAAGCCCTTTTCGGCGAAGGCGCGGGCGATCGTCGAGGTCTCGGAGTAGTTGAGCTTGCAGCCCAGGGTGTGGAAGGCGACTTTGGGGGACTGTTCTTGCATGGAAGAAAAAGAGTTACGGGTCCGCGAAGATAGCAGAATTTGGACAGCCGTACCCCGCGGGCGGGCGGGGCCCCTCAGTCCTCCGGGCCGAAGATCATGCCGTAGGGCCTGTCGATGGCCTGCCCCAGCTCGTCGAGGCCGATGCTGCGGCTCCAGCGGCGGCTTTCGCGCCCATCGACGTAGAGCAGCAGGGTCGGGACGGTGAATACCCGGTTCTGCGCCGCGATCTCCGGGTGGAGCTGGGTGTCGGCATAGCGCAGGGCCACCTCGGGGAAGTGCTCGGCCACGAGCTGGGCCACCTTGGGTTTGAGCACCTTGCAGACGTTGCAGGCCTCGTGCGAGAAGTAGAACAGGGCCATGACGTCCTCGCGGGCCGACTGCTCGAAGGCCTCGAGGCTCTCCAGGCTGGCATAGGTTTTTTCAATAGACATTGCGCGAAAGCATTACCAAGGTACAGTCCTCGACCACTTCGACGCCCAGGCCACGCAGTTGGGCCATGAGCGCAGGGTTTTCGGTTCCGGGGTTGAAGATGACGCGGCGGGGCTTCCAGCCGAGCAGCGTCTGGACGATGGCCTCCTGGCGCCCAGGGCCCAGGTAGAGCGTCACGGTGTCCACGGGGCCGGAGCACTGCTCGGCCCGGACGATCGCGAGGCCGTCGATGCTGCCCTTGCGGGTGCCCACGGCCACGACCGCGTGCCCGTGGGCCAGCAGCGAGCGGACGGCGCGGTACGAAAAGCGAGACGAGTCGGGGCTGGCGCCCAGCACGATGGTGGTGGCGGATTGGCTCATGGCTTGGGTTTTCAGTAGGTTCCGGCTTGGAGCATCTCGAAGGTGGACCCGTTGAGCACCTCGATCTGGCGCGACTGGGCCAGCTTGGCGAAGGCCTTGTTCTCGGTGCCCGGGTTGAAGATGATGCGCTTGGGGCGCAGCTCCAGCATGTAGTCGAAGTACCGCACCTGCCGAGAGTCGCCAATGAACATCGAGACGGTATGGACATTCTCCACCATCGGCTTCTCCTTGAGGATCTCGACCTGGCCGATGTAGCCTTCGGCCCTGCCGAGCGCCACCACCGGGATGTTGTTGGCGACCAAGGCCATGACCGCTATGTAAGAGTCTTGTTTCTCTTTGGGACTGGCCCCGATGACGACCGTTTTCTTGTCCATTTCCTTCCGTTGTGTGTGTTTCTCACGATCCGCTTTCCAAATGGATGCCAAACTTGAAAGCGATTCCTGCTCTGGCATTGGCTCGCCCGTCGCGCACGATCGCGTTGAAGGCCCTTACAAAAATAAAACCTTGGTTCAAAAAAGCAAACCTGCGAGCACGAAAAAAAACGCTTTGAAGGCCCAGGCGAGTGGCCAGATTGCCAAGATTTTTTCGCCCCAATCCGACTTGCCATGCCTTAGAACCAAACCGATGGACGAAGAAGCGCCAAAAACTTATCAGGCAGATACTTTCGCAGGAATACATCGTGGCCAAGGCCATTTCGAAATCCCCAAAAAACAAATCGCGCGGGCGAGGGTCTCAGCGCTTGTGTACCAGCACGGTCGCGTAGGCGGCTATCCCGGCCTCGGTGCCCACGAAGCCGAGCTTTTCGGTCGTCGTGGCCTTGACGCTCACCCGGTCGGCGTCCATCCCCGCCACCTGGGCGATGGTCTGGCACATGCTCGGGATGGCATCCTTGAGCTTGGGCCGCTCCAGGGCCACCGTGGCGTCGATGTTGCCCAGCTCGTAGCCCTTGGCGCGCACCAGCTCCATCGTGCGGGCCAGCAGGATCTTGCTGTCGATGCCCTTGTAGTCCTGCGAGGTGTCCGGGAAATGGTGCCCGATGTCGCGCTGGTTGGTGGCTCCCAGCAGGGCGTCGCAAATGGCGTGCAGCAGCACGTCCGCGTCCGAGTGCCCCACGGCGCCTTTCGCGTGTTCGAGGCGGATGCCGCCAATCCAAAGCTCGTGGCCCTCGGCCAGTTGGTGTACGTCGTAGCCGAATCCTACTCTTATGTCCATGTCTTTCTTGTCGTTTGGGCTTTTTGTTCAGATGTTTTTTTCCTTGATTTTCAATTTTACCCAAAAATGGGACGGGCGGCCGGATGTTGCGGCAAGGGGTTGGGCCCGGCCTGGCTCATTCCGTTTTGGGCGCCTGGCTTTCAGGGCCGAGGGCCTCGCCCGCCCGGGCGAACCTCCGGCGGCGCCAGTAGTGCTGCCAAAGGCCGAAAGCCAGCAGGAAGAGCAGCGGCCCGGCGATGTTCAGCGCCTGCCAGAAGAGCTTTTCCTGGTCAACGCGGGCGCGGTTGAGCAGCCGGAGCTTCAGCTCGCGCGAGCGGATGGCCATGAGGCCCTGGTCGTCGCAGCAGTAGTTGACGGCGTTGGCCAGGAACTCGGCATTGCCGCCGAACTCCTGCTGGCTGGGGCGGTCGAAGCCGAGCGGGTAAGGCTGGCCCTGGGGCGAGACCTCGTTGCGCAGGAAGTCGCCATCGCCCACCACTAGCACCTGCGTCGTCGGGCTGCGGAGCAGGGGCTGGCCGTCGTGCGCCGGGTACTGGCTGGTGGCCCGGTTGGCGAAGGCCGACTCGAACTGGCCTTCGAGCAGGACGCCCAGCACCAGGTCGGCATGGCGGAAGTTGGACTGCTCGGCGCTCTCGCGGACCTGCTGGAGGCCCACCTCCACGGGCGCGACCGACTGGCGGCTGAAGGCCGAGCTGCGCATGAGCACCGTCTTGCGCACCAGCGGGTCGCGGCCCACGGTGTCCACCGAGCTGGCGAACTCCATGCGGGCCGGGTTGAGGTACTTGGTGACCGGATGCCCGGCGTTGTGCCGCGTGACCAGCGGGAAGTAGCTCCAGGGGAACATTTGGATCTGCGGCTGGCCGTCGCGGCCCGGCACCGTCAGGCCGATGGGCAGGCATTGGAAATCCTGCACCAGGTCGGGGTTGACGCGGGCGCCGTACTCGAACAGAAGGTCGTGCAGCTCGATGTCGTTCGAAAGGGCCAGGCTGGCAGGCTGGTTGAAGAGGCTGTCCATGGAGATGTTGACGCCATCGACGAAGAACATCAGCTTGCCGCCGCCCATGAGGTACTGGTCGAGCACGAACTTCTCGCCGGGGCTGAAAGGCTGGCGCGGCTTGGCCACAATGGCCACGGCGAACTCGCGCAGTTGGGGCAAGGCCCTGTCGGTCAGGCGCAGGCGCTCCACCGTGTAGTACTCGCTCAGGGTCAGGTAGGCGTAGGCCAGCTCCTTGTCCGTGAGCTCGCCGTGGCCCGTCAGCAGGGCCACCTTGAGCAGCGAGTCCGCGGAGACCTTGCGAATCGCGTTGGTGAACTCGTACTCGAGGCTCTGGATGGAGTTGTTGAGGTTCTGCTCGGCGTCGAGGCCCGTCTGGTTCTTGATGAGGTTGATGCCCAGCTCCTTGCCCTGGTAAAAGAGGCTGGCCCCCGGCACGGCTATCATCTGGCTGTTGCCCTGCTGGGTGCGCTCCTGGAGGTCGATGGGCACGATGCCCTTTTCGACAAGCTCCTGTATGGCCTGCTCGCGGACCCTGGGGTCAGCCGTGGCCAGCGGGTCCACGACCTCGTAATCGACCCTGCGGTCGGAGCGCAGGCGGAACTCCTCGAGGGTCTCGACGGCGGCGTCGCGCAGGCGCTTGAAGCCCAGGGGCAGGTCGGGGCCGTCGAGGTAGATGCGCACGAAGACGCCATCCTCGAGGCTGTCGAGCAGCTCGAGGGTGGTGGGCGAGAGCGTGTAGCGCTTCTCGCTGGTGAGGTCCCAGCGGAAGTAGGCGTACTGGCCCACGTAGGAGAGCAGCAGCACGATGGCCAGGGCGGTCAGCCCCTCGGCGATGTTCTTCCGTTTGACGGTCTTGCTGTCCATTTCGGCAGGGCTTTTATCGGATGGGGTTTCGGGCAGAAGGCGGGGCGCGGGCCTCACCACTTGCGGCTTTCGAGGACGCTTTTGGTCAGGAGGATGAAAATGGCCACCACGCCCACGAAGTACAAAAGGTCGCGGCTATCGACGACTCCGCGGCTGATGGAGCGGTAGTGCTCGTTGACGCCCAGGCCCATGACGGCCCGGTCGATGCTCTTGAGGGCCTCGAGCTGGCCGATGAAGTCGAAGCCCAAGTAGAGCAGGAACGACAGCAGCACGGCCAGGATGAAGGCCACGATCTGGTTGTCGGTCAGCGACGAGGCGAAGATGCCCACGGCCACGTAAATGGCCGCCAGGAAGAACAGCCCCAGGTAGGAGCCCCAGGTGCCGCCCGTGTCGATGCAGCCCACCGGGTCGCCCAGAAGATAGACCGAGAGGTAGTAAAGCAGCGTGGGCAGAAGCGAGAAGAGCACCAGCACCAGCCCGGCGAAGTACTTGGCCAGCACGATCGACAGGTCCGTCAGCGGGCGGGTAAACAGCAGCTCGATGGTGCCCGTGCGCTTCTCCTCGGCGAAGCTGCGCATGGTGATGGCCGGCACCAGGAAGAGGAACACCCAGGGCGCCAGGAAGAACAGCGGCTCCAGGTCGGCGTAGCCGCTGTCGATCACGTTGAGGTCGCCCGGGAAGACCAGCAGGAACAGGCTGTTGACCAGGAGGAAGACGGCGATGGAGATGTAGCCGATCAGGGAGCTGAAGAAACCGCTGACTTCTTTTCGCAGAAGGCTGAACATGGTGGTGTGTGGGGTGTTGGTTCGCTGGGCGGAGCCAAAAGTAAGCAAAAAAGCCAAGCCGGGCGGGCGCGCGGGTTCAGACGGCCTTCAGGCTCAGGTCGAGCGCGTCGACGTGGTGGGTCAGGTCGCCCACGGAGATGTAGTTGACGCCCGTGGCGAAGAACTGGTCGATGTTGTCGATGTTGATGCCGCCGGTGGCCTCGGTCTTGCAGCGCCCGCCGATGAAGCGCACGGCCTCGCGGGCCCGCTCGGGCGAGAAGTTGTCGAGCATGATGCGCTCCACGTGCTGGGCGTGGGCCAGGATCTGCTCCACCTCGTCCAGGTCGCGGGCCTCCACGGCAATGGGCAGCACGCGGCCCGTGCGGCGTAGGTAGTCCACCGCCTGGGCGATGGCCTTGTCGATGCCCCCGGCGAAGTCGATGTGGTTGTCCTTGAGCATGATCATGTCGTAGAGGCCCATGCGGTGGTTGTGGCCCCCGCCGATGCGGACGGCCCACTTGTCGATCAGGCGCATCCCGGGCGTGGTCTTTCGGGTGTCCACGAGCTGGGGCGCGGGCTGGGGCACCTGCCCGGCGCGGTCGAGGTAGCGGCGCACCTTGGTGGCGATGCCCGACATGTGCTGCATGAGGTTGAGCACCGGCCGCTCGAGCTGGAGCAGGTCGTGCACCCGCCCTTCGACGAAGAAGGCGATGTCGCCGGGCTTGACGCTGGCCCCGTCGTCGAGCAGGCGGCGCACGGCCAAGCCGCGCTGGCCGAAGACGCGCTCGGCCAGCTCGACGCCCGCCAGGATGCCGGCTTCCTTGACCAGCAGCTTGGCTTTGCCGCGGGCATCGTCGGGGATGACGGCCAGGGTGCTGTGGTCGCCGTCGCCCAGGTCCTCGGCCAGGATGTTCTCAATGAATTGGTCCAGATCGTAGGTTTTCATCGCTCATCGTTTTTGTTGGGGGGATAAAGGGAAGCTCCGAACCCTTGGCCGCCAGAAGCGCCAGGGACGCATTCCAAAGATACGAAAAAGCTCCCTTCTTGGGGGAGCTTCGGGGCGCCCGGGGGCGCTTGGCCTCGCGGGAGGAGGGCCGGGGGGGGACGGAATGCTCAGCGCTGGCCCGCCACAGGGGGCCGTCCGGCGTCAGTCCTTCATCCTGGCGCCTCTTCCACGGTCATCTGGTTGATGGTCATGCGGTCGCCGACGATCTTGATCAGGAAGTAGATGCGGAACGAGCCGGCCTCGGTCTGGAGCTCGCCGATGGAGTACTTGGCCGCGTCGCTGCCTCCGCCCCGCAGCTCGTTGTACGCCACGGGCTTGTGCTGGTTGAAGAAGTTTTCGAGGATGAGTTGGGCCTGGGCCTTCGAGCAGACGTCCTCGTAGGCCAGGACCACCAGCTCGACGTTGGTGTTGAAGTAGGCCGAAAGCGTCCGCGAGTCGCCCTTGGTCAGCGCGTCCCGGATTCCTTGGGGCAGGTCGTATTCCAGGCTCGACTGGGCCTCCGTTGGCGAAAGGTTTGCCAGAAACGCTACCAACAGAAGGCAAAGGGTGGCCAAGGCACTTTTCATAGCAAGAATTTGGATTTCTCCGAGTTAATTCGTTAGCTTCGCAAAAATTGAACCATAAATGATCGTTAAATCTTGCTTTCAAAAATGCCTTATTATTTTTTCGCCATTCTTTTGATTCCGCTTTTGAATGTGAACAAAAAAGGCATTTGAGAAATAAAAAAAATGGATTATGAAAAAAAATATCGAATGCCAAAGAACTAAAGCTTTTGTCCCGAAAATGAAGACCGGACGAAGCGCCTGTTGACCCTTGAAAAATAAGGAACCAAGGATTTTGCCCAAAATGGACTATTTTTCGGCTTCGAATCGCTTGGGCGCGTGCCCCCACGGGGAAGCACTGCCGGGCGCGACAACACGAAAACCTCGGACATGATGCCCCAACTGACCCGAATCGGCCTGCTCTTGCTAGGATTGCTCACCAGCCTGCCCACCTGGGGGCAACTGGGCGGGGCAAGCACCTACGCCTTCCTGAACCTGCCGGCCAGCTCGCGGCTGGGAGTGCTGGGGGGCTCGGCCGTGGCCAACCCCAGCGGATTCGGTGGCCTGCACCTGCACAACCCGGCCCTGCTCAGCCCTTCGGACGACTGGCAGGCCCAGGCCAGCTTCCTGGACTACCTGGTTGACATCAACGTCGGCGGCTTCTCGCTGGCCAAGGACTTCGAGGGCCTGGGCACCTGCTTCGTGGGCCTGAACCAGGTGGACTACGGCGTCTTCCAGCGCACCGACGAGGCCGGGCTGGCGCAAGGCCAGTTTCAGGCCGCCGAGACGGTCGTCTTCCTGGGCGCCTCGCGGCAGCTCGACTCCGCCTGGCGGGTGGGCGCGACCCTCAAGCCCATCTACTCCTCGTTCGAGCAGTACAGCTCGCTGGGCGTGGCCCTCGACCTGGGGGCCTTCTACCAGCCCAACGCCAACTTCTCGGCGGGCCTGCTCGTCCGCCACCTGGGCTTCCAACTGACGCGCTACGTGCCGGGCCAGCGCGAGCGCCTGCCCTTCGAGGTCCAGATCGGCATCTCGCAGCGCCTGGCCCACGCCCCCTTCCGGGTCAACCTCGGCCTGGTCTCGCTCCAGCGCTTCGACCTAAGCTACGACAAGCCCGACGCTTCCACCTTCGACCCCTTCACGGGCGAGAGCCTTGAGCAGAGCCGCTTCCGGCAGTTTTCGGACAACCTGCTGCGCCACGCGGTCTTTGGCGTGGAGTTCCTGCCTTCCGAGAATTTCTTCGTCGAGCTGTCGTACAACCACCGCCGCCGGCAGGAGCTGTCCATCAGCTCGCGGCCGGGCATGGTCGGCTTCTCGTTCGGGGTGGGCCTGCGCGTGTCGAAGTTCCAGATCAGCTACGGCAGGTCCAGCCTCCACATGGCCGGGGCCACCAACCACTTCACCCTGGCCACGCGGCTTTCCGATTTCCGCAAGAAATCATCCTGAGCGCGTACCACGATGCCGGGCAGGCCGTTTCCTGATGCGCCGTTCCAAGGCCTTCTCATGGACTTTGCATAGATTCGCATTTCATTTCCCAACCCTATAAACCGCTCATTTTTCCAAAAATGGACAATCTTATCAACCATCCCGTCGTCATTGGCATCTTCGCGGCCGTCATCCTGCTGATGCTGCTGCTCGACCTCGGCGTCTTCAACAAGCGCAGCCACGCCATTTCCAACAAGGAGGCCCTTACCTGGTCGCTGGTCTGGATCAGCCTTTCGATGCTCTTCAGCGTGGTCATCCTCCTGATGACCGACGACGGCTCGCGCTTCGAGAAGTTCTCGCAGTTCCAGTCGGCCTATTGGATCGAAAAGGCCCTCTCGGTGGACAACCTTTTCGTCTTCATCCTGGTGTTCGGCTACTTCAAGGTGCCGGCCGAGTACCACCACAAGGTGCTCTCCTGGGGCATCCTGGGGGCCATCGTCTTCCGGGCCATCTTCATCTTCTCGGGCATCGGGCTGATCAAGCTCACCTACCTGCCCGCCTTCGAGCTGTTCGGCCAGGTGGTCGTCCTCAACGGGGTGCTTACGGTCTTCGGCCTCTTCCTGATCTATGCCGGGGTGAAGTCCTGGTTCGGCCACGAAGACGGCGACGACGACGAGAAGGCCGACTACGGCAACAGCATCGGTGCCCGCGTGGTGCGGCGCCTGTTCAAGGTGTCGCCCAGCTTCGACGGCGACAAGTTCTTCACGGTGCAGAACGGCGCCCGCATGGCCACGCCGCTGCTGGTCGTGGTGGCCGTCATCGAGTTCACGGACCTGGTCTTCGCGGTGGACTCCATCCCGGCCATCTTCGCCATCGCGCCCGACGACCCGTTCATCCTCTACACGTCCAACATCTTCGCCATCCTGGGCCTGCGCGCGCTCTACTTCCTGCTGGCCAACTTCATGCACATGTTCAGCCGCCTCAAGTACGGCCTGGCCATCATCCTGGCCTTCATCGGCGTGAAGATGGTCATCGAGCCGTTCGTACACATCAGCTCGCCCATGTCCCTGGCCGTGGTCGGGTCGGTGCTGGTCATCTCGGTGGTGCTTTCGGTGCTCTTCCCCATCAAGCAGGAAGCCAAGGCATGACGCGGCTTTGGGCTTGGCTGGCGGCCCTGCTGCTGGCCGCCCCGAGCCTGGCCTCGACTCCGCCCGACAGCCTCGCCCGCGCGCGGCTGCGCCTTGTCGTGGGGGCCGATGCCTTCGCCTATGTCGGTGGCTTCGCCCTGGCCTACCAGCTCTGGTACAAGGAGCAGCCGCGGGCGGGCTTCCACTGGTTCGACGACTCGCGCGAGTGGCTGGCCATGGACAAGCTCGGCCACGCGACCACTTGCTACCACGTGGCCCGAGCGGCCCGAGCGGCGCACCGCTGGACGGGCCTCTCGGACCGGGCCAGCGACAGGGCCGCAGCGGGCCTCTCGTTGCTGGCGGTCTCCACCATCGAGCTGTTCGACGGCTTCTACCAGGGCTGGGGCGCCTCCTGGCACGACCTGGTGGCCAACTCCTCGGGCATCGCCCTGTTCTACGGGCAGCAGGCGCTCTGGCAGGAGCAGCGCCTCAGCCTCAAGTACTCCTTCCGCCCCAGCCCCTACGCCCAGCATCGCCCCAACCTGCTGGGAGCCAACTGGCAAGAGCAGACCCTCAAAGACTACAACGGCCAGACCTACTGGCTCTCGGCCAACCTGGCCTCATTCTGGCGCGAGAAGCCGCCCTGGCTGCCCGCCTGGCTCAACCTGGCCGCGGGCTACGGCGCCGACGGCATGACCGGGGGCAGCGAAAACCCCACCGAGCTCGACGGCAGGCCCATGCCCCAGTTCGACCGCACGCGCCAAGCCTACCTCTCGCTCGACATCGACTGGAGCCGCGTGCCCGCCCGCTCGCCTTGGCTGCGCGGCCTCCTGCGCGGCCTCAGCTTCCTGAAGATGCCCCTGCCCGCCGTCGAGTTCTCACCCGCCGGGGCGCGCTGGCTCTGGCTCGGCTTCTGACGACCGATTGCCATCAAAGCCGATGCTCATTTCGTATAGAATTTGTCCTCCTTCCAATGGGCTGGGTTGCTGATGATATAATCCGAAATGCGTTGGTATTCCGCATCATCGCGGATGATGTGGTCATGAAAAAGGGCTTGCCAACCATTTTCAAATCCCAATCGGTTGGCGTGTTTGGTAACGGCAGATTTGTATGATCCCATGATGGATGAAACCGTGTTTTTGCCAATGTTTTGAAACCGTTTCTGCCCAATGGTCTGTGGATCTGACCGCGATTCAATCGTTTGACCCAATTGACCGAATTGACCGGGTTGTGGGGATTGTGGGGATTTTTCGGATTGTGGGGATTGCGGTGATTGTCCGGGTTGTGGGGATTTTTCGGGTTGTTGTAGAGACAGGGCATGCCCTGTCTCTACGATGGTAATGGCGTTGTCATCCACGTTTCCCCCATTCGGTTTATCCAAAATCAATATCCCATGAATATGATTGGGCATGACCACAAAATCACCCAATTCAACAAAGGGTGCATGATTGGGGATACCGTGCCACAAAATATCCGCGATGACACCCGTGGCAGACAATACCATTTTTCCATCCGCGATTTCACCAAAAAAATGTTCCCTATTTTTGGTGCAAATGGTGATAAAATACGCGCCATTCCAACCATAATCCCACCATTGGGCACGGGCGGACGCGATGCGGTATTTGTTTTTGTATTTGTCCATCATTTCATTGTTCTTTATGTTTCCATTCCCGTTCCCGTTGTCGTTGTCGTTTCCATTCCCGTTTCCATTTACGTTTACGTTTACGTTTACGTTTACGTTTACGTTTACGTTTCCATTCCCGTTTACGTTTACGTTTGCGTTTGCGTTTGCGTTTGCGTTTGCGTTTGCGTTATCGTTTCCATTCCCGTTTACGTTTCCGTTTCCGTTTCCGTTTCCGTTTCCGTTTCCGTTGTCGTTTACGTTTCCGTTTCCGTTGTCGTTTCCGTTTACGTTTCCATTTCCGTTTACGTTTCCGTTTCCGTTTCCGTTTCCGTTTCCGTTTACGTTTCCGTTTACGTTTCCATTCCCGTTTACGTTTCCGTTTACGTTTCCATTTCCGTTTCCGTTGTCGTTTCCGTTTACGTTTCCATTCCCGTTTACGTTTCCATTCCCAATTGTAGAGACAGGGCATGCCCTGTCTCTACTATATTTGCCCGAAATCCTAACGAAAAATCAAGCCCGCATGAGATCATTCAGCGCACTGGTAATTACCGTCCTCATCTTCACGGCCATTGACCTTTACACCTTCAAGGGCCTCCGGCAGATCAGCGAGAACTGGAACCACAAGGTCAAGGTCGCCGTCTATCTGACGCACTGGCTGGTGCCGATCCTGATGCTTTTCCTGTCGATTGTCATGATGCTCTACCGCGACCAGATGAGCTACAAGGGCCAGTACTCTTTCTTCGCCTTCTTCGCGGGCTTCATGATCCTGAGCTACGTGCCGAAGATGTTCTTCGTGGCTTTCCACCTGCTCGACGATACCAAGAGCCTGCTGGCCAAGCTGGTAGCACTGCCGTTCGACGCGGCGAGCCCCGTGGCGCGCACGGCCGGGGCCATCAGCCGATCGCGCTTCCTGACGCAGTTGGGGCTGATGGTGGCCGCGGTGCCCTTCGCCTCGATCGCCTGGGGCATCCTGCGCGGGCGCTTCAACTACACGGTGGTGGAGCAGACGCTGAGCTTCGAGAACCTGCCCCCGGCCTTCGACGGCCTGCGGGTGCTGCAGGTCTCGGACATGCACATGGGCAGCTTCGACGAGTCGCACCGCGAGCAGGTGGAGGCGGGCATCGCCATGATCAACGAGCAGCAGGCCGACCTGATCCTCTTCACGGGCGACATGGTCAACAACATCAGCGACGAGCTGGAGGGCTGGGTGCCCCTGCTGGCCCGCATGGAGGCCAAGATGGGCAAGTACGCCATCCTGGGCAACCACGACTACGGCGACTACTACCGCGACTGGACCTCGGCCGAGCACAAGGCCGAGAACCTGCGCCGCCTGATCGCCATGCAGCAGGAGATGGGCTTCAAAACCCTGCTCAACGAGGGCGTGCGCATCGAGAAGGACGGCCAGAGCTTCGGCCTGCTGGGCGTCGAAAACTGGGGGCAGAAGCCTTTCCCGCAGTACGGCGACCTGGCCAAGGCCCTCGCGGGCGTGCGCGAAGAGCCGTTCAAGCTGCTCATGTCGCACGACCCCACGCACTGGTCGGAGCAGGTGCTGGCCCAGTCGGACGTGGACCTGACGCTCTCGGGGCACACCCACGGGATGCAGTTCGCGTTCCGCATCCCCGGCTGGCGCTGGAGCCCGGTCTCGCTGCGCTACAAGCACTGGGGCGGGCTCTACTCGGAGGGCAAGCGGCACCTTTACGTCAACATCGGCTTCGGCTTCATCGCCTTCCCGGGCAGGGTCGGCACGCCGCCCGAGATCACCGTCTTCACGCTGCGTTCGGCCAAGGCCTGAGCGCCGGGGCCGGGCGGGGTTTCCGTGCTTGGGCGCGATTGGCTATTTTAGCGGCTTCGCACACCCAATCACCCCTAAACATCGAAACCCAGCCATGCACAAAGTTGATGTCTGCCTTTCCCCCCTGCTGTTCCCGCTGCACGAAACCCCGGGAGCGGCCTACCTGATGATCGACGCCATCCGGGCCAGCACTTCCATCACCACGGCCCTGGACAATGGCGCGGCGCTGGTGCGCACCGCCGCCACCCTCGAGGAGGCCTTCGCCCACCGCGAACAGGGCTTCCTGCTGGCCGGCGAGCGCGACAGCATCAAGGTCGAGGGCTTCGACTTCGGCAACTCGCCCGAGGACTTCCTGTCCGACAAAGTGGCCGGACAGCGCATCCTTTTCAGCACCACCAACGGCACCCGCGTGGTCAAGCAGGCCCTGGACGCGCGGCCCAAGGCCTTGGCCACGGCCTGCTTCCTCAACTTCAGCGCGGCCTTCCGCTGGCTCGAGGCCCAGAACTCGGACCTGGTCATCTGCTGCTCGGGCTGGAAGGACAACCCCAACATCGAGGACACCCTGCTGGCCGGGATGCTCGTGGAAAGGCTGGTCGAGACCGGGCGCTACGAGGCCCGCAAAGCCTCCGCCAACATCGCCCGCTTCCTGCACGAGGGCCGGGGCCAGCAGCCGCTCTTCGACTTCCTCTACGCCAACTCGCCCCGCGTCCGGGCCAACATCGAGCTGCTCCGCGAGGACATCTACTACTGCATGAGGGTGGACACCCTGGCGCTGGTCCCAGTCTTCGACTTCGAGCACCTGGGCTTCGTCGGACAACAGTGGTAGCCCGCCTCCAGGCCCTTTGTGGCTTGGCCGCGGCAGCCGTTCGTTCTCCGCAACCCCGGCGGATGGATGCCCAATCGCGTTCGGTGGTGAAATACCCGAACGCGATTGGGCATAAGATGCCAGGGCTACGCCCCTTTCGAAGAGGGGTGGGGCTGCTGTTCTACGAAGATGCCAGGGCGACGCCCCTTTCGGATGCCTAGGCTTCGCCCCAAAAGCCCCGAAGGGGCGACATGATTGTAGAAGGCAGATTCAGGCCAAAGAAGAAAGCCCCGAAGGGGCGACATGATTGTAGAAAGCGGACCCAGGCAAAGGACAGCGACATGATTGTAGAAGGCAGATTCAGGCCAAAGAAGAAAGCCCCGAAGGGGCGACATGATTGTAGAAAGCAGACCCACGCCCAAGAAGAGAACCCCGAAGGGGTGAAATTATCTTCCTGGGTTGGATGGGCCGTAGAATGCCATCCCTTCGGGATTCGCCCGGAATCTTCCCAATTCCTTAGGATGCTGACGACTTGTGTTGATCAGCACCCAAGTCAACCGGGGCTTCCGGCATCTATCGTTTCAGTGATGTTTATCTTGATGCTCATGTGATTCAAAAAAACACAAACAAACACTATATCAACAACATCCAACTTCGCAGAAGTTGTTTTTTCTGGTTCAGTTTCATGTTTTTCAGGATAGCGCATGGGTGCTATTGGGCAAAAGATTGTATGATAAAAAACATAAATCATTGATTTTCATCCGTTTGTCCACAAATCAAAAAAAGCGAATGGTCCAAAAGGCCCCACCGTTGAGCATTCATGGTTTTCTGAAAATCTTTCGCCCTAGGGTTGCCATTGGGTCAATTTTAACATTTATTGCAACCCAAAAAGCCTTGGAATCTGTCGCAAATTGCTTTAATTTGATAAAGCGAAAGGCTTTCATCGCCCTTTGGCCGTGCGGGGTTTTTCGCCAAGACACATTTCCGAAAGCCATGAAAATCAAGCCTCTTCTGTTCCTTCTTCTTGTCCCGGCCTGCTTGTCGGCACAGGAAGCGGCTGAAGCTCCAGGGGTTTCCTTCTACGCTTACACCCCCAAGCTGCTCAGCCTTGGCCGCGAGGCCTACCTGCCTTTTTCCTGGGATTACGCGGGAGCCGCGGCAGAAGACGAGGATTATGGGCTTGAGCACAGCACGGCGCAGCGCACGAGCTTGAACTGGGTGCTTCCCCTGCTCAACAAGGGCGGCTGGAGCGTGCTCAACGAGACGGAGCTGCGCTTCAGCAACGCCTATCTGGCCGGGGCCGAGCGCGGCGGAACGACCGTGGCCGCGGATGCCCGCCTGCCGAGCAACTTCCTGAACAGTTTCCTGAAGGTGAACTGGGTCATTCCGGTGGGCGAGGCCAAGCAACTGGTCTTCTCGGCCCAGGGCAACTACTTCGGGCACGATGTTGTCGATTTCCAGAAGGCGGGTGGCAGCGCCACGGCGATGATCTACACCCGCAACACCGACCGCCAATCGGTGGCCTTCGGCCTGACCTACGACTTCAACCACCACATGAGGACGATCGTGCCCCTGGTGGTTTACTACCAGAAGATGCCGCGGGACTTGATGCTGGAAATCTTCCTGCCGTGGAAGATCGGGCTGCTGAAAGTGGTCAACGAGCGCACCTTCCTCTACCTGGGCAGCCGCCTGGGCGTGCAGCTCGACTTCGTCCCGACGCGGCAGGACATCTTCCTGTTCTCGAAGGACTTGTACGAGACCCGCGACACCTACGTCAAGAACCACTTTCGGGTGCAGCGGGCCCTGAGCGACTGGCTCTGGCTGGAGCTGGAGCTGGGGCAGAACTACAGCTTCATGAACTACATGCTGGAGCCGACCGCGTTCAACGCAGGGCCGGAGACGGTCCACATGGCCAAGACCAACGGCAACTCGACTTTCTATGGCCAGCTAGGCGTTTTCCTGCGGCCCGTTTCGCTCAACCGATAATCCAAGACCATGAAATTCTCTTTCATCACGCAAATTCGCACGAAAATAATCCTGACCAGCCTCATGGTCATGGTCGTTACGCTTTTCATCATTTTCAGCTTCTTCCTGTTCATCTTGGGCGCGACCTTCGAGCAGGTGCCCACAGAGATGGAGCACGACAAGCGGGTCGCGGTGGCCTACGCCTACGAGGACCTGCGCGAAAAGGCGCTGCTCTCGGCCCGTTCGCTGGCCCTGGAGCCTGGGCTGGCGCAGGAGATCGCCAAGGAGGGAGGCGCTGGCCCGAGCCTGGCCAGGGGCTTGGAGGAGCTCCGGGCGCTGAATGGCCAGGGCCTCCAGGCGCAACTGGTCTTGGCCGACGGGCGACGGGCCTGGAAGAGCTGGGAGCAGGAGGCGGCCGAAAGGCCCCTGGCCTACCGTCCGCTGCTGGAGCGCAGCCTGTCCGTCGGCAAGCCGCTGGCGGGCATGGAGCTCGACGGCGACGGCTTCGCCATCCGCGCCACCTGGCCCGTGTTGGGCGACGCGGGCGCCGTGCTGGGCGTCCTGGAGCTTGCGCTGCCGTGGGACGAGGTGCTGGCCATGGGCAAGACCCGCGACAAGGAGGCGGCCATGGCCCGCGAGACCAGCCGCAACTACGACGACATGGCGGTTTACGGCGCGACGGCGCAGCCCGAGGCATTCGCCCGCTACAACGCCGACTCGGGCCTGGTCGCGCCGCGGAGGTTCGGCTGGGTGGAGCTGGCGCGCACGGCCGACTTCAACGACTCGATCCTCAACAAGGACATGCTCACCGCCGCCTGGGAAGGCCACAGCTCGCTCGACCTGGTGGAAGCCGACCGCATGAGCTACTTCCCGCTGCTGGGAGAAAACGGACAGGTGGAGGCCGTGGCGGTCTTCCAGTTCCATTACGACGGCCAGCGGGGCTACGGCCATGTGCTCGGCTTGCTGCTGGCCACCACCGGAGTGGCTTTGCTGATTGCCTACGCGCTGCTGCACTTCCTCTCGAAGATGGTGCTGGGCAGGCTGGAAGGCCTCCGGCACGACATCACGCGCATCGGCCAAGGCGACTTCACGGTGCAGGTGGCCACCAGCGGCAAGGACGAAATCTCGGCCATGGCCAGGTCCATCGGCGAAATGTCGGCCAAGGTGCGCGACATCGTGGACAAGATCAAGGGCGTGGCCAGCAACGTGGCCACGGGCAGCTCGCAGGTCTCGGAACTTTCGCAGCAACTGGCCCTGGGCGCCAACGAGCAGGCCTCTTCGTCGGAGCAGATTGCCGCCTCGATGGAGCAGATCAGCTCCAGCGTGCAGCAGAACGCCGACAACGCCCGGGCGACCTCGCAGAGCGTGGGCATCGTGTCCCGGGGCATGGACAAGGTCAAGGTCTCTTTCGAGGAAAGCTACCGCGCCACGGCCGACATTTCCAAGAAGAGCAAGGCCATCAACGAGATAGCCGAGAAGATCAACATCCTGGCCATCAACGCCGCCATAGAGGCCGCCCGCGCCGGCGAGTTCGGCAAGGGATTCAACGTGGTGGCCACCGAAATCCGCGAGCTGGCCGAGCATACCCAGAAGTCCGCCGCGGTCATCAACGAGCTTTCGGAGGACAGCATCACCAAGCTCGATTGCACCAACAGCCTGCTGCTGAGCATCATCCCCGAAATTCAGCGCTGCACGACCCTGGCCCGCGAAATCGACGCCGCCAGCGTGGAGCAGAGCTCCGGCATCAGCCAGATCAACATGGCTATAACACAGCTCACCAGCGTCATCCAGCAGAACTCGGCCTCATCGGAAGAGCTGGCCACCAGCTCCGAAGAGCTCTACTCGCTCTCGCAGAGCCTGCTCGAGGTCATCGCCTTCTTCGTTACCGAGAAAGACGCCAGCCCGCAGGAGCAGGAGCTGCTCAAGCGCCAGATCGAGCTGTTGCAGTCTCTGATCGAAAAGCAGAAGGCCCTAGGCTCTACTCCGACCCGTAAGAACGACCGGCACCGCCACTCGCCGACCAGCTCCGGCGGCATCCACATCCGGCTCGAAGACGACCACAAGGACGAGGACTTCGAACGCTACTAAAACCGATTCCAAAAGCAATGAAAAAAGTCTTGATCGTTGACGATTTTCGCATCTCGAACGAGATCCTGACCGAGAAGATTTCCGGCAACGGGGTACAAGTCATCAGTGTCCAAAATCCCGAAAACGCTTTCGACATCCTCCGCAAAGTCAAAATCGCGCTGGTCATCTCCGACTACCACATGCCCCAGATGAACGGCATCGAGCTGATGCTGGCCGCCCGGAGGCTGGAGGGCTTGGGCAAATTGCCTTTCATCATCCTTTCGCAGGTCAAAGACCCTGAAGTCAAGGAGTTGGCCAAGCGGGAAAACGTCTCTTTCTGGATCGACAAGCCCCTCACGCCGGCCAAGATCGAGCAAATCAACCAATTCATCAAAATCGCCAACGCATGAAACGCCGCATCGTCATTGTGGACGACTTCGAGAACACACGATGGGTCATCGAGTTCACCCTCAAGAAGCTGGACGCCGAGATCATGAAGGCCTCCAACGGGAGGGAGGCCCTGGCCTACTTCGACGGCAAGCCCATCGACCTGCTGCTGACCGACCTGAACATGCCCGAGATGGACGGCATCGAACTGGTGCGCAGGGTCAAGGCCCTCGAAGCCTACAAGCGAATGCCGGTCATCATGCTCACCACCGAGAAAAACCCCGAGATGAAGAAGCTGGCCTCGCAGCTCAACATCACCGCCTGGGTGCAGAAGCCCTTCAAGAACGAGGATTTCCTGAAGATCGTCAACCGATGCCTGGCCCTGGCCCGATGAGCCCATGATCGAGTTCCAGCAGAAATACATCGAGGACGCTTCGGAGCTGATCCAGCAGCTCGAAGAAAGGCTGGTCGGATTCGAGGACCATCCCTCGGAGGAGGCCACCGTGCAGGAGCTTTTCCGGGTGATGCACACCCTCAAAGGAACCTCGGCCATGTTCGGCTTCACCAAGATCGAAAGCCTTGCGCACGTGCTCGAAGACCTTTTCGACCAGGCCCGGAAAGGCCGCCGAAGCATCGGCCCCGAGAGCATCGACCTGACCCTGGCCTCGGTGGACATGCTCAAACTGCTCTTGCAGACCCGCGAGCGGCTCTCGCCCGAGCAGGAAGCCCGCTACCACGAGCTCGCGCGGCAGGCCAGGCTGCTGGCGGGCACCGACGACCCGCCCGGCGTTACGCTCAACCCGGCGATCTTCGACATCGTTGCTATCGAAAAATCGCAGTTGCACCGTGTCGTCTTCCGGCCGAATCCCAATGTGCTGCTGCGGGGCATCAGTCCTGAAGCCGTGGTGCTAGAAATCCTCGAACTGGGTGCCTCCTTCAGCCAGCGGTTCACCGCCGACTCCAGCCTGCCCGAGGACGACCCGGACCATTTCAACGCGTTCTGGGAAATCTTCCTTGAGGGCAAGGTCGGGCGCGAGCAGATCGAGGACGTGTTCATCTTTTTCGACGAGGAGGAATTCCTCGTCGAAAGCCTCGCCCGCGGCTCGGCACTGCTCCAGACGAGCTGGTTCGAGCAGGGCCTGCCGCTGGAAGAGCTTGAGCAAAAGCTCGAAAGCCTCTGGCCCGCCGAGCAGGAGCACCAGGCGCCGCCGCCAGCGGTCGAACCTGCGCCCGAGGCCCGTCCGGCCGAGGAGTTCGACGCGCCCGCCGAGGAGACCATCCGGGTGCAGGCCAAGAAGCTCGACAACCTGATCAACGCCGTCAGCCAACTGATCATCCTGCACGCGCAGCTCGAGAACCAGGCCCGGCAGATCGAAAACGAGAGCCTGAGCAAGACCGTCAAGGCGGTATCGAAGCTGGCCCGGCACTTCCGCGACGAGGTGCTCACCACCCGCCTGGTGCCCATCTCCGCGCTGATGACCACGCTGCGCCGCCTGGTCCGCGACCTTTCCGCCAAGCTGGGCAAGAAGGTCGAGTTCATTGCCGAGGGCACGCACACCGAGCTGGACAAGAACATCATCGCCAAGATTGAAGGCCCCTTGGTCCACATCATCCGCAACAGCATCGACCACGGCATCGAGCCGCCCGACGAGCGGCTGGCGGAGCACAAGAAAGCCGAGGGCGTCGTGCGCTTCACGGCCTTCCACTCCGGCTCCTCGGTCTTCCTCCAGGTCCAGGACGACGGCCGCGGCATCGACCCGGCGAAGATCCTCGAAAAGGCCCGCCAGCGTGGGCTTGTCGCGCCCGAGGCCAAGCTGGCGCCCCGGCAGGTGTTCGACCTGCTTTTCATGCCCGGCTTTTCCACGGCCGCCGAGGTCTCCGAGATCTCGGGCAGGGGCGTGGGGCTCGACGTGGTCAAGAAGGCCGTGCTGGAGCTGCGGGGCGAAATCAACATCGACTCGGAGGT
Source organism: Bacteroidota bacterium (assembly GCA_020048645.1). Taxonomy (GTDB): domain Bacteria; phylum Bacteroidota; class Bacteroidia; order Bacteroidales; family UBA6013; genus UBA6013. The sequence goes on along the minus strand of JAIFMG010000008.1, from coordinate 36,232 downwards.
GGGACTGGGAACGGTCTTCACCGTCAAGATGCCCCTGACGCTTTCCATCCTCGATGCCCTGCTGGTGGACTGCCACCGCCACAAGATCCTCATCCCGACCAGCAACGTGCTGTTTTGTAGGCACTTGCCAGCCGACCACTTCACCGAGGGAGAGTTCCAGTACAAGGTGAACGGACGGTTCGCGCCCGTGCTGCGCCTGGCCGACCACCTGGGCATCCCGAGGCGGAAAACGGGCTTCGAGGTGCTTGTCGTGATCAACATCTTCGAGAAGTACTACGGAATCCTGGTCGATCGCATCGACGACACCGTGCAGGCAGTGGTCAAGCCCCTCGACGCCGAGCACGAGCGGCACCGGCTCTTCCTCGGCGTCTCCGAGCTGGGCGACGGCAGCCTGGCCTTCATCCTCGATACCAACTTCCTGCTCAACGTCAGCTAACCAACCGTTTGCCAAGATGGAAGCGAAACCTGGAAACAAGGAACTCGGCGACTGCTCCTCGGCCACGACATGCGCCCGCACTTGGCCTGCCGAGCCCCAACCCTTCAACACCACAAAACTTAGCCCGCATGGAGAGCCTTGAGAGTTTCGTCAGCTTTGAAATCGACGGCCGATTGTTCGCTTTTTCGGTGAAAGACGTGCTGGAGGTGCTGCTGGACAGGCCCATCAGCCCCGTGCCCCGCTCGGCCGAGCATGTCGTCGGGGTCATCAACTTCCGCGGATCGGCCATTACAGTGGTGGACACCTCGGTCAAGTTCGGGCTGCGGAAGTCCAGCCCCGAGGCCAAGCGGATCGTCGTCGTGGTGCAGTTTTCCTGGCAGGGCAAAAAGCTGGAGCTGGGCTGCCTCTGCGACGCCGTGCGCCGGGTGGAGCGCGTCAATGTCCTGGAAATCCAGCCCGTCTCCAACTTCGGGACCTACTACCCGCCCGCGCTGCTCAAAGGCGTCTTCTACATGGACAAAGAGCTCTGCTCGATCATCGACGTGGCCAAGGTCTTCACCATCGACGAGATCGACGCGGCCCAGCAAGCCCTCGCCCTCTGAAAATCCGTTTCTTGGGGCATTCATGCGCACCCTGCTTTGGCGAGGATTTCCAGTTTGCCCTCGGGCCCCACGACGCCCCAGGCTCCAAGCCGCGTCCGAGAGTGAAATGTCCGAACGCAGCATGGCATAATGCCAAGTCGCGTTCCAAGGTGATGGATTGCCTTGAAGACTCGGCCAACCCGTGCCCAATGGTGGGATTATGGTTGGAATGGCGCGTATTTTATCACCATTTGCACCAAAAATCGGGAACATTTTTTTGGTGAAATTGCGGATGGAAAAATGGTATTGTCAGCCACGGGTGTCATCGCGGATGTTTTGTGGCACGGTATCCCCAATCATGCACCTTTTGTTGAATTGGGTGATTTTGTTGTCATGCCCAATCCTATTCATGGGATATTGATTTTGGATAAACCGAATGGGGGGAACGTGGACGCGAACGCCATTACCATCGCCAACGACAACGTCGTCGCCAACGACAACGTCGTCGCCAACGACAACGTCGTCGCCAACGACAACGTCGTCGTAGAGACAGGGCATGCCCTGTCTCTACAATCCCCACAATCCCCACAACCCCCACAATCCCCACAATCCCCACAATCCCCACAATCCCCACAATCCCCACAATCCCCACAAATCACCCCCCCCCACAATCCACACAACCCGGATAATTCCCACAATCCCCACAATTCGGACAATCGGGTTAAACGATTTTAGAGACAGGGCATGCCCTGTCTCTTCCTTAGTTTGAGAAAGAAAACTACATTCGCGCCCAGTAGAAAAGCAATTCAAGATGGAAATTTCTCTTTTGATGGGCGCCTGGCGGCACGAGTCGCTCGGCAGGGTCGAGACCCTGGAGCTGGACCGCGCGCAGCTGGTCTCGCGGGTCGAAGGGCCGGGCATCGACCGCGAGTCCGGAAGGCTCGAGAAGCCCGTCTTGGACATCTTCGCGCCCGAGGAGGGCCTCCTGCGGGTGCTTTCCGGGCCCGACCCGCGGATGATGAACCCCTACGAGAACATCGACATCTTCGAGCTCGACGGGCGCGTGATGCTGGCCCGGATGGACGGCCACCAGTTCCTGAGCGCCGAGCACGCCCGACGCCGCAGCCCTTCCGACAGGGCCCTGGCCAAGTTCTACCTCCGCGAGGAAAGCTGGCGCGCGCTGGCCCCGGCCCCGCGCATGCTCCGCCAAGAGCTGCTCGACCGCCTCGAAGCCCTGCGCGAACGGGTGGGGCAGGACTACGCCCAAGGCCGCCTGCGCCTAGGAGCCCGCGTGGCCCTGTTCGACGACCTGCTCCGCCTCGATGCCCTCGACCGCGGCATCGACCCCTTCTCCCAGGCCCGCGCCTTCTACCTCTGCCTGGCCGACAACCTCGAACACCCCGCCGTCAGGGAGGCGCACCTGCGGGTCAAAAACGCCATCGGATGAAAACCTGGAACTTTCGCGCCCTCCGCGCCGCCCTGCTGGGGCTGCTGCTGGCGCCCTGGCTTGCCCTCGCGGCGGCCTGCTCGGCACAGGCGCCGCTGCTCATCGTCGAGAAACTGCCCGCCTCGACGCCCGACACCGCCCGCATCTTCCTGGCTGGCAGCATCAACCAATGGAATCCCGCTAACCCACAATACCAACTCATGAAACAAGAAGACGGAACCTACCTCATCAGCCTGCACGGCGTCGGTGGCGATTTCGAGTACAAGTTCACCCGGGGCGACTGGACGACGGCCGAGGCGGACAGCCTGGGAGCCGACATTGCCAACCGCTTTTTCCGCTACTCCAACGCCAGCCCCCACCGCGTCGAAATCCGCGGATGGGCCGACCAAGGGGCCGATTCCGCCAACAGCCAGAGCACGGCCGCGCCCAACGTCCATGTGCTCGAGGAGGAGCTCATCATGCCCCACCTCAACCGCAAGAGGCGCCTAAGGATCTACCTGCCACCCGATTACGAAACCGACACCGACCGCCGCTACCCCGTCCTCTACATGCACGACGGCCAGAACCTCTTCGACGTCATCACCTCCTTCAGTGGCGAGTGGGGCGTGGACGATACCCTCAACGAGCTGTTCGAGGAGGAGGTCCATCCCGGTGTCATTGTCGTGGGCATCGACAACGGCGGCATCCACCGCATCCAGGAAATGACGCCGTGGGTCAATCCCGAGGAGGGCGGAGGCGATGGCGACAAGTACGCCCACTTCATCGTCGAGGTCGTCAAGCCCTTCATCGACAACAACTACCGCACCCTGCCCGGCCGCGAGCACACCGGCATCATGGGCAGCTCGCTCGGCGGCCTGATGTCCTACTACATCGGCATGAAGTACCAGGAACAGTTCAGCCGCATCGGCATTTTCTCGCCTTCCTTCTGGTTTTCAGATTCTTGCTACACCATGGCCGAGGAGATGGGCAAGCGCGAGGAGATGCGCATGTACTTCCTGGCTGGCGGGCAGGAAAGCCCCACGCTGGTCCGCAACGTCACGCGCATGTACGAGACCCTGCTCGAAGCCGGATTCGAGGAGCACGAGCTGTACTTCAAAGTCGTGGACCACGGCCAGCACAGCGAGTGGTTCTGGCGCGAGGAGTTCCCCGAGGCCTTCCTCTGGCTCGACTTCGAGCCCTGAGCGCGCGGCTTCCCTAACTGCTTCGACGCCCCGCCCGCGTGCCCATCGGCACGCAGGCGGGGCGTCGCCTTTGGAGCGGGCGCGTAGCTCGCCGTTCCGTCGGACCTCTTCTGGATTGAAATTCGGGGCGAATCGAAAGTTTATACTATTGAAAATCAATGATTTATATTTTTCCCAGGGAAATGATTTTGTGGAAACGAAGGATTTACGTATTCTTGTTAACGGATTTCGTTAATGCAATCTTGAGTTTAACAATTGTAACACTGAATATGCAAGTAGAAAACAAAAAAAACCACCTCGCCCCGTGGAAATCACCTATCAGACCAACAAGATTGAGAAGAATTTAACAGACTACACCGAATTGAGCAAGGCCTACGGCACAAAGGCCAAAAACATCAAAGCCAGACTCGAAGACCTTCTGACTGCCGAAAACCTCGAAACCCTGCGGTGGCTTCCCGCGATGAAATGCCACGAGTTGACAGGAAACCGCAAAGGCGAACTTTCGATCTACGTTTCGGGCAACTACCGCTTGGTCTTTGAACCCGCGAATGAACCGGTGCCTCGAAAGGATGACGGCGGATTGGATTGGAGCAAAATCACCAAAATCAAGATCCTCTCGATAGAAGATTATCACTAGACCAAGATTAAGCCATGGATTCCACGATCGAACTTGCCCTTTCGCTGCTCTCGCCTCCCGGCGACACCTTGATCGAGCACATCGAGTACATCGGCATGAGCCAAGCCGAACTTGCCGAAAGGATGGGCCGTCCCAAGGAAAAAATCAACGACATCATCAAGGGCAAGGAGCCAATTTCCATGCGGACGGCCTTCCAGCTTGAGAAAGTCCTGGGCGTCCCCGCGTCATTCTGGCTCAATCGGGAATCCTCCTACCGCAGGGAGCTGCACGAGTTGAAACAGCAGGCGGAGTTTGCCCAGCATGAAGCCTGGGCAAACTCCTTCCCGCTTCGCGCGATGGTAAAATTGGGCTGGCTGCCAGAAGCCAATGAAACCCACCTTGTCTTGGATAACCTGCTGAAATTCTTCGCCATCGCTTCACCCCAAGAGTGGCATCGGTTGTACCTGGGGGGAGGCTCTTCCGTCTCTTTCAAGGCTTCCTTGGCAGGCACCCCAAACCCCTTCGCCCTTTCGGCCTGGTTGCGCGAAGGGGAAATCCAGGCCAGCGAAATGGATTGCGAACCGTTCGACAGCAGGAGGTTCAGCGAAGCGCTGGGCGAAGTCAAGGAATTGGCTTTCAGGATGCCCGAGGATTTTGGAACGCAGTTGCGCGACATTTGCGCCCGCTGCGGAGTGGCTGTCGTGTCCTCGCCCAACCTGCCCGAGGCCCCAATCAGCGGTGCCGCGAGATGGTACCACAACAAACCTTTGATCCAACTTTCGGACAGGTTCAGCACCGATGACCACTTCTGGCTCACCTTCTTCCAATTGGCCGCCCACATCGTTCTGCATGGAAAGAAACTCGTCTTCCTCGAAGAGGTCAAAGGGTTTGAGAACGATGCCCTGAAAGAAGGCGAAGCCAAAGATTTCGCGGCCCAGAAACTGCTGAGCGTCAAGCATTGGCGAGAAATAACGGCCAGCGCTCCCTTGTCCGAGCCCTTGATAGAAGCCTTCGCCATGAAGTTCAGGACACCTCCCGCCATAATCGTCGAAAGGTTGCAGCACGACAAGCTGATCCCGTTCACGATGGGCAACCGTTTCAAGCGAAAGATGGGCCCGTTCAGACAGCGAAGCGGCAGCACCCCTCCGCTGGCGACAAGCCCGCGTCCCTAGCGACAGATCAAAGCCAGCCTTGGGCTGCTTCGGGTGCCCTGCTCGCCTGCCTTACGGCGGTGGGCGGGGCGCTGGCGTTTCCTGCGCCAAACGCAAAACGCCCCCGGCCGCCAATGGCTCCGGGGGCGTTCGCGTTTCTGGGGGCGCCCGAGGTTCAGCCTGCCACGAGCTCGAAGCTGCCCTCGTCGGTGAGCATCAGCATCGACTCCGATTCTTCGGTGCCGAGCTCCTTGCCGTCGGGGTCCAGCTCCTTGCTGACATAGTCCTGGAAGAGCTGGAACTCCGCGTCGAGCCGCGAGCTCAGCTTCTCGGTCATGACGCCCGCGTCAATGTCGGCGGCCACTTCCACCTGCCCGAGGAAGTTGCCCTGGGCGTCGTAGGTGCAGAGGAAGAAGCGCAGGATGGTGGCCGCGGCCGCCACGCGCTCGTCCTTCATGCGGAACAGGCCCAGGCTCATCCCGTTTTTGGCGGGGTAGAGGTAGAGTGGGGTCAGCTCGACGCCCAGCACCGGAGTGCCCTCGGCATCGACCACCACCCAGTCCGTCACGTCAACCAGTTGGCTGGCCTGCTCAAAGTCCAGGGCCTCGCCTTGGGTCTCGCGGTGCCGTTCGATGAAGGCCGCGTCGAAATCCGCCGGCAGTTTCGCCGCCTCGAAGCGCGCGGCCCAGGCGGCCGGCGCGCTCGGCTGCTCCGTCGGCGCGGCCGCTGTCGAATCTGCCCCGCCTTCGGCCTCCGGCCCGCTTCCCGTGCCGCAGGAGGCCAGCAGCCCACCCGACAACAGGAAAATGCTCAAGAATGTTCCTCTCATACTGCGATGTTTTTGTTGAATGATTGGGCGCGAAGATAAGTTTTGCGGCATAAACGCACCAACCTACCGTGCGGACGGTATCGGGGGGCGGGGGCATCCAAAGCGCACTGCGGCCGATGAGCGACGGTTATCGTTGGTTCGGGAGAGATGGCCAAGGATGGCCGACAAAGCGCTGCCGCGTTCTGTTCGGCCCCCCCACCCTTCGGGCTTGTTTCCGATGCCATTCCCATCTGTTTACGGGGTCGATTGACCAGCAAAAAAAAGACTGAAGCGAAGCTCCAGTCTTTTTTGCGTGACCCCAAGTGGATTCGAACCACTATCTTCAGAACCGGAATCTGAAATTCTATCCATTGAACTATGGGGCCGAAGCGGGCGCGAATATAGGAAAAAGCGACAAGACGCGCAAGAGGCGGATGAAAAAAGCAGAAAAAAGCCTGCGAGCCCTCAGAGCGTGCCCTTGGTGGTGGGCAGGAAGGCCGCCCGCGGGTCGCGGCGCTTGGCCATTTTGAGGGCCTTGGCCAGGGCCTTGAAGATGCTTTCGATCTTGTGGTGCTCGTTCTGGCCCTCGGCCTTGATGTTGAGGTTGCAGGCGGCGGCGTCCGAGAGGGACTTGAAGAAGTGGAAGAACATCTCGGTGGGCATCTCGCCGATTTTCTCGCGGTGGAACTGGGCCTCCCAGACCAGCCAGGGCCGCCCGCCGAAATCGAGGGCCACCTGGGCCAGGCAGTCGTCCATGGGCAGGCAGAAGCCGTAGCGCTCGATGCCCCGCTTGTCGCCCAGGGCCTGGCGCAGGGTGGCTCCCAGGGCCAGGGCGGTGTCCTCGATGGTGTGGTGCTCGTCCACCTGGAGGTCGCCCTTGACCTGGACGCGCAGGTCGCAGAGCGAGTGGCGGGCCAGTTGGTCGAGCATGTGGTCGAAGAAGGGCAGGCCGGTTGCGATGTCGGATCGGCCGGTGCCGTCGAGGTCGAGGCGGATGCTGATGTCGGTCTCGTGCGTGGTCCGGCGCGTCTCGGCCACGCGCTGGCCCAGCGCGAGGAAGTCGAGCAGGCGGTCCCAGTCGTCCGAGACCAGCGGCACCAGCGGGCGCAGGTGCTCGGGCAGGGCGTCGGCCTGGCCTTGGGGCACGAACCAGATGCCCTTGCAGCCCAGGTTCTTGGCCAGCTCCATGTCGGTCAGGCGGTCTCCGATCACCCAGCAGTTGGGCAGGTCGTACTGGCCCGCGAGGTACTTGCCGAAAAGGCCGGTGCCGGGCTTGCGGGTGGGCGCGTTCTGGTGCGGGAAGGTGTCGTCGATGAGCATGTCGTCGAAGCGCACGCCCTCGCCGGCCAGGATGTCGAGCATCTTGTGGTGCGGCGCCTCGAACTGCTCGCGGGGGAAGGAAGGCGTGCCGAGGCCGTCCTGGTTGGTGGCCATGACCAGCTCGAAATCAAGCCGTTGGCGAATGTCGCCCAGGGCGCGGATGGCCTTGGGGATGAAGCGGAGCTTCTCCAGCGAATCGACTTGCTTGTCGATGGGCGGCTCCTCGATGAGGGTTCCGTCGCGGTCGATGAAAAGGGCTTTTTTCAGCATCTTTCAAGAAAGAAAAAAGGTGTGAGTGCGGTCCAAAAATGGGTTAGAAATAGAAAAATGCAATCTAATTTTGATTTCAAAAAAATTTCGTGCCCTTCGTGCCTTTCGTGGACAAATCCCCGGTTTTTAGACTGGACTCGGGTGTCATTCGTCAAAATTCCAGAGCACCTGCGAGCCGGGCTTGAGGCCTTCGCCCGGATCCGGCTCATGCTCCTGGGGCTCGTCGGTGGGCTCGGGCAGGAAAGGCTCGATGCGCTTGACGTTGAAGGTGGTCAGGCGCTTCCCGCGGGCGCGGCAGCTCTTGACGGCGATGAACTCCTCGACGTCCACCCACTCGGGCTCGCGGTTCTTGTCGGGCCCGCCGAAGAAGATCTGGATCCGGGCCTGGGCCGAGGGGAAGAGGTGCAGGAACTTGGATTCGGGGTGCTCGCCCAGCAGCGGGCTCTGCTTCTCGGATTCCTCGAGGGTGAAGCGCTTGAGGTAGTGGAACTTCTGCTCGCCTTCCCAGAAGACGGCGGCGAAGACCTTCTCGGGATCGAACTTCTCGATGAGCAGGAGCTCCGGCTCGAAGTGGTTGGTCAGTTCGAAGCCCGTGGTGCGGAACCAGCCTTTCTGGTTGACGACCACGATGCGGTCGGCGCCCTTGAACTCGCCAAGGAACTGGCCCCGGCCGTCGTCGTTCAGGCGCAGGATGGTGGGGTCGAACCAGATCTTGCGTCCGCCCAGGGTCGAGACGCCCTCTTCCTTGAGCACGACGCGGTGGACGGCGTTGCGGGTAACGACGTTGCCCTTCGAGTTGCGCCCCTTGATGCCCAACTCGCTGAAATCGAAGTCCATGACCAGCTTGCGCAGCCGGGCCTTGGGCCTCAGGATGACCTTGACCAGCTCGGCCTCGCCGTTGGGGTTGGCCGTGAAGTAGAGCACCTTGGAGCTGGGGTGGGCCGTGGCCAGGTTGTACTCCTTGTCGCGGGTCATGGCCGGCACGGCGAAGCGCTTGGCCAGGGTGTGGCCGCTTTCGCCATCGAAGTAAATGGCGTTGTAGATCGTCCGCTCGTCGGCCTTCTTGAAGATGCCCACGTGGATGAGGTTCTTGCCCACGAACAGCTTGTCGGCCACCTTGCTGACCTGGTAGGTGCCATCGCGGCGGAAGAAGATGATGTCGTCGATGTCGGAGCAGTCGAACAGGAACTCGTCCTTCTTGAGGCCGGTCCCGATGAAGCCCTCGGCGCGGTTGATGTAGAGCTTCTCGTTGTTGGCCACCACGTCCGTGGCCTCGATGGTCTCGAAGTTTCGCAGCTCGGTGCGGCGCTCGCGGCCCTTGCCGAACTTCTCGCGGACGCGGAGGTAGTAGTCGATGGTGTAGCGGACGATGTTGTCGAGGTGGTGCTGCACCTCCTTCATTTCCTGCTCGATGCCGCGGATGCGCTCGTCGGCCTTGAAGGCGTCGTAGCGCGAGATGCGCTTGATCTTGATTTCGGTAAGGCGGGTGATGTCCTCCTCGGTGATGGTCCTGCGGAACATGGGCTTGAACGGTTCGAGGCCCTTGTCGATGGTCTGGATGATTTCCTCCCAGGTCTCGCACTTTTCGATGAGGATGTAGATGCGGTTTTCGATGAAGACCTTTTCGAGGGAGGAGAAGTGCCAGGCCTCGTGGAGCTCGGCCATGCGGATGTTGAGCTCGGCGCGGAGCAGCTCGAGGGTGTGGTCGGCGCTGGTGCGGAGCATCTCGGCCACGCCGACGAAGCGGGGCTTGTCGTCCTCGATGATGCAGGAGTTGGGGGAGATGGAGACCTCGCACTCGGTGAAGGCGTAGAGGGCGTCGATGGTGATGTCGGGCGAGACTCCGGCCAGGTGGACCAGGATTTCGACGTGCTCGGCGGTGTTGTCGTCGATCTTCTTGATCTTGATCTTTCCCTTCTCGTTGGCGGCGATGATGGAGTCGATGACGGCCGTCGTGGTCTTGCCGAAGGGCAGCTCGCGAATGGCCAGGGTCTTGTTGTCCACCTTTTCGATGCGGGCCCTGACGCGGACCTTGCCGCCGCGGATGCCGTCGTTGTAGCGCGAGACGTCGGCCATGCCGCCGGTGGGGAAGTCGGGCAAGAGCTCGAAGGGCTTGCCCTGGAGGTAGGCCACGGCGGCGTCCACGAGCTCGAGGAAGTTGTGGGGCAGGATCTTGGAGGCCAGGCCCACGGCGATGCCCTCGACGCCCTGCGCCAGCAGCAGCGGAAACTTGACCGGAAGGTTGACGGGCTCCTTGTTGCGGCCGTCGTAGGAGAGCTTCCACTCGGTGGTCTTGGGGTTGAAGACCACTTCGAGGGCGAACTTCGAGAGCCGGGCCTCGATGTAGCGGGGCGCGGCGGCGCTGTCGCCGGTGTGGATGTTGCCCCAGTTGCCCTGGGTGTCGATCAGCAGGTCCTTCTGCCCGAGCTGCACCAGGGCCTCGCCGATGGAGGCGTCGCCGTGCGGGTGGAATTGCATCGTGTGGCCGATGATGTTGGCCACCTTGTTGTAGCGGCCGTCGTCGAGGCGGCGCATCGAGTGCAGGATGCGCCGCTGCACGGGCTTGAGGCCGTCGTGGAGGTGGGGCACCGCGCGTTCGAGGATGACGTAGGAGGCGTATTCGAGGAACCAGTTCTCGTACATGCCCGAGAGGTGCCGGACGTTGTGCATCTCGGGCTTGTCTTGGGAGGGGGCGCCGTTGTTGTCTTGAGCCATGGCGAATCTTAAACGTAGGTTTTGGCCTTAAAGCCACCAAAAGTAGCAAGATTCGGCGGGAAAGCAAACCGGGGCATGGCGAGCTCCTGGCCAGGGGCCTTGGCCGATGTCGGCATTTTTTCTTAACTTTCAGCATGGAAAAGCTCGTAACCCTTTGGCTGCTGTCCCTGCTTCTGCTGGCCTGCCAGCCCACCTCCGGCCCCGAAGGGCCCCGCCGTGCCCGTGGCGACAAACCCGAAACGCAAAGGCTGCCCTCCAGCGAAATCCTCTGGCTCGATGGCCGATGGGCCGGCCAACTGGTCCTGCCCGACAAGCCCGCCGCCCTGAGCCTCTCGCTCAAGATCGAGGGCGTGGCCGTCGTGGGGCAATGCCGCCGCGAGGGACAGCCGCGCGCGGCCCGCCTCGAAGGCAGCCTGCGGGGCGACAGCCTCATGCTCGTGGAGACCGACCAGGGCAGGATGCTCGGCAGGTGGGTCGCCCGGCTCGGGCCGGACCTGCGCCTGGCCGGGCGATGGCTCTCGCCCGACTCCACGCTCAACTTCCCCCTGGAGGCCTCGCCCGTGCCCGACATCCCCGCCTGGCAGCTCATGCTCCTGCGCGACACCCTCGACATGCGGCCCATGGGCAGGGAGTTCCACGCCAAGGTCGAGCTGCGACTGCCCATGGACCATCCCGCCCACCCCACGGCCCCCGCCCTGAACCAGATCCTGGCCGACTTCTACCTGGGCATGACCTGCGTGGGCGATCCCGACGGCTGCCTGGGCCGATTCCGCGATGACTTCCTGCAAGAAGCCCAAGAAATGGTCTTCCGTTCCGATTCGGTCCATCCCGTGCTCGAAAAGACCATCAGCGCCGAGATCATCCATGCCGAAAGGGTCCTGTCCCTGCTCAAAAAGACTTCGGCAACCAACCGGGAGAGCCAGGGCATGAGCGCCGTGGAGGTCCTCAACCTGCGCTTGGACAACCTCCAGCCCATCACCCTGGGCCAGATCGTGCCCGCCTCCGACAGCCCCATCTGGCTGGCCATCCTCAACCGCGAGCTGGCCAACCGGCAGATGCCCGCGGTCGATCGCCTGCCCGCCAAGTTCCTGCTGGCCCCCCGCGGGCTGGCCTTCGTCCTGCCCGACCCCCGCGGCCAGGAGCAGGTCATCTGGCTCCCGGCCAGCCAGATCAAGATCTTCAGCCTGCCCGGATCGCCCGCCGCCGCCCTCTGGTAAGCCCCGAGCGAGCCGCCTGGCCCGCCGAATGGGCATTGGGGTGGGCGCGCTTTGCCGTGCCGGCTTTCGGCGCGGCAAAGCCGAGAGGCAAAAACGCGCTTTCGCCCAATTTTTCAGGACAAAATACGTTGGACATGTCGCGCCATGGCCCTGGGCGCGTTTTGGAAATTGGCCAAAAAGCCTTTCTTTCGCCTTTTCGAAGCTCCCCCCAAACCTCCCCAAACGATGCGTTATCCCTCGATGTTCTTCGGCATGGCCCTGCTGGCAAGCCTTTTCTCGTGCGGCGCTCCGCCTTCGGCACCCGTCGGCCCGGACAAGCCCTCTATCGACACGGTCCGGGCGCCGAGCACGCCTCCCCGGTCTAGCATCGAGGCCCGCGTGGGGGCGGAGCCCGACAGCAGCGGCTTCTGGGCCGAGCTGGACGCCCTGCCCAAAAGCCTGGAGGATGTGCTGGCCCTCCAGCAGCAGATAGGCCAAAGCCCGCAAGGCGGGGCTGCCTGCTTCATCGTGTCGATGGGCATGGTGGCCAGCAAGGCCACCTTGGGCGCCCAGTCGTTGGCCGCCTGCGCCACGGGCAGCGCCGTAAGCCCGAGCCAGGAGCCCGTCGCGTACCTTGGCAAGGCCCTGCTGCGCACCGAGTTCGCCCGCCTGCGCGAGCAGCTCGACCGGTTCCCGAAACTGGCCGTGGCCTACTTCCAGGGCGCCTCGCCCGACAACAAATACAGCCCGGAAGTGCCGTATCGGGTCCATTTCAGCACCAATCCCTCCAGTGGCGAGATCGAAAGCGGCCAGGTCAAGCTGTTCGTCCATACCCAGGGCGCCGACAGCCCCAGGCCCCTGCGGCTGAGCAAAGACCCCGACGGCATCTGGCGCGTGGTCGAATACAGCTCGCTGGTTGTCGGCATCAAAAACGAGCGGTGAGGACACCGCGATAAAAACCCAAAGAATTTGGACAAGCAAGACCGCACGAACGCCGAACTGGGCAGCACCGAGAGCGAACTGCTGCGCAAGCTCCGTCCCAACAAGATCATGATTCCCATCGCCTTTGGCCTGGGCGTGGTGGCCTGGATGCTCTACCGCGAATGGAACCCGGAGGCTTTTCGGGCGATCGACCTGGGGCTGGCCGCCTCGCTTTGGTTCGCGGTCGGCATGGCCCTGATGGTCTTGCGCGACCTGGGCTACATGATGCGCCTGCGGGTGCTCTCGGAGGGCCAGTTCAGTTGGAGGCAGAGTTTCCGCATCATCATGCTCTGGGAGTTCACCTCCGCCGTTACGCCCTCGGTGGTCGGGGGGACGGCCTTGGCTGTCCTGTTCATGAACAAGGAGGGCATGACGCTGGGGCGCTCGACGGCCATCACCCTGGCCACCTCGGTGCTCGACGAGCTGTACTTCATCACCATGTTCCCCATCCTGCTGCTGGTGGTCAGCCCGCAAGAGCTGTTCGCCGTCGAGGGCAACGCCGGGGGCCTGGGCTTCGCCAACGAGTTCTTCTACTTCGCCGTGGTGGGCTACTCCATCAAGGTGCTCTACACGCTCTTCATCGCCTACGGGCTTTTCATGAACCCTCGGGGCGTGAAGTGGCTGCTGGTGCGGGTCTGCTCGGTGCGCTGGCTGCGCAAGTGGCGGCACGCGATGGTCAAGGTGGGCGACGACCTGATCGTCTCGTCCATCGAGCTCAAGCGGAAGCCCTTCTCCTTCTGGCTCAAGGCCTACATGGCCAGCTTCCTGTCCTGGACATCCCGCTACTGGGTCGTCAACAGCATGTTGATAGCCTTTTTCGGCCTGCATTTCCACGGCCTTGGCCAGCATTTTCTTATCTTCGCCCGGCAGTTGGTGATGTGGCTGATGATGCTCGTCAGCCCCACGCCCGGCGGCAGCGGCTTCGCCGAGTTCGTCTTCGCCCAGTTCCTGGGCGAGTTCATCCCGGTGGCAGGGGTGGTGGTGGCCCTGGCCCTGATCTGGAGGCTCGCGACCTACTATCCCTACCTCTTCATCGGCGCCTTCCTCGTGCCCCGATGGGTGCGCTCGAAGTTCGGTGCCCAATCCGCCTTCGATAAGGACTCCGCCTGAAAGGCCATTGCCACAAACCCACAAAAACAACCCCATATGACTCCCAAGAACTACTTCTACCTCACCGGAACCAGCAGCGGAATCGGCCTGGCACTGGCAAAGGCCCTGCTCGAAAGCCCCGAGAACTTCGTCTATGGCATCGGCCGAAACAAGAAGATCATCCACTCCAACTACGGGCACTACTTCCTCGACCTGGCCGAGCTCGAAGAGGTCAGCAAGTTCCACTTCGACAAGTCGCGCTACACCGGCAACGAGTCGGTGGTGCTGATCAACAACGCCGCCACGCTCGGGCAGGTCCTGCACATGGGCAAGCGCGAGGGCGTCGAGATCGCCCGCGAGTACGCCGTCAACCTCACGGCCCCCACCATCCTGATGAACCGATTCCTGAGCGCCTACAAGAGTTTCGCCGGCAACAAGGTCATCCTCAACGTCAGCTCCGGAGCCGGCCGGCATCCCATCGAGTCATGGGCCACCTACTGCGCCGCCAAGGCCGGCCTCGACATGGCCAGCCTCGTGGCCGACCACGAGCAGCGCACCCACAACAGCGCCAACCCCGCCCGCGTCTTCTCCGTCGCGCCCGGCATCGTCGATACGCCCATGCAGGACGTCATCCGCCAGACCCAGCCCGAGGAGTTCTCCGAGGTGGCACGTTTCCAGGGATACAAGGAGCATGGCAGCCTCACCGACCCCAAGGCCGTCGCGGCCCAACTGCTCAAGATCCTGCGGAACCCCGACAACTACGACAAGGTCCTGCTCGACCTGCGCGACCTCTGAGCCATGCCCCGATACTCCGTCATCGCCTTCGACGCCGACGACACCCTCTGGCACAACGAGCAGCTCTTCCTCGACGCCCGGGCCCGCTCGCTCCAGATCCTCGACGGCGTCCTGCCCAGGCACGAGCTTGTGGCGGCCCTCGAGCGAGCCCAGCTCGAAAACCTCCAATTTTTCGGCTACGGCATCAAGGGCTTCGTCCTTTCCAACCTCGACATGGTGGCGCGCCTGGCCCCCGAAAGGCTTAGCGGGCACCATGTGGCCCAGATGCTGGAGCTCGCCAAGCGGATGTTCGAGCACAAGCCCCTGCCCATCGAGCAGGCCGAGCCCTGCCTGCGCCGCCTGCATGGCCGCTGGCCGCTCTGGCTCCTGACCAAGGGCGACCCGCTCGACCAGAAGGCCAAGCTGCGCCACTCGGGCCTCGAGCACTTCTTCGACCGCGTCGAAATCTTCGACAGCAAGACGCCCCAGGCCTACGCCGCCCTGCTCCGCCGCGAGGGCGTCCGGCCCCACGAGTTCATCATGGTCGGCAACTCCCTCCGCTCCGACGTGCTGCCCGTCTGCCAGATCGGCGC
Organism: Bacteroidota bacterium; assembly: GCA_020048645.1. Classification (GTDB taxonomy): domain Bacteria; phylum Bacteroidota; class Bacteroidia; order Bacteroidales; family UBA6013; genus UBA6013. Next base: position 21,074 of record JAIFMG010000008.1, on the reverse strand, counting down.
CACGGCCGTCCACGTGCCCTCGGCCGTGGAGTGGGAGCACGAGCGCGTCGAGCCGGCCGAGCTGGCCGACTGCCAGTTCCACAGCCTCCAGCACCTGGGCCAGTTTGCCGACTTCGTCGAAGCCACCCATCAAAACGCAACACCATGAAGCTCAAGCAATGGGTGCGCTCCACCCTGAACTTCCTCCACCTCGACCTGAGCAAGAACCTCGAGTACGACCGCCTGACCCTGGCCGTCATGCGCAAGGTCCTCCGCCCAGACTCCAACTGCATCGACGTGGGCTGCCACAAGGGCGAAGTCCTCGAGGCCATGCTCCGACTGGCGCCCCAGGGCCGCCACTGGGGATTTGAGCCCATCCCAGGCCTCCATGCCCAACTGCTCCGACAGTTTGGCGCACGCGCCCAGATCCTGCCGTTCGCCCTGGCCGACCACGACGGAAAGGCCCAGTTCCAGCACGTGCGCAACGCCCCGGCCTACAGCGGCCTCAAGCGCCGAAGCTACGCCGTCAGCGAGCCCGACATCGAGACCCTGGAGGTGGACCTGCGCCGCCTCGACGACCTTCTGCCCCCGGAAACGGCCGTCCATCTGGTCAAGATCGACGTGGAAGACGCCGAGCTCGGAGTGCTCCGCGGCGCCCGCCAGACCCTGGCCCGGCACCGCCCCGTGGTCATCTTCGAATTTGGCCTGGGCGCCAGCGACTTCTACGGCACCACGGCCCAAGACCTGCACGAGCTTTTCAACGGGCTGGGCATGGCCGTCAGCACCCTCAAAGGCTTCCTCAACGCGCAGGAAGGCCTGGGCCTGAGGCAGTTCGAAGAGCACTTCGCCCGCAACGACGAGTACTACTTCGTGGCCCATCCGCGCGACTGACCCCACGGCATGGCCACCCGCTACCCCATCCTGCTGGTCAACGGACTCGGCCTCCGCGACGACCTCCGGGCGATGCCCTACTGGGGCCGCCTGCCCGAGCAGCTCCGCGGACTGGGCTACGCCGTACACGGCAACGGCAAGGACGCCTTCGGCACCATCGCCCAGAACGCGGCGGCCCTGAAGGCCACCGCGGTGCGGATCTTGGACCAGACCGGAGCGCCCAAGCTGAACCTCCTCGCGCACCCGAAGGGCGGGCTCGACGCCCGCTGGATGGTCAGCCACCTGGGCATGGCCGAGCGCGTGGCCTCGCTCACCACCCTCTCCACTCCCCACCTCGGAGCTTCGCTGGCCCGGCTCGCGCTCGATTTCCTCGAAGGAAACGCCCTTCTGCCGACGGCCCGCGGGCTTGTCGGGCTGTACGCGCGCCTGGCGGGCGACCGCGGGCCCCGCGTCGAGGAGGCCGTGCGCGAGCTCAGCCCGGAGGCGATGCTGGCCTTCAACGCCCAGGTGCCGGACCGTCCGGGCGTGTTCTACCAGAGCTTCGCCGCCGAGCTGGGGCCGCTCCACCCCTCGGCCTACAACCGCGCCAAGCAAGCCTGGCTCGGGCCGCTCGAAGGCCCCGGCGATGGCGTCGTGGCTGTCGCGTCGGCCCGCTGGGGAGAGTTGGGCGGCATCCTGCGGGGCGTCTCGCATTTCGAGATGACGGGCCGCGTGCGCCAGGGCGCCTTCCGGGCACTGCCCTTCTACACCCAACTGCTTGACAATCTGGCCCAAAGGGGATTTTGAGGCCCAAGATGCTTTCGGTGGAGCAATTTCCCAAGCCCCCACTCCCCGACAAATTCGGGCCGTTCTGACAATGCCCGCCGCAAGCCTATTGCGCCCCTTCAGGTCTGGGTTGTTGGGTGGCTTGTTCTCGATGGGCTTCACCCATCGCTATAATATTGCGCCCCTTCGGGGCTTTCGCGGCAAAGCCGCACGTTCGAAAGGGGCGTGGCCCTGGCATCTAATACCATTTGCTATCCACATTCAATCCCTTCGGGATGAGCGGAGCAGCCCGATTTTGTCGGGAACAGATGCTTCGGATAGTTCAACATCGAAAGCAATTGGTTATAGGGTTATTTTGATTCCGCCAATTGACTTTCTACTAAGGTTTTACCCAAAAAAGAGGTCTTATCACCCTATCTGCAAAGATTGCCTTCGTAGAAATTCTGGCAAGTGATGGACACACCAATTGTCTATGTATTGGATGTTGTCTCTAAATTTTACAAGTTGTCAATGGAAGAATGTTTGCGAAGGGCGGGATAAAAAAGCAAATCCTTGCCCTACGCACATTTTTATAGAAAGCACAAAAGCCTGAACACGCACATCATCCCGCTTTTTCGCAAACATAATGTTGTGATTGGTTTTTTGTGTCGTTCTCACAAAGGAAGAATCCATTTTTTGGCTTCTTCCTTATTGTCAAAATAGCGGGTTATAAATTTTACACCATCACCTTCCTCCATTGCTTGCTCTATTGAAAGTTGTGTTATCAACTCTTCAGGCATAACAAAGGCTACTGCCTTTGCCAAGCCCCTCTCTACAAGCGATGGAAAAATGGTATGACTAGTCCATTCTTGCAATTCAACAGTTACTGTAAAAAAGAACTCCTTTGTATCAGGGATAACTTTCTTGGCTTTATAGGCAAGCATTTTTTCAAGATAATTCAAAAATTCTTGTTTATACTCATCGTCGTTAATGTTTTTGGTTTCGGGCAACCAATTCATTTCCATTAAGCTATGGTCTTCCCAATAAACCAAGTACAAATATTTGCTTCTGTAAACTTCCATCGTTTTAATGTTTTAAGTTTTGTCTTAAAATTGATGACAAGGTCATTGCTTCCTCCATCCCCATTCCAACCCAAAAGCACCGTTGGGCAGGTACGAATCAAATGCGCAACTCCAGAAGCCCCGTTAATCCGTCAAAATTCCAAACGACAGGTTTGGGAAGTTCGGCAGCCGGCATTGGCCCTGGAAATTCGCGATTTTGAAGCGTAGCCTGTTCATAGGGGCGGGTGAATTGACAATAGCCAAATATACAAATTTAAGCTGAAAGACAAGCGCTTGGGCGATTCTCTTTTGAGCTGGCGGGCGAGTCGTTGAGCCGCGAAAGCTGGGTTTTGCATGGGGCAAAATAAGGGAATAAGGTCATTCTGATTCCGCCAATGGGCTTTCTATTAAGGCTTTATCCAAAAATATGGTCTTATGCCAAGTTGCTTTCGGTGGTGATAAATACAAACCGTCGGCATCCTGCGAAATTTGGAAGATGCCGGCCAGATCCCGAAGGGATGGAATTTTTGTAGCCAGCCAGGCGCGCGATAGCGTGGGACCTCGAAGGGGTGGCATTGTCTGGCTCTTGCTCCCGATGAGGATAATTTCACGAGGTTCTCTTCTTTGGCCTGGCTCCGCTTCCTACAATCATGGCACTCCTTCGGGTTTGGGCTAGTCTTCAAGGCAATCCATCACCCTTGAATGCGAATGGGCATGGGCTACCACATCGAAAAGAAGATGTCCATGATCCGCTTGTGGCGGTCGCCCTCGGCCAAGGTGGGGCGGCAGTGGTCGTCGGCGAAGATGGGCGTGGGGCGGATCTGCAGCAGGCGGCCCTGGTGCAGCAGGCAGGGCAAAAGGTAGCCCATGCGCAGGCTTTCGCGGTGGAGCTGGTCGAAGAGGAAGTTTCCCAGTCCGTAGAAGATCGGCACCTTGCCCCGCAGCTCAGCGGGATTCATCTGGTGGGCCTGCGAGCCGAAGACCAGGTCCGCCCCGGCGTCGGCCAGGTGGCGGAGGATGCGCCGCTGGGCGATGCTCGGCTCAAAAGCGGCGCGCTCTTCGAGCTGGACGGACACCACCACGAAGTCGATCGCGAGGCTGTCCTTGAGGAAGCGGATCTGGCGGGTGGCCTTCTCGGGCGAGTAGGGATTGGCGCCGGGGCCGCCGTTCTCGGAGCAGTCCATCGCCCCGCAGAAGGCGTTGTAGCCCAGGAAGGCCACGCGCCGACCGGAGCCCAGCGTCAGAACCAGCGGGCGCTCGGCCTCGGCCAGGTCGCGGCCGCCGCCGTAGTGGGCCATGCCGTTCTGCTCGTACCACTCCAGGGTGCGGGCGTAGGCTTGTGGGCCGTAGTTGAGGTTGTGGTTGCCGGTAAGCTCCACCACGTTGACGTTCAGCAGCTTGAGCAGGCGCATGTGCTCGACCTTGGCGCAGAACCGCCAGGGGCGCTCGGGGTCGGTGGCGTAGGAGCAGGGCTCGGCCATGCTGACCTCGTGCGAAAGGTGGACGTAGTCGAATCCTTGGAACTGTGGAGCGATGGGCTGGCACATGTGCTCGACGCCATGCCGCTCCGTGGAGCGGCCGAAGCCTCGGGTGATGGCGCTCACGCCGGTGATCATCAGGCGGTCGAAGCCGTCGTCGAAGTCGGGCGCGCAGTGCTGGCCCAGGCGCTGGCAGTACGCGCGGGGCAGGTCCCAGAAGTCGAGGCTGTCGAGGCTCACCACTTGGCAGCGGACATCCACCCGCGAAAGGGGGAACAGGGCCAGTTGGCCGCTGGGCGGCTCGGGCTTGTTCAGGCGCGGGAGCAGGCGCAGGTCAAAAAAAAATCTGCTTCGGCATCGGCATCGGGGTGGAGGCCGACGAGGCCCGCCGCCAGCAGGACCTCGAGCTCGGCCCGGGCGATGGGCGCCCGCTGGTCGGCCAAGGGCGCCACCAGCACCAGCGGGTCCGGATTCGCGACAGGCGCTTGGGCAGGAGGCTGCTGGGCCGGGGTCTCGGTTTCGGCGCCTTCGGGCGCGGGCGTGCCGCCGCCTCGGCCCAGCCAGAAGGCCAGCAGGGCCACGAAAAGCGCGAAGTTGGCGAAGACCAACACGCGCAGGAAGTTATCGGGACGCCTAGGCCTCCGACCTTCGGAAAACCGTACATTCGCGTTTTTCATCTTGAGTCGTTCATCAGGTTCCAACACGTTGCGACAATGCGGGGAGAAAGTTTTTTCAAAGATAAGTATTTTGGTATTTTTCCCACGTCCTCTCTTTTATTTTTTGGGGTAATGCTCCTGCTCGTGTCGATTATCTCCGCTTGCGCCGATCCGACATCCTCCCAAGAAATAACAGAAAATCAAGCGGAAGAACAAATCTTGACGGTTGATAGCCTGGAGGTGGAGCTCTGGCTCAACGGAACACGGGTGGACAGCCGCCAAGCCGAATTTCTTTTGGATGGCGATCCGCTGACCCTGTGGGAGATGCCGGAAGGCGCAGGCATGCTGAGCCGCATCGAGCTGCGGCTTGCGGACTCGGCCTACCTGCGGGGCCTCCGGTGGGACAGCCCGGACCTGGAGGGCGCCCTTTGGCGGCTGCGGGTGGATGGGCAGGAGCGCGTGGCCGAGGGCCTCGAGATCCCGCTGGGCGGCTGGTGCCGCAGCGTGGAGCTGGTCTTGGAAAACGCCTGCCACCCGCTGCTCATCCCCAACCGCGAGCCGGGGCACTACTTCGACGAGCTGCTCCTGGAGTCGCCCCTGGCGCGGGTGCGCGTCGGCGGGCTGGCGCTGCTGGGCCCGGAGGGCCAGGCGCTTCCGGCGCGGGCGGCCGCGGTTGGCGATTCGGCAGGCCGGCAGGAAGGCCCGCCTGGCCTGCCGATCGGCAAGGGCTTCCGCACCACCAAGGCGGGCGAGCAGGGGCGCGAGCTGATCGTGCGCGAGCTGGTCTTCGAGGCCTCGGGCCGGTTCCGCCTGCGGAACTCGTGGCGCGAGGGCGACGCCCCGCACGAGGCCCGCTTCGAGGGCCAATGGCGCGCCGAGGGCCAGGCGCTTCGGCTAGAAGGCCTGTGGCGGCAGGATGCGGCGGGGCAGCCCGCGCAGGCGGACAGCCTCTCGCTGCTCGCCGTCCCGGCGAAGGGCAAGCTGGACCTGGGCGCGGTGGGCGTCTTCTACTGGGAGCCCTCGCCCGACACGTTCGTGGACATCGAGGAGCTCTCGGACGGCTTCGCGCTCGACATGCGCTACGCGACCCAGGACAATTTCCTGGGCATCGCGGTCTATGACTGCCCGCTCTGCCTGCTGCGCTGGGAGGTGGCCCAGGCGCTGCTGCGGGCCAACGCCGACTTCGAGGCGCTGGGGCTGCGCATCCGGCTGTTCGACTGCTACCGCCCGCTCTCGGTGCAGCGGCAGATGTGGGCGGTCTTCCCGAACCCGACCTACCTGGCCAACCCGGACGGCGCCGGCTCGGTACACAACCGGGGCGGAGCCGTTGACCTGAGCCTGGAGACCCTGGAGGGACAGCCGCTCGACATGGGCACGGACTTCGACCACTTCGGGCCCGAATCGCGCTTCGCCTACGCGGGGCTCCGCCCGGAGTTCCGCGCGAACAGGGACCTGCTGCGCGAGGTCATGGAGCGGCACGGCTTCCGGGGCATCACCTCCGAGTGGTGGCATTTCGCCTACCGCCTCCGGCCCAACCTGCCCCAGTCGGATGAGCCATTCGACTGCCCATGAGCGGCTTGCGGGCCATCGCGAGAGGATGAAGCGGAAAATTGTACCTTCGCGCCAAAGTATTTCTTTTCAAAAATTTCAAATCAACACAATGAAGCAATTTCTTTTTCTGATCGCGGCAGGACTGCTTTTGGGCAGTTGCCAAAATGAGCCCACCGCCGAATCCACCGCCGTCCCCGCGGGCACGTTCCTGATCGAAGGCAGCGCGGCCGGCCTGGAAGGCGAGCTGGCGCTGGTCCGCCAACAAGGCGAAACCTTCGCCGAGGTGGGCAAGGTCACCATCGTGGAAGACAAGTTCACGTTCCAGGGCCCCATCACGGAGCCGGAGGTGATGTACCTGGTGATCCCCGGCACGCGCACCCAAGCGGGCATCTTCATGGAAGAAGGCAAAATCCAGGTGGAGCTGAACCCTGACAACTTCGCCAACCCCAAGGTAACCGGCTCGGCCACGCATGGCCTGCTGGCCCAGCACATGACCCGCCTGGCAGAGCTCGAGGGCAAGATGGAAGCCGCGTACATGCGGTACCAAGAGGCCTCCATGTCGGGCGACGAGGCCGTGATGAAGACCAGCGAGGAGGAGTTCAACACGCTCCAGCAACAACAAGCGCAGATGGTCAAGGACGACGCCCTGGCCAACGCCACCAACTTCGTGGGCCCTTTCCTGGCCAGCGCCAACTTCCACATGTTCGAGTTCGCCGACCTGGAGAAGGTCGTCGACGCGATGAGCCCCGAGAGCGCCGCCTCGCTCTACGGCAAGGACATCGTCAAGCGCATGGACGTGCTGGCCAAGGTGCAGATCGGCAGCGTTGCCCCCAACTTCACCCTGAAGTCGCCCGACGGCACGGACGTTTCGCTCGAATCGTTCCGCGGGAAATACCTGCTGGTTGACTTCTGGGCCTCGTGGTGCGTGCCTTGCCGCAACGAGAACCCCAACGTGGTGCTCATGTACGAGAAGTTCAAGGGCAAAGGATTTGAGATCCTGGGCGTCTCGCTCGACGAGGCGCAAGCCAACTGGACGCAGGCCATCGAGGAGGACAAGCTGACCTGGAGCCACTGCTCGGACCTCAAGGGCTGGGCCAGCTCGGCGGCCGCGCTGTACGGCGTGAGCGCCATTCCGCACACCGTGCTGATCGACAAGGACGGCGTGATCATCGCCAAGGACCTCCGCGGCGCCGAGCTGGAGGCCAAGCTGAGCGAGATCCTGCCCTGAGCGGGGCCTTGCCACCAAGGTCCATGCCCAAAGGCCCGGCGGGAAGTGCTTCCCGCCGGGCCTTTTCCATTGCCTGCCTCGGGCGCGGCGGCCCTTTCAGTGGGCATGGCCGCAGGCGAAGCCGGCCAGGCGCTGCAAGGGGAGGATGTGCTGGGCGGCGCCGAGCTTGACGGCCTCCTTGGGCATTCCATAGACCACGCACGTGCGCTCGTCCTGGGCGGCCGTGCGGGCTCCGGCCTCGCGCATTTCGAGCAGGCCCTTGGCGCCGTCGTCGCCCATGCCCGTCATGATGATGCCGATGGCGTTGGCCCCGGCGTAGCGGGCCGTGGAGCGGAAGAGGACATCGACCGAAGGCCGGTGGCGGTTGACCAGGGGGCCGTCCTTGACCTCGACGAAGTAGCGGGCGCCGCTCCGCTTGACGAGCATGTGCTTGTTTCCCGGGGCGATCAGGGCCCTCCCGCGGAGGATGGTGTCGCCGTCCTCGGCCTCCTTGACGTGGATGCGGCAGAGCTGGTCGAGGCGGTTGGCGAAGGACTTGGTGAACATCTCGGGCATGTGCTGCACGATGACGATGCCGGGGCAGTCCACGGGCATGGCCTCGAGGAACTCGCGCAGGGCCTCGGTGCCTCCGGTGGAGGCGCCCACGGACACGACGAGCTCGGTGGTCTTGATCATGCTGCTGGAGAGCGTGCCCTTGGGGAGGATGACATCGGCCGAGAGCTTGGGGGTCACGGCCGGGGCGGGGCGCGGGGCGGCGAGCTGCCTGCGCGAAGGCAGCCGCGCGAGGGCGGCGGCCCGGATGGCGTCGCAAATGGCGATCTTGGATTCCTCGTAGAAGAGCTTGTTGTGGACGGCGGGCTTGGTAATGACCTCGGTGGCGCCGTACTCGAGCGCGCGCAGGGCGGTCTCGCTGCCTTTTTCGGAGAGGCTGGAGATGATGACCACGGGCAGGGGATGCTGGCTCATGATCTTGCGGAGGAAGGTCAGCCCGTCCATGCGGGGCATCTCGATGTCGAGGGTGATGACGTCCGGGGCTTCCACCTGCATCTTCTTGGCGGCGATGAAGGGGTCGGAGGCCGTGCCAATGACGGAGAGCCTCGGGTCGGACTCGATGATCTCGGTGAGGGTCTGCCGGATGACGGCGGAGTCGTCGATGATGAGGACCTTTATTTTTGAGGATTGGGTCATCGCGTGTCTCAGGTGTTGTTTTTCTTGATGTACCTCATCTTGACCTCACCGGTGAAGGTGTTGAAGATGATCTTCCGGCCGAGCTTTCCGCGGAGGCTTTCGCCACGGATGGGGATCTTCTCGGTCCGCAGGACTTCGGTGGCCAACTGGGCGTTTCGCTCGCCGATGAAGAAGTTGGACTGCTCGGTCTCGATGACCTCACCTCCGCCGAAGACCTTCGCGACGATGTGTTCGCGCTGGGCGCCGCTGGAGATTAGCTTTTCCAGGAGCTTGGCGATGGCGATGTTTCCGTACTTGGGCGAAGCCAGGCCCTGGCCGTTCCAGAGGGGCAGCATGTAGTGGTTCATCCCTCCGATCCGGTTCTTGGCGTCCCAAAGGCAGACGGCCACGCACGAGCCGAGTATGGTCTTGATGAAATAGGGCTTGGGCGCGACGAAGATGGCCGCCGGATAGAGGAAATGGACGGGATATTCTTCCATTGCTCAGAACTTTTCGAAGTCGTCGAAGAGGAATTCCTCACCGTCGTCCGACTGTTCGAAGCCCTTGGGCTCGGCCAGGCGATGATTTTGGGGGATGCTGATGCAGAAGAAGGACCCGTGCCCCCTTCGGCTCTCGATCTCGATGCGCCCGTCGAGGATGTCGAGCATGGCCTTTGCCACGGACAGCCCGAGGCCATGCCCCTGGTGGATGGAGTTGATGTCGGGGTTGAGCCTCTTGAAGCGGTCGAAGATGACCTTGAGGTCCTCGGGGGCGATGCCGATGCCCCTGTCGCGGACCGAGAAGATGAAGCATCCGTCGCGGAGGGAGGCCTCGATGTCGATGGTGTTGGAGGCGTTGCTGAAGTTGACGGCGTTGCTGATGAGGTTGGCCAGGATGACCTTGAGCTTGATGGGGTCGGTGGTGAAGGCCTTTGCCTCGGGCTGGTCGAGGTCGAGGCGCAGCTCGAGGGTCATCTCCTTTTGCAGGCACTTGTGGCGGAAGGCCTGTATGGTGCTCTTGGTGAGCTCCAGGAGGTTGACCCGGACGATCTCGGGGTGGGTGTCTCCGGCCTCGAGCTTGGCGGCGGCGAAGATGTTGCTGAGCTGGAAGTCGAGGTTGAAGGCCTCGTCGAAGATGAGGCGTGCCATGTGCTTGGCGCGCTTCCAGTTCTCGGGCCTCTCCTTGACGCGGGTGATGTTCTCGGAAAGGCCCAGGATGGAGGCGAAGGGGTTGATGATCTGGTTGCGGATGTTGGAGAGGAAGTGCGACTTGAGCTTCTCGGAATCCTCGAGGCGCTGGTTGAGCAGCTTGAGCTCCTCGTTGAGGCGGGAGGCCTCCTCCAGGGCCACCATGTGCTTGGAGACCCTCTGGTTGACCTCGTTGAGCAACTGGCGGAGGCTCGCCGATTGCAGGTTGGTCTCGTTGTTTTCCATTTTGGGGTTTTTGTTTTCCTCAGGTTCTCCTGAAGATCGTGGGTTGGATTTGGGCCAGGGGCACCTTCATGTTGGTGATGGACTCGGAATGGCCCATGAAGAAGGTCCCCCCGGGCTTGAGCCTGTCGGCGAGCTTGAGGATGACCTGCTCCTGGACGTCGCGCTCGAAGTAGATGAGCACGTTTCGGCAGAAGATGATGTCGAAGGGGGCGCCGACCTGGTAGGCGGGGTCCATGAAGTTGAGCCGCTCGAAGGTGACCTTGGCGCGGATGGACGGGGCCATGCGGGCCTGGGGGTTGTCCTTGTCCTTGCTCTTGAGCATGTACTTTCGCTTGAGCTCGAGGGGCACCGGCTCGACCTTGTCCATCTTGTAAGTGGCGTTGGCGGCCGCCTGGAGCACCTGGGTGGAGATGTCGGTGCCCAGGATGTGGAAGTCCAGGCCGTTGTGGGCGGCCCTGAACTCGCTCAGGACCATGGCGATGGTGTAGGGCTCCTCGCCGCTGGAGCATCCTGCGCTCCAGACGCGCAGGAAGGCCCTGGGGTTCTCGGCCGCGACCCGGGGCAGCAGCACCCGGTTCATGAACTCGAAGTGCGAGGGCTCGCGGAAGAAGTCGGTCTTGTTGGTGCTCACCACGTCGATCATGTGGATCAGCTCGGTGGAGCGCCCCTGCTGGCTGAAGACGTAGTCGATGTAGTCCTTGAAGTTGCGCATGCGCAGCTCGCGGAGCCGCTTGTGCAGGCGGCTCTGGAGCATGATGTGCTTCGAGGGCGGCAGCTTGATGCCATACTCCTGGTTGATGAAGTTGCTCAGGCGGTTGAAATCGGCCTGGCTCATCTGTATTTTGAAGTAGTCGTTCGGATTTTCTGGGATCATCGCTTCGTCGGGAGCCGTTTGTATCTCTTAAAAATACGGAAAATTCCGACAACCATGAAAACCAGGCCCCGAAACCGGGGCCCGGTTGTGGCTTCCGCGGGGCGTCCCGGTCCCGAAATGATCGCGGCGGGTGATGCCCGTCGGGGAAAATTGCTATCTTCATACGTGTAAAACGATTGCCCAATGAAAGAGGATCAGGAAAAATACCATGTGCTCGTGGTCGGCGCCGGGCCAACAGGCCTGGCCATGGCCTGCGAGTTGAGCCGCCACGGCGTCATCTGCCGCATCATCGACAAGGGGAACGGCCCTTCGCGGCTGTCCAGGGCAGTGGCCATCCACGCCCGCACGCTGGAGCTGTTCGAGAACATCGGCATCGTGGACAAGGTCCTCGAGCAAGGTTCGCGCTGCGCGGCCATCACCCTCTACGACAACAACTCCAAGATGGTCTCCGTGACCTTCGAGCAGTTGCATACGAAGTATCCGTTCCTGCACCTTCTGCCCCAGCACAAGACCGAGGCCATCCTGCTGGAGCACCTGGCCGACTACGAGCTGGAGGTGGAGTGGGGCAAGGAGCTCATCTCGCTGAACGAGGAAGGAAACACGGTCGAAGCGGAAATCCGCGACTCCACCGGCCGGGTCGAGAAGGCCCGCTTCAGCTACATGGTCGGGGCGGACGGCGCCCAGAGCCGCGTCCGCGAGGAGCTCGACGTCAAGTTCGAAGGGGCGTCGAACCCCTCCTACTGGCTGCTGGCCGACTGCGAGGTCAACTGGGAGCATCCCAAGGACGAGCTGGCCGTGTTCTTCCACAAGGAAGGCGCGACGGCCTTCTTCCCCATCGACCAGAACCACAGCCGGGTCATGTTCGAGCTCAAGACCAAGCCCGAGGAGCAGGGCCCCACCCTCGAGACCGTCGCCAAGATCGCCGCCAGGCGCAACATCAAGTTCCAATCGCTGCTCGACATCCAGTGGATCAGCTACTTCAAGCTGCACCAGCGCCTGGCCGAGCAGTACCAGACCGGCAGGGTCTTCCTGGCTGGCGACGCCGCCCACATCCAGAGCCCCATCGGCAGCCAGGGCATGAACACCGGCATCCAGGACGCCTACAACCTGGCCTGGAAGCTCGGGCTGGTCATCAACGGGCACGCCAAGCCCGAGCTGCTCGACAGCTACCAGGTCGAGCGCCAGCCCATCGGCGAGGAGCTCGTGGCCCTCTCGGACACCGCCACCCACATGATCGGCATCACCAACCCCGTCTTCCGGACCCTCCGCAGCGCGCTCATCCCCATCATCGCCCGGTTCCAGTCGGTCCAGCACCGCATCCTGGGAACCCTCTCCCAGATCGAGCTCCACTACCGCGAAAGCCCCATCGTGGGCGAGGACTGGAAGCCCTTCAAGGACCTGGGCAGCGCCGAGCTCCGGGCCGGCGAGCGCGTGGACGACTTCCGGCTCTTCAGCTTCGACTACCTCCCCTCGCGCAACCTCTACGACCTGCTCACCGGGGCCGAGCACGAGCTGTTCATGTTCACCGGCCTCGAGCCCGACGAGTTCGAGATGGAGACCCTCCGCGTCACGCACCGCACCCTGACCAAGCGCTACGGCCGCCTGGTCGAGCTCCACCTCATCTGCGCCCGCCGCGACGCCCTCTGGTGGGACCCCAAGCAGACGCAGCACCCCGAGGCCGTGCGCTCTTCGTACATCGACAAGGATTTCGTCCTGCACAAGGCCTTCAACGCCCGCAACGCCAGCTTCTACCTGGTCCGCCCCGACGGGTACGTGGCCTACCGCAACCAGCCCGCCGACATGGGCCAGCTCGAGGCCTTCCTGGCCAAGCTCTTCAACGCCCAGCCATGAGCCGTTGGTTCCTGCTGGCCATCCTCCTGATAGCGAAGACCTTCCCCGCCAGGGCGCAGTTCGTCCTGCCCGCCGAGGAGGCCGTCGAGCTGCCCGCCTCGGCGCTGCTGCTCTGGACCGACAGCCTGCCGGACTCGAGCCCCGCCCGCGCCCGGCAGGCCTGGCGCGAGGGGCTTTTCGCGCCGCTTGAGCCGGGGCAGGAGCTTCCGCACGGCCGCGACCACTGGCTCGTCCTGGAGGCCACCGCCCCGGCCGCCGGTCCCGACCGCTGGGTCTTCGAGGGTTTCTACATCGACTACATGCTGCCGCACGACCTGGACTCGGACGACGACCAGCCCTTCGCGCGGGCAGGCTGGGCCGTCCATGCCAGCCAGCGCCAGGTGCGCCTGGGCGAGCGCCCCGCCTTCGTGTTCGAGCTGGACCCGGGCCAAAGCCGCCGGCTGCTCATCCTGGCCCGCAACGACATGAAGATCGGCATCCCCACCGACTTCAAGCTCATCCCCCACCCCGCCTTCATCGACCACCAGAACATGAAGCACCTGAGCCAGGGCGTTTTCCAAGGGCTGCTCTGGATGCTGCTCCTGTTCAACCTGGCCCGCTGGCTCCGCCGCCGCGAGCGCATGTACCTGCTCTACATCGGCTACATGAGCATCTTCTCCTACTTCTTCCTCAACACGGGGCGCTACCTCGAGGTCTTCTTCCAGTGGCATCCCTTCGCCACGCTGTTCGGCATCTGGGTGCTGATACCGGGGCTGCTTGTTTACATGGATTTTTCACGGCTCTTCTTGCTCACCCCCGAGCACTCGCCTCGGATCAACCGCCTCGTGGTAGGCTTCCTGCGCTTCGGCATCGCCTTCAGCATCATGCAGATCTACTGGATCTTCAACAACCACTGGCTCTACGACAGGGTGTTCAACAACATCTTCTACTCCCTGCTAATGCCTGTGTCCATCTTGGTCATCGCCTCGGGCCTGCACCTCCGGCTTCCCGAGGTCAAGTATTTCCTGCTGGGGATGCTGGCCTTCTTCGTCGGCGGCCTGATCACCATCCTGGGCGCCATGGGCTTCATCGCGCTCGACACGATCTACTTCCAGACCGGGCTGATGGTGGAGTTCATCCTCTTCAGCATCGGGCTGAGCGTCCGGCAGGAACGCGTCCACGAGGAGGACCAGCGGCAGATCGTCCGCCAACTGGAGGAGAACCAGCGCCTGCAAGAGCGGGTCAACCGCGAGCTGGAGCGGAAAGTCAAGGAGCGCACCCGAGATATCAACCGCCAGAAGGAGGAAATCGAGACCCAGCGGGACCTGCTCTCGCACACCAACCGCCAGCTCCTGGACAGCATCTCATACGCCAAGCGCATCCAGGACGCCGTGCTGCCCGCGCCCGACGAGGTCTCGGCCCTTCTGCCCCGGCACTTCATCCTCTTCCGCCCCCGCGACATCGTCTCGGGCGACTTCTACTGGATGAAGACCCTGGGCCCGGTGGTGGTCATCGTCGCGGCCGACTGCACCGGCCACGGCGTGCCCGGCGCCTTCATGAGCATGCTGGGCATCACCTTCCTCAACGAGCTGGCCGCCACCGGCATCGCCTTCCGCGCCTCAGAGGTCCTCGAGGAGCTCCGAGGCCGCGTCAAGGCCGCCCTCAGGCAGTCGGGCAAGGACGGCGAGTCGCAGGACGGCATGGACCTGGCCCTCTGCATCTTGCACACCCAGCTCGGCTGGCTCGAGTTCGCTGGGGCCAACAACCCGCTCCTGCTCGTCCGCGACAGCGCCGCCCCGCCGCCCACCGACGACCCCAAGGCCGTCCAGGCCAACGGCAGGACCCTCTACACCCTCAGGCCCGACAAGAACCCCATCGGCATCTACCTCCGCGAGAAGCCGTTCCGGAGCCAGCGCGTGGACCTTCTGCCCGGCGACCGCTTCTACCTGCTCTCGGACGGGATACAAGACCAGCAAGGCGGCGCCCAGGGCCGCAAGTGGATGAGCAAGGGCCTCAAAGCCGCCCTGCTCGAAGCCCAGGCCCTCGAGACGCGGGCGCAAGGCCCCTGGCTCGCGGACCGCGTCGACGACTGGATGGGCATCCACGAGCAGGTGGACGACATGCTCCTGATGGGCTTCGAGTTCGTGGCCCCCGCGCCCGGCGCCCCGGCCCTCGACGACCCAGGATGCGCCGACGCGCCGAGGCCGGATTCGGCCAAGCTCATATGAGCATTCGCCAAATGGACTGGGCCTCCTTGGCCAATTGCCGCTGCCTTTGGCTGATCTTGTCTTCGCTCCAGGTGTCGTAATGCTTTGATAGCGAGCTTGTCATACCAGGTTGCTTTCGGGATGCAATGTCCCAAGCCCCCATTTCTGACAATGCCCATCGCTGGATTATTGCGCCCCTTCAGGGCTGGGCTGTTGGGTGGCTTGTTCTCGATGGGCTTCACCCATCGCTAGGATATTTCGCCCCTTCAGGGCTTTCTCGGCGAAGCCCAGGCATCCAAAAGGGGCGTAGCCCTGACATCTTCGTAGCAACGCGACGCCACAGCACCCTCAAAAGGGGCGTAGCCCTGACATCTTATGTCAAGCTGCGTTCGGATACTTCAACTTTGAAAGCAACTTGTTATGAGCAGGCGCTCGCCGCTTTGGGCGAGCCCTGGCCTGTTTTGGCGGCCAGGGTCCAGGAAATGCGGATTTCCGGGACAGTGCGCCCGGAAGGATTCCGCCTGCTTTGGCCTGCCCAATTTTGAGAACGGGAGGCCTTGGCCGGGGCGAAAGGGCTGAAAAATTTACCGTCTCCTTTGAAAAGCGCCGCGAAGTCTTATTTTTGTGGGAGCAATGTCTTGCCCGCCAAAACCGATTCCCATGAAACAGTTCGATGAAGCCTTCAAAATCCAACTCCATGAGACCATCTCCAGCATCGAGTCGGTCTCGTCGGTCGAGCTCGTGGTCATGGCCAAAGTCCGCTCGGCGAACTACGCGAACCTGCCTTGGATCTGGGCAGCGGTGTTCAGCCTTCTGGCCTTCAGCCTGTTCATGCTGATGCCTTACGAGTTCACTACCCTGAAGATCTATTTCGAGACCGTTCTGGTGGGCGCGCTGGCCTTCGGGATGGCGTTCTGGGCCACGCCGACGCAGCGCTGGCTGGCCAACGAGAAGGAGATGCGCCGCAACGTCGAGATCATGGCCCGAGCCCTCTTCCAGAAGGCCGGGATGCACCGGACGCGCGACGGGGTCGGGGTGCTGGTCTTCCTCTCGCAGTTCGAGAAGATGGCCTACGTGGTGGCCGACAAGGGCGCCCAGGCGAGCATCGCGGCCGAAGACTGGGAGGCCTTCCGCCAGACGATGGAGGACGCCCTGCGCGGCAAGGCTCCAGGGGCCAAGGTGCTGGAGGCCATTCGCCAAAGCAAGCTGGTCTTTGCCCAACAGATGCCCATCTTGCCTGACGACGAGAACGAGCTGCCGAACGACCTGGATGTTGAACTTTAAGCCCATCGCGCCATGAAAATGAACGACAAACAACGATTGATCTTCCTGCTGGCCTTCCTCTTCGCCGCGGTGGCCGTGCTCCTGCCCGAATTGGCCCTGGCCCGTCCGGGCGGCGGCCACAGCTACTCGGGCGGCGGCGGAGGGGGCGGGTACTCGGGCGGAGGCAGCAGCAGCGGCGATGGTTTGCTCTTCGACCTGATCATCATCCTCTTGATGGAGCTTCCACCGCAGGTCTCGATTCCGCTGGTGCTGGTCATCCTGGTGGTGTACTACCTCAAGCACAAGCGCCGGGCGCAGGACACGCAGACCATCTCCTCGGGCCTGACGCGCTCGAACATGGTGCGGCAGATCGACACGCTCGAAAACTCGATGCGCAGGCTTCGCGAGCGCGACCCGAACTTCTCGAAGACCCTCTTCCTGGATTTCTCTTACTCCTTGTTCCACCAGTTCTACCACCACGCCGGCCGGCCGGAGTTCAAGAACTTGCGGCCTTTCCTGAGCCCGCGGGTCTATGACGAGGCCCTCAAAGGAGCCAACAACAACCGGGTGCAGGAAGTGGTCATCGGTGGGATCACGCTGGTGAAGCTCCACGCGCAGGGCGGCCAAGACCTCGCCGAGGTGGAGTTCGAGGCCAACTACACGCTGGTCAACCCGGCCGGCTCGGCGGTGCGCATCCTGAGCACCGAGCGCTGGACCCTGGCCCGCCAGGAGGGCATCCTCTCGCAGGAACCGCAAAAGATGCAGAAGCTGGCCTGCCCCAACTGCGGCGCCACGGCCAATTTCGCCGACAGCGGCGAGTGCCAGCACTGCGGCACCTTCATCGAGGCGGGCAAGTCGCAGTGGGCGCTGCAAAGCCGCAACCGCCTGAAGCAGGAATCGCTGAACGTGCAAGGCCTGGCGCACTACGCCCCCGAGGTCGGCACCAACTGGCCCACGCTCAAGCACCCCGATCTGCCGCGGCACATCGAGGCCCTGGCCTCGGCCCACGGCAGCAGCGCCGGCGCCTTCCAGTCCGCCTTCGAGGCCCAGGTGGCCCAACCCGTGTTCATGGAACTTTACAAGGCCTGGTCCGGGAACCAGTGGCAAGACATCCGCCACCTGGTGAGCGACCGCCTTTACGAGGCCTACAGCTTCTGGATGCAAGCCTACCAGGCGGGCGGCCTGCGCAACAAGCTGGAGGACATCCGCATCAAGCAGGTCGAGATCGTCCAGGTCGAGACCGACCGCTTCTACGAGGCCGTCACGGCGCGCATTTTCGCCCAATGCAAGGACTTCGTGGTGGATCGGCAAGGCAAGAAAGTCGGCGGAAACGACCGCCAAGACCGCTTCTTCAGCGAGTACTGGACCTTCGTCCGGCGCTCGAGCGTCGAAAAGATGAACGTGGACCTGAAGTCCTGCCCCAACTGCGGCGCCCCGAACGACAAGATGGGCCAAGCGGCCGAATGCGGCTACTGCGGCTCGAAGGTCAGCACGGGCGAGTTCTCCTGGATACTGGCCTACATCGTCCAAGACGAAGCCTACAAGGGCTGACGCCACTCCCGAAAAACCCATCGCCGCCCCAGCCAAGCCGCCGGGGCGGCTTTCTTTTCTGGCGATGCCCAAGCCCCGCCGCCAGACGGCCCGGCGGATTTGCGAATAGGAAACGGCTTGACTAACTTTGGCCTTCCCCGCGCACCGCGGCAAAACCCCAGCCCATGAAAAGCAAAACAGCCTGGCTCTACCTCGCGCTGGCCCTGGCCCTCGGGGCGGCCGCGTTCGTCTTCTGGCAACGGCGCTCCGACGACATCGGCCTCCAGGCCGATTCCATCCGTCTGCCCGACACCACGCGCATCCACCGCGTCGTGCTCCGCCAGCCATCGCTCGATCGCGAGCTCGAGCTGCGGCGCTCCGCTGGCGGGTGGGAGCTCAACCAGAACCTCCAGGCGCAAAACGGCGCCATCCAGGTCTTCTTCCGCATCATGGCGAACCTGAGCCTCAAAGCCCCTGTGCCCGAGTCCGAGCGCGAAGCCGTGCGCGCCTCCTTCGAGAGCGAACGCCTCGAAGTCGAGATCTTCGACCAGCGCGACCGCGCCATCCGGAACTTCTGGGTGGGCAAGACCAACGCCCAGAAGTCGGCCACCTACATGACCCTCCCCGAAAACGAGCAGCCCCTGCTGTTCTACGTCCCCGGATTCGCCAACGACCTGCGGACCAACTTCAGCCCCGACGAGTACCTCTGGCGCGACAACACCCTGCTCAACTACCTGCCCGACCAGATCCTGAGCATCAGCCTCCAGCATTGGCCCGACTCGGCGGCCTCATTCCGAGTCGATTGGAGCGGCGATGCCTTCCAACTGACCGACCACCTCGGCCAGCGCCCCGCGAACCCCGACACGGAAGCGCTGCGCCGCTACCTGACCTACTTCACGACCATCGGCTACGCCGCCAAAGCCGAGCTGGCCAGCCACCAGAAAGACTCGCTCGACAAGGCTCGCCCCAACTTCGTCCTCGAAGTCCGCAACCGGCACGGCCTCTCCAACCAGTTGGAGGGCCACCTGATCGCCCAACCGGACGGAAGCACCAACTTCGACCAGGTCTGGGTCCGCTTCAACGACGAAGCCGAATACCTCGTGGTGAAATTCGCCGAAATCGACCCCGTCCTCAAAAGGCTCGACTACTTCGTCCTTGGCCAACCTTGAGGCGGCCAGCGCGCCTGGCACCCTTCAAGCCGCAGCCCCCGGCGCTTCCAAGCCTTGATGCGCGAACAATTTTCGGAAAGAAATTTTGGAAGTATTTGGGATTTTCGTACATTAGCGCCCGCTTAGCCGCAAGGCCTCCATAGCTCAGGGGTAGAGCACCCGATTCGTAATCGGAAGACACAGGTTCGATTCCCGTTGGAGGCTCACGATAAACCCGCCCACTCCGTTCCATCGGAGGGGCGGGTTTTCATTTTGCCGATGATCGGGCCGCCCAAAAAGGAGAGCAGTGGTTCTATGGCAGTCTCAAGGCATAACCCAATGGCTACCCCAACAATCTTTTGAGCAAAAACCTGGCACGCATGAAACCGCGGAAATCCATAGTTTCGCGGACAACTTGATTTACAAACCAAACCCTACTTGCCATGCTCGCCAACCTGATGACTTTGTTGATGCTGGTGTTGCTCCAAGCCGTGCTCGGCTTCGACAACCTGCTTTACATCTCGCTAGAATCTCGGGATGCCCCACCCGATAGACAGGCCTATGTTCGGCGAGTTGGCATCCTTGTGGCCATTGTTCTCCGGATCATTCTTCTTTTCGCCCTTCTCGAGCTGATCAACTACGTGCAAGACCCCGTCATCGGCTTCAATTGGGAAGGCATCGCGGCAGGCAACTTCAACATCCACAGCCTCATCGTGCTGGCGGGCGGCGCCTTCATCCTCTACACCGCGATGAAAGAAATTTGGCACATGATCGCCCTCAAGGCACAAGCCCCAAAAGAACTGGTTCAGAAAGAGCGCCCATTGGGCAACATCATCGCGATGATAGTGGTCATGAACCTGGTTTTTTCCTTCGACTCGATCCTGAGCGCCATGGCGCTGACCCATGTTTTCTGGGTCATGGCTACCGCGATCGTGATTGGCGGCTTGCTGATGATGTGGCTGTCGGACAAGGTGACAGATTTTTTGCGCAAGAATCGCCTTTATGAAGTGTTGGGAATGTTCATCCTCTTCCTGGTGGGTGTCATGTTGCTGACAGAAGGAGCCCACATCGCCCATCTCGAGTTCTTTGGCAATCCGGTGCATCCACTCACCAAGACCACCTTCTATTTCGTGATCGTCTTCTTGGTAGCCGTTGACATCGTCCAGGGGCGCTTCCAGCGCAAGATAGCCAACCAGCAAGACAGCGTACTCTAGGCACTTGGGGCCCTGGCCGATTGGCTCCGACATTGCTTCAACCCTGCTGAATCCTCTTCGGAAAAGCCCATCGCCAGGCCAATCCGGAGAGGATTTTTCGTATTGGAATCAAGGCCAAAGCCAATTCTAAGTCGCGTTCAAAGGTGTTGGATTTCCTGGAAGACTCGCCCAAGCCCGAAGGGTGGAATGATAAGCGCAGCCAGGCCAAAGAAGAGAACAACGAAGGGGGGAAATTGTCCTGGCAGTGAGGAAGAGCCAGACAATGCCACTCCTTCGGGGTTCGCCTCCAACCCGCTCTCGGCAAGCTGCAAAAATCCCAACCCTTCGGGATTCGCCCGGAATCCCCTGCGCCGCCCGCAAGCAAGGCGTTCCCAAGCCGTACTCGGAGTGATGCAGCTTCCAAATCGCAGGGTCCTGTCGATTTGAATTTTTCACGTTTGAAAGCGACTTGGTACAAGACCTTGTTTTTGGGCAAGACCTTAGCAGAAAATCAATCGGCTGGGCCAAAGTGACCTTGCTGCCTCATTTTGACCCGTGAATTTGCAAAGCAATACCAAGCCGCGTCCGTCGGTGGGGCATCCCAGGTGCCAGCGTCCGACAAAACCGGGCCGTCCCGCCCATCCCGAAGGGATTGGATGCCGGCCTCCACGTATGGAATCCGGGGAGGCGGGGGCCGCGCGGACCGGAACCCCGAGGGGTCCAGCGCGGAAGCCAAGGCGCGCCGCGCCGGGCGGCGGCCCGGCGCCAGTCGCTCGTCCATCCGCCGGGGAACGGCGCCCGGGGAAAGGAAGGACGCGCGGCGCGCCCCGGCCGGGCCGGG
>JAIFMG010000005.1 GCA_020048645.1 Bacteroidota bacterium | reverse complement strand
GACAAGAATATTTTTCGTGTTTTTCGTGCATTTCGTGGAAAAAATCTTTTCGTATTGATAATGCAAACTGAATCTAGCCTTTTACTTATCAAGAAATACGGATAAAAATTTCTTGATGAATTTCCAACAATTAAAGCCACAATGTTGTGACGTATTTGTTTGGGTTGCTGTTTACAGAGACCAAATTGTCCTTCGGGTTATGAGCAGCAATGAGGTTTTGGAGAATCCTTCCTACTCAAAGGGGCAGCATAGGGGCAACAAAGGTAACGAAGGACAACTTCACATCCGTAAGGATAATGTAGCCCAGTTGGAACAATATGAACTTATGGGAGACAATTTGGAACAAGCGATAAGAGAGGCCGCAGCGCGAAACTAAAGCACTGCCTATCAGCGGCTTGGCGTAATGGCGGGTTCACCCCCTCGGGCTTGGGCGAGGCTTCAAGGCAACCCATCGCCTTTGGATGCGGCTTGGCAACAGCATCCCGCGAGGCTTGGGCCAATCGGCACGCTGAGGACACGGATGGTGCGGATTTTTAGTGAAAAAGCATTGAAGTCGGGCACCTGTTTGTCTCCGGCTTGCCCTTGGGCCTGGGCCGCGCTCGGCAGGCGAGCCGAGCGCGGCCCAGGGAGCAGGTTCGGCAAAAAAAAATGCCCGAAACGGCAGGCGCCCGGGCTGGCTGGCGCGCCGGGCCAGCAAAGTTTTTTTAACTTTGGGGATTAAGGACGGGCCTGACCCAACCCGCCCGGGATTCATTCCGTATGATTCAGCATGAATACAAAAAACAACGGCCCTGAAGATGGAGAACGCGCGCCTGATTTACGAGTCCAACCAGACCCAAGTCTTCCTTAGCACCGAAGGCCCGGAGGGAAAGCCGGTGGTGATCAAGACCTTCGTGAACGAGGACTCTTGGAACGAGGCCAGCAACCAGTTGGAGAACGAGCGCGAGATATCGCGGCTTCTACCCGGCGGGCTTTTCCGCAGGCTGCTGGAGACGACTGTCTTCATGAACCGCCGTGCGTGCGTGTTCGAGTACGTCGAGGGGCAGGACCTCAAGCAGTCCATCCCGCCGCGGGGCATGGAGCTGGCGCCGTTCTTCCACCTGGCCATCGAGTGCGCGCGCAAGCTGGACGAGCTGCACGGTCTGGGCATCATCCACCGGGACATCAACCCGGCGAACCTGCTTCACGACCCCCAGACGGGCAAGGTGTCGCTGATCGACTTCGGCATCGCCACGCGGCTGAGCACGCGCAACGCCGACCTGGCGCCGCCGAACCAGCTCGCGGGCACGCTCAAGTACATCGCCCCCGAGCAGACGGGCCGGATGAACCGGGTGGTGGACTACCGCAGCGACCTCTACTCGCTGGGGGCGACCTACTTCCACATGCTCTCGGGCCGGCTGCCCTTCCAGGCCGAGGACCCGATGGAGCTGGTGCACGCCCACATCGCCGTGCCGGCACCCAGCCTCGAGAGCCTGGCGCCGCAGGTGCCTGCCGTGCTCAGCCGCCTGGTGGCCAAGCTCATGGCCAAGAACGCCGAGGACCGCTACCAGAGCGCCCGGGGCCTTCTGCACGACCTGGAGCTGCTGGGCGAGCGGCACCAGAAGGGCTTCGCCCTCGACATCGAGCTGGGCCGGGAGGACGTCTCCGACCGCTTCTCCGTCCCCGAGAAGCTGTACGGCCGCGAGGGCCTTGTCGAGAAGCTGGTCAGCCGCTTCGAGCTGGCCTGCAAGGGCGAGAGCCAGTTCGTGGCCATCTCGGGCCTGCCCGGGGTCGGCAAGTCGTCGCTGGTCAACGAGCTGCACAAGCCCATCGCGGCGCACCGGGGCTTCTTCCTGAGCGGCAAGTTCGACCCGCACCGCCGCAACCTTCCCTACCTGGCCTGGGCGCAGGCGTTCGACAAGCTCATCGACGCGCTGCTGGCCCTCGACGCCGAGCCGCTCGACGAGTGGCGGAGCCGCGTCCGCGGGGCCGTGGGCAAGCTGGGCAAGGTGCTGCTGGAGGTCTGCCCGAACCTGGAGCTTCTGCTGGGTCCGCAGCCCGAGCCGCCGCCGCTGGCCAGCGAGCAGGCCCGGCAGCGCTTCCTCTACCTCTTCAAGGAGTTCATCGAGGCCACGACGCCGGCCGACAGCCCGGTGGTGTTCTTCCTCGACGACTGGCAATGGGCCGACGCGGCCTCCATCGGCCTGCTGGTGGAGCTGGCCAAGGAGCAGCGCTTCTCGCACGCCCTGGTGGTTTTCTCGTACCGCGACGACGAGCTGGGCCCCGAGCACCCCTTCGCGCTGGCCCTGGCGGCCATCGAGGACGAGACCGGGCGTGCCCCGGAGGCCCTGGTCCTGGCCAACCTCAGCCCCGACGACCTCGGGCAGATGGTCCGCGACACCCTCCGCCTGCCCCAGGACAACGACAAGTCCCGGCGGCTGGTTTCCAAGATCTTCCAGAAGACCCAGGGCAACCCCTTCTTCGCCCACCAGTTCCTCCACCGCCTCCACGAGGACGGCCTGGTCCGCTTCGACGCCAAGGCCCGCCAGTGGGACTGGGACGAGGCCCGGCTCGAGCAGATGAACATCACCGACAACGTGGTGCAGCTCATGAGCCAGAAGGTGGACAAGCTGCCCCAGGACAGCCGGGAGACCCTCCGCTGGGCCGCCTGCCTGGGCAGCTCGTTCCGGCTGGGAGCCCTGGCCACCCTCCGCGGGCAAGGCAACCTCCAGACCCTCGACCAGCTCGAGACCAGCCTGGCCGAGGGCCTCGTGCTGCCCGGCAGCAGCCCCGTGGTGCCCCGCGACGGCATGGCCTTCAAGTTCGTCCACGACCGCGTCCACCAGGCCGTCTATGAAAGCCTCGACGACGACCGGCGCGCGCTGATCCACTGGCAGGTGGCCCTTGCCCAAGGCCAGATGCGCCCCGGCGAGACCCTGGCGCCCGACCCCGCGAAGGTCTTCGAGCTGGCCAACCACCTGCGCAACGCCGCCGGGCACGCCCTGGCCCCCGAGCACGCGGGTTCGGTGCGCGCCGTGTTCGCCCTGGCCGCCGACAAGGCCTTCGAGAACCTGGCCTACCAGACCTCCTACGACTACGCCCAACTGGCGTACAAGAGCCTCGGGCAGGCCCCCTGGGCGCAGCACCACCAGGCGGCCCTGCGCCTGGCCGAGCGGCTGGCGCTGGCCGCGCAGATGACCCAGCAGTACGAGCTCATGGAGGGCCACATCGGCGAGATACTCGAAAACGCCAAAGGCCCCCTGGAGACCATCAACGCCCAGGAGGTCGCCATCGCCAGCCTGGCCACCCGCGGCCGCCTCGACGAGGCCGTCCGCCTGGGAATCAGGGTGCTGGCCAGCCTGGGCCGCAAGCTGCCAGTGGTTCCTAACATGGTTGAGGTAAAGGTCGCGGTGGTCCGCGCCCTGCTGGCCCTCGGGAGCAAGAAGCCCGAAAGCATGGTAGAACTGCCCACCATGGAAGCCCCCCTCGAGCTCGCCCAGCTCAAGATCATGCTGGCCACCAGCTTCCCCGCCTTCTTCTCGCAGCCCAACCTCGCGCCCATCCTGGCCTGCGCCCAGATACGCCTCTGCCTCAAGCACGGCGTAACGGCCGACGCCAGCTACGCCCTGAGCACCTTCGCCTTCATCAAGGCCAACTCCCTGGGCGACAAGCCCGGCGGGCGCGCCTTCGCCGAGACGGCCCTGGCCCTGACCCAGAAGTTCCAAGACACCCGCCACCTGCCCCGGGCCCAGTTCATCCGCCTGACCACCATCGAGCACTGGCTCCGCCCCTGGCCCGAAGTGGTGCCGGCCCTCGAGCAGAACTACCCCACCAGCCTCCAGAACGGCGACCTCGAAATGGCCGCCTACTCGGTCTTCCAGCCCCTGGCCATCCAGCTCTACCACGGCGACAACCTCCGCGAGCTCCGCAAGAAGATGGACCGCCTGCTGCCCGCCGTCCGCAAGACCGCCCAGCAGCGCCCCATCAACGTCTTCAACAAGTTCCGGCAGTTCGTCGATTGCCTGGTGGGCAAGGCCCAGGTGCCCACCCTGCTCGTGGGCGAGTTCTACGACGAGAAGGAGAAGCTGCCCATCTACGAGAAGGAGCAGGACATCAGCTCCCTGGCCGGCTACCACCTGCTCAAGATGGTGCTCTGCTTCCACTTCGGCAAGCTCCGCGAGGCCGTGCTGCACAGCCTGGAGCTCGAAAAGGTGGGCGGGGCGCTGGCGGGCCTTCCCGACCTGGCCTGGCTGAAGCTCTACCAGGGGCTTGTGCACCACCAGGCCAGGGTCGAGAAGGTCTTCCCCAAGAAGGCCAACCACGCGAAGCTGCTGCGCCGCAACGCCAAGGAGCTGGCCGGCTGGGCCAAGAGAAATCCGCAGTTCGAGCCTTACGCCCGCGTGCTGGAGGCCATGCTCCTGAACGCCGACGGCCAGCGCGAGAAGGCCCTGGTCCGGCTCGACCGGGCCGCGCACCTGGCCCGGCGCGGCAAGATGCTCAACCTGGTGGGCCTGGCCAACCAGCTCGCCGGGGAGCTGTTCGTGGGAGACCCCAGCCAGCTCACGGGCAAGTACCTCCAGGGCGCCTACAACGGCTACGCGAGCTGGGGCGCCGAGGCCGTGGCCCAGAGCCTCTTCGAGACCTACCCCGAGTACGTGAGCAAGAGCCGGGGCGGCCCCGCCATCAACACCCACAGCACCGTGGGCACCACCACCCAGGCCAACCTCGACGCCGAAACCCTGGTCAAGGCCTCGCAGACCCTCTCGGGCGAGATCCAACTGGCCTCGCTGCTGCAGAAGCTCATGCTCGTCATCGTCCAGAACGCCGGGGCGCAGAGCGGGGCCCTGGTCGAGCACCGCGACGGCAGGCTGGTGGTCCAGGCCGAGCGCGACGCCGCCGGAGTGCAGCTCATCCTGCACGGAAAGCCGCTGGCCCAGGCCAGCAACCTGCCCAAGACCCTGGTCAACTTCGTGGCCCGCAGCCAGAAGGTCCTGGTTTTCGACAACCTGGCCACCGAGCAGCAGTACATGGCCGACCCCTACGTGGCCAGCCGGCAGCCCAAGTCGGCCCTGTGCTTCCCCATCGTCAAGCAGTCGCGCCTGATGGGCATCCTCTACCTCGAGAACAACCTGGCCGCGGGCGCGTTCACCCCGCAGCGCCTCGAGCTGCTCAAGGTGCTCTCCTCGCAGATCATCATCTCGCTCGAAAACGCCCTCCTCTACGAAAGCCTCGAGGAGAAGGTACGCATCCGCACCGCCGAGCTGCAAGAGGCGAACGCGGCCATCCAGTTGCAGAAGGAGGCCATCGAGGAGAGCCACCGCCAGATAACGGACAGCATCACCTACGCCAGCCGCATCCAGAATGCCCTGATGCCCCCGGATGCCACCCTCAGCCAGGCGGGACTGCCCGGATTCGTCCTCTGGCTGCCCCGAGACGTGGTCAGCGGAGACTTCTTCTGGATCAAGGACAGCCCCGACCAGCTCCTGGCCGTTGCCGCCGACTGCACCGGCCACGGCGTGCCGGGAGCCTTCATGTCCATGCTCGGCGTCTCCTTCCTCAACGAGCTCAGCAGCAGGCATCCCATCCTCGAAAACCCCGGGGCCCTGCTCGGCCAGATGCGCGACAAGGTCAAAGGGGCCCTCCACCAGACCCAGAAGGCCCGACAGCCCCAAGACGGCATGGACCTGGCCCTGCTGGCCATCGACAAGCGAACCCTCGAGCTCCGCTACTCCGGCGCCAACAACCCGCTCATCCTCATCCGCAAGGCCGGCATGCCCCCCGAGGTCGAGACCGAGAACCCCAAGGCCCTGGCCACCGACAGCCTCCAGGCCGACGGCATGGCCCTGCACGAGATCAAGGCCGACAAGATGCCCATCGGCATCTACATCCGCGAGAAGCCCTTCAGCAACACCCGCGTCCAGCTCCTGCCCGGCGACCGGCTCTACACCTTCTCCGACGGGTTCAAGGACCAGTGGGGCGGCCCCAACGGCGAGACCTTCAAGTCCAAGCGGTTCAAGGAGCTGCTCCTGCGCATGGCGCCCATGCCCCCCCAGCAGCAGAAAAACATCCTCCACCAGGCCCTGATCGACTGGATGGGAACCCGCTACACGCAGGTGGACGACGTGCTCGTGCTTTGCGTGACGGTGCCCGACCTCCCCGCTGGTGGATAGGCCCTGGCCCTTCGTCCCGACGAGGACGATTTCACCCCTTCGGGGTTCCCCTCCTTGGCTCCGCTTGTCATGGCACCTCTCCGGGCTTGCCTTTGCGTCGTGGGCCAAGGCGATGGGTGAAGCCGCAAGCCCTTGATTGTCAATAAAAATTCTTGCTTTCGTGAAAATGGGTGGACTGTTTGGCCAGCGGAGGAGCGCTCCGCCCAACAAAGGCCCTTCTGCTTCCTGTTGTCGAAACGGCATCCCCAAAAAAAGCCCTCCAAGGCTTTGAAAACCTTGGAGGGCTGGCAGAGGGCTTGGCGCGGCGCGAAGGGCTGGCGCCTGGCGGGTTTCAGCGCTTGACCACGGCGGCGCGGTGCTCGGCCGTGGCCGTGCGCAGGTGCAGGAGGTAGGTGCCCGCGGGCAGGGCCGAAAGGTCGATGCCCGTGGCGGCGGGCCGGGCCTGGAGCACCAGCCGTCCGCCGAGGTCGAACAGGCGCAGGTCGAGGATCGGCTCATCGGCCTCGAGGTTCAGCCAGCCGCCCGTGGGGTTGGGGAAGGCGCGGAAGCCGGGCGACGCGGCGCCGGACAGGCCCACGAGGGCGTAGGTCTGCTGGGCCATGCCGCAGAGGTTGAAGACGCTGAGCGTGACGTTGAAGTCGCCCGCCTCGGGGGCGTAGGTCCAGGGGGTTCCGTGGCCGGTCTGGCCGTCGCTGGCCTCCCAGAGGTATCCGGCGGCCAGGGCCTGGGCCTGGAGCAGGTACTGTCCGTCGGCCAGCGCCTCGACCTCGAAATCGGCCGAGGGCAGGGGGCAGTCGATGGCCACGGCCAGCTCGTAGTCGTTGCTGGCGCAGGAGTTGGCCACGCGCAGGCTGGCGGTGTAGCTGCCGTCCTCGGGGTAGAAGGCCGAGGCGTCGGGCTGGTCGGAGGTCTGGCCCTGGCCGAAGTCCCAGGCGAAGGAGGTGGCCTGGCGGGCGTTGGCCCTGAAGAGCACCTCGCGGTCGAGCAGCTCGAAGCTGGGCTGGGCCACGGGGCTGGCGTCGCTGGCCTCCAGGCGGATGTCGTCGAGGTAGATCCAGTAGCGCTGGCTGGTGCCGCCCTGGGTGCGCCAGGCGATGTGGTAGGCGCCGGGCGTCTCTACCGAGAGGAAGATTTCCTTTTCGAGGTACTCGTTCGAGTTGAAGCTGCCCAAGTCCTCAAGCAGTTGCAGGCCGGTGGTGCTGGCCTGGGGGCCGATGTGGACGCTCAGGTTCTCGGTCGAGAAGCGCGAGCGGTAGCGGAAGGCCAGGCGGTAGCAGGTGCCCGGCTCGAGGTGGAAGCATTCAGAGAAGAGGTAGTCGTCGTTGGCGGTGTTGCCGTTGGCGGCGTCGGTGCGGATGCCGAAGCTGTGCTCGCCCGAGAAGGCGACGGCCTGGTCTTGCACCCTGCCCCACTGGCTGGTGCCGGCCAGGCTGGTCCAGGTCCAGTCGGCCAGGGTCTCGGCGCGCTCGAGGTCGGTTTGGAAGTCCGAAGGCAGTACGCCCGTGCGCTCCAGGCTGTCGTTGCTGGCGTTCTGGTCCTGGCCGAAGCTGAGCCAGCCCTTGAAGTCGATGGGCTGCCCGGGGTCGATTGGCCAGCTCGGGTCGCCGAAGCTGAACCATTGGCGGGCGCCGGGGGCGAGGCTCTGGCTGATGGGGAAGCTCATGGGCTCCTGCCCGGCGAACTGGATGGCCAGCTCGAAGCCCTCGACGGCCTGGCTGCCCTTGTTCTCGACCCAGGCCTCGGCCTGCGTGATGGCCAGCAGCGAGCAGTCGTCGTCCTTCTGGCGGAGCAGGCGCAGGTCGCGCAGGGCCAGGTCGGTCTCGACGACCTTCTCGATGCCGATGTCGTCCACGTGGCAGGCGAACTGGTCGGGCTCGCCGTAGGCGTTCCACCCGAAGAAGACCGCGCCGCTCTCCTGGGCCACGAAGGTGGCGGTGGCCTGGAGGTAGGCGGAGTTGGCGATGCTGCCCAGGTCAAGCCAATCTTCTTGTTGCTGAGGGTCTTGCGAGCTGCCTCGGGTGAGCTTGAGCTTCTCGGGCGAGTTGTTGGCGCGGTTGCGGTAATGGAAGCTCAGGCGGTACTCCTGGCCCTGCTCCACGGTGAAGCACGAGCTCATCAGCCAGTCGTCGGAAGGCGTGGACGAGTTGTTGGAGCTGTAGATAAAGGAGTGCGTGCCGTCGTGCGAGTACTCGGCCGAGTTGAGCAGGGTCCAGGTGGACAGGTCGTCGTTCAGGTCGTGGATGGCCCAGGCCGAGAAGTCGTCGGTGGGCTCGAATCCCATGTGGAAGGCCGCGCCGGAGGCCAGGTCGAAGGCCGAAAGGCGGACGGGCAGCTCTTGGAAGCCGTCGTTGCCGGGGTTCTGGTCGCCCTGCAACTGGGCCTGGCATCCGATCCGGTTCTCGGGGGCCAGGGTCATGTCGAGGCGCTGGGCGAAGGTGTAGTCGGCCCACTGCCCGGGCGCGAGGCTCTGCTCGAAGGTCTCGACGTACTCCTGGCCGTTGTGGGTCAGGCGCAGGGGGAAGCCGCCGATGGCCTGTTGCCCGTGGTTGGCCACCCGCACCACGACCGAGGCGTCGGGCTCGAAGGCGCAGACGTTGCGCGGGGCCAGCAGCTCGCTGACTCCGGCGTCGATGGCGAACTGGTCGTAGAAGCGCAGGTCGTCGATGTGGAAGTAGTACTGCTGGTCGTCAGGCACGTTGCCCGTGGTGGCGTAGAGGGCCAGGCGCACGGTGGACCCGGCGTAGGCGGCCAGGCTGGCGGCGAACTCCTGGAGGCCGGCACCGGGCGCGTTGCTGGCGCCGATGGCGAAGGCCTGCTCCCAGCTCAGCCCGCAGTTCGTGGAGACCATCAGGGCCAGCTTGTCGTCGGCGCCCATGCCGGGGTCGTATCCGGGCAGGGTCTCGACGGCCGCCTTGAAGCGCAGCACGGTGTTTTCGGTGGGGATGATGCTCGGCCCCAGCAGCCAGTCCTCGGTGCCCAGGTTCACGAAATAGACGCTGGCCGTGCGCTGCTCCTGGTAGCTGACAGCCTGCCAGTCGGTGTCCACGAAGGCCGAGGGCCTGTTTTTGCCCCGGGCCTCCACCCAGCCCGGGTGCGCCTGCGGGAGGTTGTCCGTGTAAAACTCCGTGAAATCGAGCGTCGGCAGGGGCAGTTCGCGCAGGCCCGGGTTCTCGATCGTCTGGACCAGGCGCGTCCCCCACTCCTGGCGCAGCGGGTCGAAGTAGCGCAGCTCCACGTGGTAGGTCCCCGGCTGCGAGAAGTCGGCCTTGCCCACCTCGGCCACGGCGATCTGGCCGGGCGCGAGGGTCTCCGGCCAGAGCGTCATGAGGTTGGCGTTGGCAGGCCCGCGCACGGCCACCCGCAGCTCGGCGTTGGCGATGGGCTCCGTGCCGTCGTTCTTGAAGCGGAGCTCCACGGGCTGCCCCTGCCCCAGGCATGAGTGCCAGACCGGGTCCAGCAGCGCCAGCGGGAGCACGTCCACGGGCTGGGCGTCCTTGAAGCTGATGTTGTCCAGGTGCAGGGCCGCCTGCCCGCTGACCACGTAGCCCTCGGTCGCGAAGAAGCCGACCTTGATTTGCAGCCCGGCGAACTGCCCCAGCGGCACCTCGAAATGCGTCATGTTGGGCCCCAGCATCGAGAACTGGTCGAGCACGAACACCGCCTGGTAGTTCTGCCCGTTGATGCCCACCATCACCGCCAGGCTGTCGTCGAAGCCGAAGTAGCCCTGCGCCGGGTCGTCGGCGAAGCGCGTCAGGGCCGCGTCGAAGCTCAGCTTGCTCTGCTCGGTGGCCCGGAACAGCGGGCTGATGAGCCACTCCTGGCGGTAGTCGGCGTCCAGGTTGATCGTGGCCGCCGGGCCGAACAGGGCGCGGCCCATGTACCAGGCTCCCTCGCCCACCTCCGGCTGCGGCGGCAGTCCGCCCGCCTCGTTCCAGCCCGGGTAGCTGAGGTGGATGTCGAAGCCGAGGTAGTCCGTGAAATCCTGGTGGATAGGAAGTTGCGTCTGGGCCGCCATGCCGCTGGCCAGCCCCACCGAAAGCGCCGCGAGGGCAAGTTTTTTCTTCATGGGTTCAAAAGTCTTGGTTTTTCCGCCAGGGGAGCGCGTCTCCCCCTAGGCCGTCAAGCCCAAAAATACGCTTTTCGGGCCAATTTCTTCCAGCTTGTGGGGGCCTTCCGCCGCAGGTGGAGGCTTGTGGGGCAACGCCGATCCGCCCGCCACCCGACAGCCCCGACGGGCGCTCGGCCGCCAGCGTCTCCCCCAAAAGCCCAGATTGCTCGGCCAGAAGGCTGCTATCCTTTTTCGAGCTGTTGCAAGGGGAATGGAAAATTTGTTAGGGATTTGGAGGATTGGTAGATTAATTGTATTTTTAAAACATCCAATCAAGACCTACGTTGTATCGGCATAGTATGTAGCTAATTCAAATTCAATTGAAAAACATGGACACAAACGAGAAAAATATGGCGGTTGTTCAACTGCCAGCAGGCTTGGTAGGAAACCCTGGAGTGATTATTGCAAGTTCATTGCTAATATTATTTTTTTTCATGCCTTGGATTGAGGTAAAGTTCTTAAACATCAATATTCTTTCATATTCAGGATGGAGTCTTCCCAAAATTGCTTCTGATGCACAACATTTCATGGAGGAAGGAAGCAGGGGTTCATCATCACCATATCAACCGCTTATCATAAATCCTTACTTTCTTTATTTTATTCCTGTTTTATCAGGATTTTTGCTTTATCTTGCCTTTTCAAATAAGAAAAAGTATTTTGTTTATGCTGAAATACCTATTATTGGCATCATTGGCTATATTTCTTATGAATTTTTTATTAGCTCTGGCGTTGGGCAAGAGGCATTTGGAATAGGACTCATTGGGACTTGTTTAGCAGGGGTATTCCTTTTATTCGATTGGATAAGAAATTTCACAACAGTAAAGGTCAATGTTCAGGAGCAAATCGTAAACTCCGAGCATTCATTGAGTGATGCAGAAAACTCAAAGCCGCAAGGAGTCTTTTACAGATTTGTGATGTTGTTGATGTTTGTTTTGTTTGTGCTTCTTTTTGTGTTTGCACTTTATGATATTTTGCGCAACGGCTAACGGCTGCCATAAAATCTCATGTCCAAGTTGCGTTCGATAGTAAGCAAAATGTCAAAACTATTTGTATATTTGCAAAAAATAAATTATGAGATTTGTTCAACCATTGTCATCTGAAACGCAAAGTCTATTAGAAAGGATTTATCGATTTAGCAAAAAACATGAGACACGTCAAAAGGCTCGGTGTATTTTGCTAAGCAATAAGGGAACAACCATTAATCAATTGGTATTGATATTTGATGTCCATTTAAATACTATTTATAACTGGTTGAATGAATGGGAATCAAGAAAATTATTGAGTCTATATACCAAAAAAGGCCAAGGCAGGAAATCGCTATTAGGCGACGATAAAATTGAAGAAATAAAAAAGATTGTAGAAGATAGCCCCAAGGAACTTAAAACAGTAGTTTCAAAAATTAGTGAAAAATATGGCATTGAAATATCAACCAGTACTTTAAAAAGATATTTAAAAAAGAACTAAAATTCTCATGGAGATGCGTTCGCAAGTCATTGATAAAGAAGCATCCAAAAAATTGTGAACAGAAAAAATCAGAATTGGAGAACTTAAAGAATGAGCAAAAAGCTGTTTTCAGTTTTCTAAGTAAGACATTCAATTTATTTGAGATATGGGATGCTAAGGCAGACTTAAATCTATATTGCGTCGAAGGGAGTTTGACCAGTGAATTGGTAATCAAATACATAGATGATTTTTCAGACAGTATAACTAAAAAACGGTAATAGTCATTGATAATGCGACTAAGTAAAAGGCTAGATTCAGTTTGCATTATCAATACGAAAATATTTTTTCCACGAAATGCACGAAAAACACGAAAAATATTCTTGTCCTC
>JAIFMG010000187.1 GCA_020048645.1 Bacteroidota bacterium | reverse complement strand
GGGCTGCACGAGGCGCTGCGGAGCTTTTTCGTGTCGAAGGGCGTCATGGAGCTGGAAGAAAATCTGTAAATTTGGGGAAGGTACAAAATCGCAACCATCATGAGCGTGGAATCCCCCATCCGCGAACAGGCCCGCGAAGCGCTCGCGGGACGCCGGAAGTGGCCCTGGCTGGCGCTGGCCCTGGCGGTCTTGGGCGTCTGGGCCTTGGCCCGCGTCCTGCCCGGACCTGCCGCGGTGTTGGGCACGAAGTCGCCTTTGGCTTTCAATCCACTGAAAATCTGGATTTTGAATTCTTGACCCACGCCATCCTGGGACCTTAGATGCGAATACTCAAAAAAAAACGCCCAGGCCCTTGCATTTACAAAACCAAGTGTGTAGCTTGCCAATTGAAACTGGCAAATCCAAATTCCGTACCGAAGAGGATCGTGGAAGTGTGTTTTTCTATGCGATCTTGGACGACAGCCCAGCGATAATCCCAACAAAACCAACTACTTGCGGAAAGTCATGAAAATGAAGGATGACATGCTGGATAGAATAATCCTTGGGATAGAAACCGCCCTTTCAAACGGACAGTTTCAGGATAGCGAAAACTCCATCGTCGAACTGAAAGACCTTTCATCGGGCAATGAATGGACTTCCTTGAAGCAAACCGTTTGCGCGTTCCTGAACACGAAAGGGGGTTACGTGATTTGTGGAATCAGGGAGCGAAACAAGGAATATAGCCTTCCCGGTTTTGATAGAAACAACGAGGGGAAACTGCTCGAGCTCGGGACAAGGTTTTTCAAAAATGACCATGATGTGCTACTTGACCTTTCGGAGAACATAGAATTTGACTATCGGAACGTTCTTGGAAAAACCTTGGCCATCATCGCTGTTCGTCCCTTGAGCGAAGACTTGAAGTATCTGAAATTCAACGATGTTTATTATGAACGTGTCTTGACCCAAGACAAGACAATTCCTCAAGCCAAAATTATTCAGCATCGGGAATACAAGACCGAGTTGGAATATTCCAAAGAGATCAGCCCGGTTGCCAATGCCACAAAAGACGATTTGGACATTGACAAGATCAATCAATTCATCATCAAGGTCAACACGACAGGCAGAAAGGAAACCGTGAAAAGGGACCTTCAAGACGCCGCGGATTTTTTGCGGAGGCGTTATTGCATCAACGCGGAAGGCTCGGTAACCGTCCTCGGGCTTTTGCTTTTTGGCCAAGAGCCATTCCAGCATCTTGAATACAGGGCGGAGGTGGACTGCTATTTTGAAACCGGAAATGACATTGGACGCGACAAAAGAATTTATCAGAACGATGTCATTGGTTTGATGGATGATGCTTTTTCTTTTGTTTGGGGGCATATCAAAGTGGGTACAAGCTATATGGGTGGAGGGAGAAGCGAGCCAGAGTTTCCCGAAAAACTGGTCCGCGAAGTGATCAACAACGCGTTCGCGCACCGCGATTATGTCGCGAACAAATTCACCACCATCAAAATCAACCCAGGCGAGAGCATTGAAATCAAAAACCCTGGCAGCTTTAAGCAAAAGATGCTCATCGTTGACAGTTCGACCAGCAACCAAGTGCGGCGAATCATTCCCGGTGTCCCAGAAACGAAGAATCCAAAACTGGCCAACGTCCTGAAGGCCTTCGACAAAATCGAAAGCCAAGGTATTGGAATGGCCACCTTGGTTGGCGTATGCCTTGAAAATCAAATTGATGTCCCTTACTTTGACTTGTCAATTCCCGATACCATTTCGCTGGTCATACCTTCCGGAAAGCTCATGGACGACGATACGCAAAGGTGGATGAACTCTTTTCACGGATACCTCAATCAGCGACTGGATGGAAAAATGACACCTGAGCACGAGCTGGTTTTGGCCTATCTGCTCAAATCGGAGCGCCTCAATCAAAAGCGACGTTACACGATCCACTTGGGCCCAAGCAACAACCACTTCGACGTGCTTTCGGACCTGAAACAGGCAGGGCTAGTGTTGGAGCACCCCACTGCCAGCTCGGAGCAAACCCCGGTTTATGTGCTGGACAGGGAATTGACCCTGGTTGACTTCTTGGAGAGGATTGAAGAACAGACCGGTAAGCCATTGGCCGATTGGGACAACGACCACAAGAGCGTCCTGAACATCGTCTATCGGTACAACCGATACAACCATCAATCCATAAAACCGAACGTGATCACTCCAGAATTGTATGCCCAACTCCACGGCAAAGCGATTGACCCCAAGACCTACGAGAGCCTGGGCCGCAAAGTGCGAAAGATCTTTGGCGACCTTTTGAAAGCGGACATACTTTCCAAAAAGGAGGACAAGTCCTACGAGATCAAAAAGGTCACGCATGACAGCGGTTGGGCGTGAGGGCATTCGTAGGGACGTCGGGGTCGCGGGGACGTCTGGGTCGCGGGGACGTCGGGGTTGTAGAGACGTTGCGCGCAACGTCTCTACGCGCGACGCCCCTGCGCGCGACGTCTCTACGCGACAACGTCCCTACGACAATTCGTATCACAGCACCGATTCCAGTTGCAGGCTCGATAGGTTGCGATAAATTCCCCCTTCGCGGCGCGAAAGCTCGTCGTGGGTGCCGATTTCCTTGACTTGTCCCTTGTCGAGCACCACGATCTGGTCGGCCTTGCGGATGGTCGAGAGGCGGTGGGCGATGACCAGCGAGCTGCGCCCGCGCATGAGGTTGTCGAGGGCGCCCTGCACCAGGCGCTCGGACTCGGAGTCGAGCGAGCTGGTGGCCTCGTCGAGGATCAGGATGGCCGGATCCTTGAGGATGGCCCTGGCGATGGCCACGCGCTGCCGCTGCCCGCCCGAAAGCTGGATGCCCCGCTCGCCCACCAGGGTCTCCATGCCCTCGGGGAAAGAGTCGATGAACTCGAGCGCGTTGGCCTTGCGGGCGGCCTCGCGGATTTCGTCGAGGCTGGCGCCCGGCTTGCCGTAGGCGATGTTCTCGCGGATGCTGCCGCCGAAGAGCAGCACCTCCTGCGGCACCAGGGCCATGTGCGCCCGCAGCACGCTCAGCGGATAGTCGGCGCAGGGCTTGCCATCGACAAGGATCTGGCCCGAGGTAGCCTCGTAGAGCCGCAGCAGCAGGGCCGAGATGGTCGTCTTTCCGGCGCCCGAAGGCCCGACCAGCGCCACCTGCTGCCCCTGCCCGATCGTGAAGCTCACCTGGCTGAGCACCGGCACGTCCGGCCGCGACGCGTACCAGAAGCCCACCCCGCGGAACTCGATCCGGCCTTGGATCCGGCCCCGTTCCTGCGCGCCTTGCTCCGAGAGCTGCTCGGCCGGCTGCTCCAGGATCTCGAGCAGGTTTTCGGTCGAGCCGACGGCCTTTTGCAGTTGCGCGTACAGCTCGGCGATGCCCCCGATGGAGCTGCCCACGAAGACCGAGTAGAGGATGAACTTGAACAGGTCGCCCACGTCGAGCCCGCTGCCCGGCTGGCCGATCAGATAGACGCCATACCAGACCACGCCCACGATGGCCCCGAACAGGCAGAAGATGATGAACGACGCGAAGGCGCCCCGCCATTTGGCCCCCAGCAGCGCCACGCCCACCACCGAGTCGGTGGCCTCGCGGTAGCGCCGCATCTCGAAGAACTCGTTCGCGAAGGCCTTCACGTTCACGATGGCCTGCAAGGTCTCCTCGACGATGGTGCTCGACTCGGCCACCTTCTGCTGCGTCTGCTTCGAGAGCCCCCGCACGTGCTTGCCGAAGAAAACGGCCGTCAGGGCCATGACCGGCACCAGGGCCAGCATGAACAAGGTCAGCTTGACGGACAGCAGCGCCAGCAGGCCCACCCCGCCGATGATGATGATCACCTGGCGGATGAAGGTGGCCAGCGTGGTGGTGAAGGTCTCCTGCAAGAGCGCGATGTCGGCCGAAAGGCGGCTGTTGAGCTCGCCCACCCGGCGGCTGGCGAAAAAGTCCATCGGCAGGCTGACCAGGTGGTTGTAAGTGGTCTGCCGGAGCTGGGCCAGCGTCCGCTGCGTTACCACTTCGAAGAGGTATATCCGGAAATATGAAAAAATGGCATTGGCCAGGAAGACCAGCATCAGGCTCGCCCCAATCAGGTTCATGCGCTCCGAGAGCCCCTCGCGGGTGGTGTTGACCAGGTCGCCCATCAGCCAGGGGAAAACCAGGGTGGTGGAGCTGGACAGGAAGAGGAAGAGCAGGCCCAGGGCGAAGATGCCCTTTTGCGGACCCGCGAAGCTGAAAAGCTGGAACATCTTGGCCAAGTTGCCTTTGTTGAGCTTGCCTTTGCGGGGCTCTTGGCCCTGGTCCGGTTGGGCGGTTCTTGCCATGGTGGTTGTTGCTTGTTAGGAAGCGAAGTTAGTCGATTTTCCCTTGCCTTGGCCTCGCCGCGGCATCCTGCCAAGCCTGGTGCGTCGGGCTCAGAGCCGCACGAGCAGGCCCAGGGCGGCCAGGGCCGCGAGCGCGGCCACCCGCGCCAGGGCGGCGCGGCCCAGCTTCTCGCGCAGCTCCCAGCTCTGCCAGGCGGCCAGGGCCAGGAACGGCAAGGAGGCCAGCAGGGCCGGGCGGCCGTCGGGCCGGCTGCCCAGGGCGTAGAGCAGCCCCACGCAGACCAAGGCCCCGCCCACGCCCGTCAGCAGCGAGGGCTCCAGCCAGTCCTTGAAGCCGCTCTCCTTGAAGCCCATGCCTCCGGCCAGCAGATAGACGAAGGACATGAAGGCCAGGGCCACCGGCAGCACGAGGTCGAAGGCCGAGAAGCCGAAGGCCCGCGCCAGCAGGCCCGCCAGCACCAGCCCGCCCATCGCGTATTCCAGTTTCTGGGAGTAGGGCCCCAGCGGCGGCTTGGCGGCGGCGGGGGGAGTGGCTTTGGGGCTGAATTTCTTGAAGTTGCTGGCGAAGGTTTCCATTCTCGGGTAAATTTGAGGGTGTCGCGATTGGCGCGAAGGTAGCCAAAATCGACGCTTGGCGCGGGCTTTTTTGCGGCTTTCAGCAGTAGATGTGGTAAACCGCCTGGATGTCGCCGCGCCACTCGTTGTGGAACTTGTCGAGCACGCGCTCGGCCTGGGTCCTGCCCGAGTAGGCGACCTCCATCAGGGGGAAGAGGTAGCGGCTCTCGTCGTCGATGCCCAGCGATTTCGCCCGGTTCTTGAGGCCCTTCTCGGCGATCTGGAGCAGGCGCAGGGCGATGTCGCGGACCTTCTGGCCTTGGATGCTGGCGTTGAGGGCCACGCGGGGCACGTCGCGGCGGAGCTGCTCGATGTCGGCCGGGGTCCACGCCTGGCAGAGCTGGGTGGCGGCGTCCAGGGCCTGGTCGTCGTAGAGCAGCCCGACCCAGATGGCGGGCAGGGCCGAGATGAAGTCGCAGGTGCTGCTGTCGGCGCCGCGCATCTCGATGAAGCGCTTGAGGCGGACGTCGGGGAACACGGTGGTGCCGTGGGTCTCCCAGTCTTGGAGGGTGGCGCGGTGTCCGTGCATCCCCCGGGCCATGAACTGCCGGAAGGTGCTGCCGTCGCCGGGCAGGTACTCGCCGCCGCGCTCGATGAAGTACATGGGCACGTCGAGCAGGTAGTCGGTCCAGCGCTCGAATCCGAAGCCTTCCTCGAGGGCGAAGGGCAGGAATCCGCAGCGGTCGGCGTCGGTGTCCTCCCAGACGCGGGTGCGGTAGCTCAGGTAGCCGTTGGGCTTGCCTTCGGTGAAGGGCGAGTTGGCGAAGAGCGCGGCCACGACGAACTGGAGGCGCATGGCCAGGGCGAACTTGCGGACCATGTCGGCCTCGCTGGCGTAGTCGAGGTTGACCTGCACGGTGCAGGTGCGCAGCATCATGTCGAGGCCGAGGCTGCCGACCTTGGGCATGTACTCGCGCATGATCTCGTAGCGGCGCTTGGGCATCCAGTGGACCTGGTCGCGGCGCCAGAGCGGGTCGAAGCCCAGGCCGAGCATCCCGACGCCGAGCTTGTGGGCCAGCGACTTGAGCTCGTCGGTGTGGCGCTGGGTCTCTTGGAAGGTCTGGTGCAGGGTCTTGAGGATGCCGCCCGAGAGCTCGAACTGCCCGCCCGGCTCCAGCGTGAGGCTGGCGCCGTCGCGTTCGAGGGCCAGGATGTCGGGGCCGCTGCCCACGGGTTTCCATCCGTGCTCCATCATCACTCCGAAAACGTCGCGGATGCCCGGCTTTCCGTCCTGGCCCCGGTAGGGCAGGCGCTCGCGGGTGTCCATGCGGAAGGGGAATCGCTCGTGCTCGGTGCCGATTCCCCATCTTTCCTTGGGTTTGCAGCCTTGCTCGAAGTAGTTGACCAGTTGGCTTTTGTCGAGTTCGTCGTTCATGGTTGGGGGTGGGTGAGGGCGGGGGCCATGCCGGCGTGGGCCAGGATCTGGTCCACCACGTGCCGGGCCACGCCGCGGTTTTTGCCTTGGTAGGGGAAGTCGTGCATGGAAAGCATCGGCGGGGCGTTGAGCTCCACGACGATGTAGTTCTGGGGCGAGGGCTCCTGCTCGAGGTCGCGGATGATGATGTCGATGCCGGCCACCAGCAGCCCGGCGGCCTGGGCGGCGCGCTCGGCCTGGCGGAGGTAGTACTCGGGCATGAGGTCGGTCATGTCGATGCTGTCGCCTCCGGTGCTCAGGTTGGAGTTGGTGCGCAGGTAGAGCTTCTGCCCATCGGGCAGGACGCTTTTCCAGTCGAGGCCCTGCTCGCGGAGGTGGCGCTGGGTCTCGGCGTCGCGGGGGATGACCAGCAGGGGGCGGGTGTAGTCGGTGCCGCGCCCGTGGTTCTTGGCCTCGACAAGCTGGTCGATGCTGCTTTGCCCGTCGCCCACGACGTTGGCAGGCTCGCGGTAGATGACGCCCCGGGTGCTGCCGCCGACCACCAGGAAGCGGTACTCGCGGCCCGGGAAGAAGTCCTCGACGATGGCCGTGCGCGAGTAGCGGAAGGCCAGGGGCAGAGCGGCCTCGACCTGCTGGCGGTCCTTGAGGTTGGCCGCGACTCCCCAGCCGTGGTCGGCGTCGAGCGGCTTGACCACGCAGGGGTAGCGCACGGCGTCGAGCTCCTCGGGGGCGTGGCCCTCGCGCAGCAGCAGGCCCTGGGCGTGGCTGATGCCCTGGCGCCGCAAGAAGGTCTTGGTCAGCCACTTGTCGTTCGATATCCAGTAGGCCGCGATGCTGTTGGCCGTGGAGATCGTGCCTTCGAGGATCGGAATCTCGCGGCCCTCGTGCCGGACCAGCAGCAGGTTGCGCCCGGGGTCGAGCAGCTCGAAGTCGATGCCCCGGCGCTGGAGCTCCGCCACAACGATCTGGGTGGTGGCCTCGAGCTGCTCGTAGCCGGGCAGTGGGGTGAAGGGGATGGGCATGGCCTGTTTTTCGCCAAAGATACGGCAAGCCTCCTTCGGTTGGCGCGGTGGCGGTTTTCCACCTTTGGCCAAGAAGCAAAAAAAGAAAAAGGCGACCTGGGGAAGTCGCCTCTTTCTTCAAACCAAACTAAACTAAAACTATGAAAAACGAAAGCAAAAAGTTGAAACGAACTGAAGCTTGCCTCTCTTGTTGCTTCACAAAGATAAGCATAGAAATCCGAATCTCCAAACTTTTTCTCGATTTTTCTTAAAAAAAGTTAATTGGGCAATTTCGATCGCATTTTATCCGTAGCGGGTCGCCCTAGGAGTCCGAAAAATGACTTGAGGAAAGTGTGGCGAATGCTTATCTTAGCGGCGCGAATCCTAATCAACAAACATTACGATGCAAACCAATTCTGTTCCCGTTACCTTCAAAGGCAACGCGCTGACCCACCTGGGCGCTGAGACGAAAGTAGGCCAGAAGGCACCCGACTTCACGCTGCTCAACAACAAGTTGCAGCCCGTGAAACTGTCCGACTTCGCCGGAAAGGTGAAGATCATCTCGGTCTTCCCGTCGATCGACACGGGCATCTGCGCCGCGCAGACCCGCCGTTTCAACCAGGAGGCGGCCAACCTCTCCGAGGACGTCGTGGTGCTGTCGGTATCGGCTGACCTGCCCTTCGCGCTGGGCCGCTTCTGCGGTGCCGAGGGCATCGAGCGCAACCTGACCCTGTCGGACCACCTTGAGATGGAGTTCGGCCAGAAGTACGGATTCTGGATCCAGGAGATGCGCCTGCTCAGCCGCGGCGTGGTGGTCGTGGACCGCGACGACGTGGTCCGCTACGTCGAGTACGTTACCGAGATCGCCAGCGAGCCCCAGTTCGAGGCGCCCTTGGCCGTGGCCCGCGAGCTGGTCTGAGCCCGCGCCCGCCGGGGGTTTTCTCCGCGAAGAACGGCCCTCCGCCGCGTCGCCCCGCGCCCGCGGGCACGCGCCGGGGGGCCGTCGCTTTGCGCCCGGCCTGCCGCAGGGCAGTTTGGCCCACAAAACTTTCCTAAGCACGAAAAGTTTTCGCAAATTTGCCCAAGCCAAGGAGCTTGGCCCTTCCTGAACCCGATATTCTAGCCTTCCACCACAACAAAACCTTCCCCACCCAATGAAGATGCACAACTTCTACGCCGGCCCCGCCGTGCTGCCCCAAGAGACCATCGACGGAACCATCGAAGCCTTGCGCGAGTTCGCCGGAACGGGCATGTCCTTGGCCGAAATCTCCCACCGCATCAAGGAGTTCGAGTCCATCATGGCCGAAGCCCAATCTCTTTTCAAGGAAATCCTCTCCATCCCCGAGGGCTACCAGGTCCTCTTCTTGGGCGGAGGGGCCAGCCTCCAGTTCTGCATGGTCCCCTTCAACCTCATGCGCAAGAAGGCCGCCTACCTCAACACCGGGACCTGGGCCTCGAAAGCCCTCAAGGAGGCCAAGCTCTTCGGCGACGTCGTCGAAATCCGGTTCGACCCCGAAGGAAAGGACTTCGCCACCCTGCCCGCCGACTACGAGATTCCCGCTGACGCCGACTACTTCCACATCACCACCAACAACACCATCTACGGCACCGAAATCCGCTACGACATGGATTCGCCCGTGCCCCTGGTGGCCGACATGTCCTCCGACATCTTCAGCCGCCCCGTCGATGTCTCCAAGTACGCCCTCATCTATGGCGGCGCACAGAAGAACCTCGCCCCGGCCGGCGTCACCTTCGTCATTGTCCGCGAGGACGTGCTGGGCAAGGTGACCCACAAGATCCCGTCCATGCTCGACTACCGCACCCACATCAAGGAAGGCTCGATGTTCAACACCCCGCCCGTCATCCCCATCTACGCCGCGGTCCTGACCCTGCGCTGGATCAAGGCCAACGGAGGCGTGGCCGAGATGGAGCGCCGCAACATCGAGAAGGCCGCCATCCTCTACGACGAAATCGAGCGCAACAGCCTCTTTTTCACCC
Organism: Bacteroidota bacterium; assembly: GCA_020048645.1. GTDB lineage: Bacteria > Bacteroidota > Bacteroidia > Bacteroidales > UBA6013 > UBA6013. Next base: position 2,798 of record JAIFMG010000187.1, on the reverse strand, counting down.
CCGTCAACAAGGACGACCGCTCCATCATGAACGTCTATTTCAACGTGAAGCCCGAGCACGAGGCGCTTTATGGCGACTTCCTCAAATTCGCCACCGCGCAGGGCATGATCGGCCTCAAAGGCCACCGCTCCGTGGGCGGATACCGCGCCTCCCTCTACAACGCCCTGGCCAAGGAGAGCGTCGAGGAGCTGGTGCGCGTCATGCGCGACTACGAGAAGGCCAAGCTCGGTTGATGCTGGCCGCCGCCGCCCGGCCCCACGCCGAGCGGCGGCGTTTTTCTTTCCCGAATTTCACAATCGTCCCCTAACAATACAAACGAATGAAAGTCCTTGTTGCCACCGAGAAGCCCTTTTCACAGGACGCCGTGGACGGCATCCGCCAGATCGTCGAGCAGGCCGGCCATCGCTTCGCCGAACTGTCCAAGTACAAAGGCCAGCAGCCCCTCGTGGAGGCCGTTGCCGACGCCGAAGCCCTGATCATCCGCAGCGACATGGTCACGGCCGAGGTCATCGCCGCCGCGCCCAAGCTCAAGATCGTCGTCCGCGCCGGGGCCGGATACGACAACGTGGACCTCAAGGCCGCCACCGAGCGCGGCGTGGTGGTCATGAACACCCCCGGCCAGAACGCCAACGCCGTGGCCGAGCTGGCCCTGGCCATGATGGTCTTCCAGGCCCGCGACCACTTCAGCGGAAAGACCGGCTCCGAGCTCCTGGGCAAGACCCTGGGCATACACGCCTTCGGCAACGTAGGGCGCCAGGTCGCCCGCGTGGCCAAGGGCTTCGGCATGAAGGTGTTCGCCTTCGACCCCTTCGTCAAGCACGAGGCCATCCTGGCCGAAGGCGTCCGCCCCGTCGAAAGCCAGGAGGAGCTCTACCGCTCTTGCCAGTACGTCTCGCTGCACATCCCCGCCACGGCCCAGACCCGAAACGCCATCAACCGCGACCTGCTCAGCCTCATGCCCCTAGGCGCCACCCTGGTCAACACCGCCCGCCAGGAGGTCATCGACGAGGACGGGATGCTCCAGCTCATGGCCGAACGCCCTGACTTCCAGTATGTCTCCGACATCGCGCCCGTCAAGGCCGCCGAGTTCCAGAGCCGTTTCCCCGGACGCTTCTTCTTCACGCCCGTGAAGCTCGGCGCCCAGACCGCAGAGGCCAACTCCAACGCCGGACTGGCCGCCGCCCGCCAGATCGTCCGCTTCTTCCAGAACGGCGAAACCACTTTCCAAGTCAACCGCTAAGCCCGGAAATCATAACCCAAAACATAAAAACCCACAAAATGGCCATCTTCAAGCCCTTCAAGGGATTCCGCCCCCAAAAGGAACTGGTCCATCGCATCGCGTCGCGCCCCTACGATGTCCTCGACTCCGACGAGGCCCGCGACGAAGTCAAAGACAACCCGCACTCCTTCCTCCACGTGGTCAAGCCCGAGGTGGACCTGCCCGCCGACATCGACCTGCACGCGCAGGCCGTCTATGAGAAGGGACGCGACAACCTCAACCAGCTCATCGGGCAAGGCATCTTCCAACAAGACGAAAACGCCATCTTCTACGTCTATGCCCAGACCATGGACGGCCGCCGCCAGTATGGCCTGGTCGGTTGCTCCGGCGTCCAGGACTACCTCGACAACATCATCAAGAAGCACGAGCTCACCCGCCCCGACAAGGAGGAGGACCGCATGAACCACGTCCGCGTCACCAACTTCAACGCCGAGCCCGTCTTCTTCGCCTACAAGGCCAACGCCGAGATCGACGCCATCGTGGCCAAGACCGTCGCCAAGCCCGCCCAGTACGACTTCACCACCGAAGACGGCATCGGCCACCACTTCTGGGTCATGGACCAGGCCGCTGACGTGGCCCGCGTCGAGCAGATCTTCCGCGAGCAGGTGCCCTTCACCTACGTGGCCGACGGACACCACCGCACCGCCGCCGCCGCCCTGGTCGGAGCCGAGCGACGCAAGAACAACCCCGCCCACACCGGCCAAGAAGAGTACAACTTCTTCCTGACCGTCATCTTCCCCGACAACCAGCTCCGCATCATCGACTACAACCGCGTGGTCAAGGACCTCAACGGCCACAGCAAGGAGGCCTTCCTGGCCAAGCTCGCCGAAAACTTCGAGCTCGCCCTGGTCGGCGCCGAGGCCTACAAGCCCGCGGCCCTGCACAACTTCGCCATGTACCTCGACGGGCAGTGGTACAGTCTGACCGCCAAGCCCGGAACCTACGACGACCGCGACCCCATCGGCGTGCTCGACGTTACCATCCTTTCCAAGCACGTCCTCGAGCCCATCCTCGACATCAAGGACCTGCGCCGCAGCACCCGCGTCGAGTTTGTCGGAGGAATCCGCGGCCTGGGCGAGCTCAAGCGTCGCGTGGACAACGGCCAGATGGTCGCCGCCTTCGCCCTCTTCCCCGTTTCGATGCAGCAGCTCATGGACATCGCCGACAACGACCTCATCATGCCGCCCAAGGTTACCTGGTTCGAACCCAAGCTCCGCAGCGGGCTGGTCCTGCACTCGCTCGACTAGCCGACGGCCCACCCTGCCATTCGCCCCGCCCACCTCCGCCCGGAAGTGGGCGGGGCTTTTTTCATCGCCCGCTTATGCCCCGTCGCGTTCAACTGTGATGTAATGCCGCGAAGACTCGCCCAACCCCGAAGGGGGGCAATGATTGTAGAAAGCGGATGCAGGCCAAAGAAGAGAACCCCGAAGGGGTGAAATGATTGTAGAAAGCGGATGCAGGCCAAAGAAGAGAACCCCGAAGGGGTGAAATGATTGTAGAAAGCGGATGCAGGCCAAAG
>JAIFMG010000231.1 GCA_020048645.1 Bacteroidota bacterium | reverse complement strand
CCATCCCTTTCGAGGACAAGAATATTTTTCGTGTTTTTCGTGCATTTCGTGGAAAAAATCTTTTCGTATTGATAATGCAAACTGAATCTAGTCTTTTACTTAGAGGCGCAGAAGTACTTTTCCGCATCAAGGGCGATCGAGAACCTGGGGCTCAGTGATGCTCATGGGTGAACGTCAACGCGAAGGCCGAGGCCCATCCGTCCAAGATTGCGAAGTAGCGGGGAAAGCCTTATATTCGCCCCAGCCTAGCCAGGGAAGACAGCCATGCCATCTTCACCTTGCGCAAGCCGCTTTCGTGTCCAACGATTGGGGATTACCTTACCTTTCGTAGCACAAAACAAAGATTCGACAAGATGCAAGTTTACAAATTTGGCGGCGCCTCCGTCAAGAACGCCGAGGCGGTCCGAAACCTCGCGCGAATCGTGGGCCAGGCGCCGGGCCACCTGCTGGTGGTGGTCTCGGCCATGGACAAGACGACCGTGGCCCTCGAACGCCTCGCGCACTCGTACTTCCACCAGGAGGGCGTCCACTGGGAGGCCCTCGAAAAGGTCGAGCGCTTCCACCTCGACCTGGCCCGGGCCTTGTTCGCTGAGCCCTCGCATCCCGTCTTCGGGCAGTTGGGCCAGCACTTCGACTACCTGCGCAACTGGCTCTCCCGCGAGCCTTCGCTCGACTACGACTTCGAGTACGACCAAGTGGTCTCCGTGGGCGAGCTCCTCTCGACCCGCATCGTGAGCGCCTACCTCAACGCCGCGGGCGTCGAGTGCAAATGGCTGGACGCCAGGCGGATGCTCAAGACCGACGACTCCTACCGCGAGGGCCGGGTGGACTGGAAGCTCTCCGAGAAGCTCGTGCGGCGGACGGTTGACTTCGGCAAGCAGCGCGTTTACCTGACCCAGGGCTTCCTCGGCGGCACGCCCGCCAACCTGACCACGACCCTGGGCAAGGAAGGCTCGGACTTCACGGCCGCCATTTGTGGCTATTTCCTTGATGCCGAATCGGTTACGGTCTGGAAAGACGTGGATGGCATCTACAACGCCGACCCGAAGATCTTCGCCCGGGCCACCAAGCTCGACCACATCACCTACCGCGAGGCCATCGAGCTGGCCTTCTACGGGGCGCGGGTCATCCACCCCCGCACCATCCAGCCCTTGCAGAACAAGCGCATCCCCCTGCTGGTCCGCTCATTCCAGGACCTCGCGGCGCCCGGCACCCGCGTCCATGCCGCCACCGAGCAGCTCGACCGCGAGTACTCGGCCGTGCCCATCTTCATCTTCAAGCCGGGGCAGACCCTGATCTCGATTTCGCCCACCGACTTTTCCTTCATCGCCGAGGACAACCTGAGCCGCATCTTCGCCGCCTTCGCCCGCCACCGCGTCAAGACCAACCTCATGCAGCAGTCGGCCATCAGCTTCACGGTCTGCGTCAACCACGACGAGCAGAAAATCCCTGATTTGCTGGACGATCTATCGGCCGACTTCCAAATTCGCTACAACCATCCCGTCGAGCTGATCACCATCCGGCACTACGACAAGAACTCCATCCGCGAGATAACGATGGGCCGCGAGCTGCTCATGGAACAGCGCAACCGCAGCACCGTCAACTACGTGGTGCGCTGAATCGGGAAACTGCTCCGCCCAAGGCCTCATGCCAAGATTGCTGTCAAACGTGATCGATTGACTTGAAACGTCTTGTTTTTCGCATTGAACCCCTACGGGGTTCTGTTTCGCGGCGGTTCTCTGCTCCCCGGATTTCATCCGGGGCTATTCATGTTCAATCCCTACGGGATTGGAGGAACAGCCCGATTTTGTCGAAAACTGATGTTTCGATGTTTCATGCCCAGTCGCGTCCAAAGGTGATGGATTGCCTTGAAGCCTAGCCCAACCCCGAAGGGGTGCAATGATTGTAGAGACCGGACCCAGGCCCAAGAAGAGAACCCCGAAGGGGTGAAATTATCCTTATCGGGAGGATGGTCCAGACAATTCCATCCCTTCGGGATTCGCCCGGAATCTTCAAAATTTCGCAGGATGCTGACGATTGGTATTTATCACCTTTGAAAGCGACTTGGTGTCACGATCGAACGCGTCTTGGCATAAGATGTCAGGGCTACGCCCCTTTCGAAGATGGGTGGGCTGCGATGCTACGAAGATGGCAGGGCTATGCCCCTTTCGCGCGCGGGCTTCGCCTAGAAAGCCCTGAAGGGGCGCAATATCATAGCGATGGGTGAAGCCCATCGAGAACAAGCCACCCAACAGGCCAGCCCTGAAGGGGCGAAATAATTCGGCGATGGACATTGCCAGAACATCCAGAATTTGCCAAAAATGGCTGCTTGGCACATCGCGCCACCGAAAGCGACTGGGCCTTAGTAGCTTTCGACGGGGCAGTTCTCCCAGCTCTTCTCGAAGGGGTAGCCGTAGAAGTCGGGCAGGTCTTGGAACAGCATGTTGAGGTAGTCGATGGCGTCGGGCGCGAGCTGCTCGGCGTATCCCCCGACCTTTCCCTTCCGGGTCTTGAAGCTGTCGGGGTCGCTCAGGTCGGTGGCGCGCAGGCGGTTGCCGGCGAGCTGCCCTCCGGTCTCCATGTCGCGCATCTTGCCAAAGGAAGAAGAGCCAATGGCCTGTTCGACCCACTCGATCGGGTGGGCGATGCCCAGGAAGTTGAGCAGGGCCGAGATGGTTTCCGGGCCCTTTTCGTGCAGGTCTTCGTAGCGGACCAGGTGGAAGGCGCCGACCTGGTGGCGGGCCTTTTCCCAGACCTGGTAGTAGCGCAGCAGGCTGCTGGCGCTGCCGACCGAGTGCAGCAGGAACTCCGCGAGGCTTCCCTCGAAGATGTGCTGCGCCTTGCTGATGTCCTTGCGCCGTCGCGTGACCTCGTAGTAGTACGAGACCAGCACGTCGCGCGGGTCTCGGCTCAGGAACACCACTTTGTCCTTGGCCAGGCTCGACTTGTCGGTCTCGACCTGGTCCGGGCTTTTGAGGTGGGGGCCGTCGTCGTGCGAAAAAAGGAGGGTTCCGCCGTCCGGCAGGGGCATCTCGGCCTTGTCGAAAAGCGCCTGCCAGTCGGCGTCCTCGGCCTTGGCGATTACCTGGGCCAATATCATGCGGAGCCAAGTGCGTCCACACTTGGGATAGGAAAGGACATGGGCTAGGGGGGGGGAGCTGCTCATCGGTCTGTGCTTCTGTTGTTGTTTTCTTGCTGTTCCATCTGTGCCCTCAGGGCCTGCCGCAGGACCACACGCCCGAGCAGCGAATCGACCTGCGCCTTGGCCTTCTTCAGGCAGTCTTCCTGGGCCCAAAGCTCCAGCCGCTCGGCCTCGATGGCCACGGCAAGCCCCTCGAGCGCCTGGGCCGAGTCGCGGGTGCTGGCCAGCTCGGCCAGCAAGGCCCGGCGGAAAAGTTCGGCCTGGCAGGCTTCTGCCTTGGCCAGCAGGAGGGTCTGGCGGAAGGCGGCGTCCTGGCAGGAGGCGGGCGACTGCTCGAGGCTGGCCAGGGCTTCCGGGTTTCGTCCCTGGCTCATCAGGGCCCGGTAGTTGGCCAGGCGGAGCTGGCACTCGAGCTCCTCGTGCTGGGGGGAAAGGCTGGCCAGCTTGCGGGCCATGACCAGCAGCTCCTCGAATCGGGCGCTCCACTCCTGGGCCCCGACGGTCTCCGAAGTCTCGAAGAGGGACTGCGAGCCGGTCTCGAAGAAGTGCAGCAGGTGCCTTTCGGGCAGGTTCAGCACCTGGGCCAGGCCAAACTCGATGCCGACCCGCGGCGCCAGGAAGCGGACCTCTTCGACAAAATAGGAAGGTGCGTTGGGCAGGCTGATGATGGTCAGGCAGTTGGAGCGGGCCTGCCCGAGCAGTTCCTCGCGCCGGTCGCCGCTTTCGAGCCGCGACTGCTCGTAGAGGAAGCGGGCGTTTTCGAGCAGGCGCACCGGGTCGTTGGAATTGCCGAAGCGTTCCAGCGGGAGCTCCTCCTCCAGCTCTTGGGCGGTGGCCATGAGCGAGGGCAGCTCGTCGAGCACGGGCCGGCTCGCCAGGATGTGCGCCAGCAGCAGGCTGGCCGTGTCGCGGTAGTTGACCCGCCAGCCTTGGCTCTCGTAGAGGCTTGCCATTTGCACGAAGTGCTTGAGGGCCAGCACCTGTTCCGATTCGTTGCCAGCCGCCTTCGCGTCGTCGAGGCTGATGTCGATGCCCAGCGAGAGGCGGTCGCGGATGCTCATCTGCGCCATTTCCAGCTCTTGCAGCATGGCCAGGGCCCTTTGCGGCGTGGGCAGTACCTCGAAGCGGCTGCCGTCGTCGGCCAGGGCCAGCACCTGGTCGCCCGACTGGTTCATGAAGAGGCTCGGCGACTCGACTTCCACCTCGATTTCAGCCAGCAGCTCGCCCCGGAGGTTCCAGAACTTGACGAGCTGGTCGGAGGAGCTGGTGATCACCATCTGGTCGTCGGGGCTGAAGATCGCCGAGACGATGCGCCGCTCGTGGCCCGGAAGGTTGGCCACCAGCTCAAATTTGAAGTTCCAGATTTTAAGGCTGTTGTCCGATGATACCGAGAGGAAAAGCTCGCGTTGGTGGGCCATGACGATTTCCTGCACGGGCTTGCTGTGCTGGCGCAGGTCCTTTTCGAGGTCTCCCCGGAACTCCCAGATCTGGATGCTGGGCCCCAGGCCGAAGGCCAGCAGGAACTCGCCGTCGGGCATGATGCGCAGGTGGGTGGCGGCGGGGATTTCGGCAATGGCCTCCAGCTCCTCGTCTTCCATGAAGGCCACCCGCTCGTTCTCCAGAATGGCGATCCACTTGCGGGCCTTCCCGAACTGCACGTCCCAGACGTTTTCCTCGATCAGCATCTGCGCCCTGCCTTGCCCGATTTCGGCCAGGCCGAAACTGCCGAAGGCCAGCAGCTTGCCTCGGCGGCCGTCGTAGGCCAGGCGGGGCGGCTCGCCGGGCAAGATGGGCACGGCCTGCTGCCAGAGCTCCTGGCCTTTCGCGTCCAGGCAATAGACCACGCCCTCGGGGTCTTGCGCGAAGAAATGCTTGCCGTCGGGCGTGGCTTCGAGCGAGAGCAGGTTTTCCCGCGGGTTGCTGAAGCGGATCTGTCCGTTGAGGTCCAGGACGATGAGGCCCTGGTCGTCAATCTGGTAGAAGTGCTTGCTGTCGCTGGTCAGGTTGAGGTTGCTCCAGCGCCGGTCGGTGTGGGTGGAGCGGACCTGTCCCTGGTTGTCGTAGAAGACCAGCGCTCCCTGGTCGATGCGGTAGAAGCTTTCGAGCTGGGGCGCGGGCAGTGCTCCGGTCTGGGAGAGGGCGTCCAGGGGGTCGCGCAACTGCTTGGCCGGGTCCCAGAGGAAAATGTCCCGGCCCTGGGCGGTGAGGTATTTCCCGAAGCCGAAGATGGGCTCCAAGGCCCCGCCCAGGGGCACGCGCAACAGCACGGCTCCGCTGGTGTCGCGGAACTCGGTGAAGCCCTCGTGGCTGCTGGCCAGCACGCCCTCGGGCGAAAGGGTGCGGGCCAATGCGCCTGTGGGAAGTTCGAGGGTCTTGCCAATGAGCGTTTTGGCATCAATGACCAGGACCTTTTGTTCGGCCTCGAAGACGAAGAGCAGGCTGCCGTCGGGGGTGGTTTGGCTGGAGCGGGCCTGTCCGCTGGCGGCCACGCGGGCCAGGTTCTTGCCCAGGCTGTCGAGCACCAGGACACCTTGACTGCCCACGGCGGCCAGCCTGCCCCCCGCGAGGCGGTGCAGCGCGATGGGGTCTCCGGGCGTGTTGCCCAGCCTGCGGATGGGCGTCTCCCAGGGGGCCCAGGTCAGCAGGCCCTTGTCGCCCAGCAGCAGCAGGCCGGCGCCTTGGGGCAGGAGCAGGCAGCTTTTCAGGTCTTCGCGGTGGTTGAGCCGGTGCAGCTCCTGGCCCCGGAGGTTCCAGACGCGGATGCTGTTGTCCTGGTCCAAGGCCCAGAGCAGCCCGGAGCCCGGGTCGAAGTCCCAGTCTTGCAGCTTGGTCTGGGCGCTGAACTCCATGACGGTCTCGCCGGCCCTGTCGTGGAGGCTGATTTTCTGCCGGGTGGTCAGGACGAAGTGCCCTTGGTTGCCGACGAAGGCCATGTCGTCGAAGAGGTCGGCGCTGATGATGCGGCGCAGGGCGTTGGCCTGGCCGTCGGTCAGGGTTACGTGCCTGTCGAAGGTGTTGAGCAGCAGCAGCCTTTGCCCGTCGCCAGAGCAGGCCAGCCTGTCGGCCCAGGCCGATGAGGTCAGCAGCAGGTTGCCCTGCCCGTTCCAGACCCAGAGCCGGTTGTCGGCCAGGGTGAAGAGGCGCTGGCCTTGCTCGGCGTAGGCCCAGTCCATCACGTCCGACTCGTGCTCCATCTTGCGCTGATAGACAGGCCGCTTGTAGGAGGCCACGAGGATTTCGACCAAGGCCCTGGAGATGATGGGCGTCGGCGTCTCCAGCAGCCCGTAGGCGTGCTCGATGGCCCTGATGGCCAGGGTGTTGTCCTTGTCGAGCAGGTAGCGGGCCTCGTTGGCCAGGAGGTTGGCGTTGGAGATGCGCGCCTTTTGCCGGGCGTCCTCCATGAGCTGCCGGGCCTTGTTGCGCTCGCGCAGGGCCATTCCGCCCAGGATGAGGGCCGCGACCATCGCCACGGCCATGAAGATCGAGAAGGTCCGGCGGCGGCGGGCCACTTTTTCCTGGAGGGCCAGGCGGCTTTGGGCTTCGGCGGCCTTTTCGCGCTCCAGCTCCAGCATCCGGCTCTTTTGGCGCTCGTCCTCTTCGTGGATGCGCTTGCGCTCGGCCTCCGAGCTATGGACGAAGTCCTGGTGCAGTTCGAGCGGCTCCGGCTTCTTGCGGCCTTGCAGGGCCACGGCCAGCCACTCCTGGGCCAGCACCAGCTCCGAGCCGCGGAGCAGGAAAGAGTTGTCCTTGCTGGAGTTGAGCCACTCGTTGGCCCGCTCGGCCCACTGCGAGTGCTGGCGGACGTGCTCGCGGTCGGTGTCCAGGGCGCGGACCAGCTCGTTGAACGACTGCTGGAAGGGGTTGGCCAGGAAGTCGATCCACTGCACGGCGGCCAGCGCCGGGTGGATCTCGGCCAGCGACGTGGGGCGCCAGAGCAGGGTGATCAGGCGCTTGTTGTACTTGAGGGCGTACTCCACCTCGTCGGCGCAATAGGGCGAGCGCACCGACTCGGGCGAGATGAGGAAGACGAAGTTGTCGGCCGTGCGGATGCCGTTGTAGATCTCTTTCTGGAAATCGGCGCCCGAGGCGATGCTTTCCTGGTCGAACCAGGTGTATTTGCCGTGGTCTTGCAGGGCCATGTTCAGGCGCCGGGCGAAGTCGCCGTCGGTGCGCGAGTAGGAGATGAAAACCTCGGTGCCGAGCTGGCCCACCAGCAGTTGGCTCTGCTCGATCAGGCGCCGGTGCTCGGGCGTCGGCGGGTGCGACATTCCCTTGCCCAGCTCGAGCCAGGTGTGGGCCTTGTCGAGGGTGTATCCGCGGAGCAGCAGGCTGTTGTTGTGCTTCTGCCTTTCCCAGCGCAGGGCCTGGTGCAGCAGCATCTTGTGGGTCTGGTGGTATTCGCGGTCGGTGGCCAGCAGGGCCAGCAGCTCGTCGATGTCGAGCTCCTTCTGGCTGTTGAACTTCTGCTCGAAGTGGAAGTGCTGGAGCCGCTTGAGCTCAGGGCCGCTCTGCTCGGGCACCTGCGGCCCGGTGAGCAGGGGCACCACGCGCTTGTTGAGCCGCAGGGCGTGCCGCAGCTCCATCTGGCAGAAGTCGGAGCTGTGGAAGCTCGGGCTGTTGATGACCAGCAGGTTGTCGGCCTCCTCGATCCCGGCCAGGATGGCCTTCTGGAAGTCCTCGCCCTTGGCGATGTCCACGTCGTGCTGCCATGTGGTGATGCCGTGCCGGTGCAAAGCCCTGACCAGCTTGCGCTTGGCCTTGGCGTCGCTTTCGTGGTAGGCCACGAACACGTCCGAGAAGCGGTTCTCGGCGTTCTTGCGCGAGGCGCAGATGTACTCGCACTGGGCGGGCGTCGGGGGGCAGGGCGGCAGGGCGATGTAGCGCTTGCGCAGCCACTCGAGGGCGAGCTTCTGCTCCTGGCCCACCAGCAGCAGGCGGGTGGCCTTCTGGTTGCGCTCCCATTCGGCCGCGGCCACGAGCAGCCGCGTGTGCGTCTCGACGTAGTCGCGGTCGGCGCGCAAGGCCTGGGCCAGGTTGGCCAGCTCCCTTTGCCGGGCGGCCTTGGCCTCGGGCCAGGCGAACCAGTCGGGGCGGGGCAGGCTGGCCTTGTCGAAGATGGCCTCGTGCGGGTTCTGTGCCGCGCCGCGGAGCTCGTCCTCCAGCCAGTTCATGAACTCCAGGAGGTTCTCGTTCCAGTTGTCCTCCTTTTCGGCTGGGCTGAAGTTCTTTTCGAGCCAGGCGCGGCTGGGCGGCTCCAGGCGGGCCTCGAAGGGCGCCGGGCGCAGGGCGAAGGTGCGCTTGCGCTTGGTGTAGGCCCAGGCCAGCTCCTGGGTGTGCCTGCGGGCGGCGGCCCACGCGGGGCTGGGCAGCACGATGACGTTGTGCGCCGTGGTGATGGCCTCCAGCGACATGAGCGCCCCGGTTCCGTCGGGGTCGTCCTTGTCGTCGAGCCAGACCGAGAAGCCCTCGTCGAGCAGGCCGATGGCCAGTTGCCAGGCCGCGTCGTGGGCGTCGGCCCCGGCGAAGCTCAGGTAAGCGTCCTTGGCCTGGGTGGGCAGTGCCAGCTTGGCCTTGTAGCGGCTGACCTTGCTGGCCCAGATGTACTCGTGGTGCAGGGCGTTGGGCAGGCAGGGCGGCAGCTCCTTCTCGAAGCGGAAGTCGAGCCACTCCTCGGCCGCGGGCGCGACGGCCTTGTTGACCAGGCGGCTGTCGGGCCGTCCGGCGCGGTCCCAGGCCAGGGCGTCCACCAGCAGGTCGCGGTGGGTGCGGACGTAGGCCTGCTGGTGCTCGAGCAGATCCACGAGCTGGGCGAAGGCCCCGTCGATGGAGTCCAGGTCGGGCCACTGCTCGAGCGGCTCGCCGGGGCTGTGCTTCTGCCGGGCATAGACCCAGTTGAGCTTGCCGATGGTGGGGTGCATGGCGTCCCATTCCTCCTTCTTGCCCGGCTCGACGTGCAGCATGGGGATGATGCGCTTGTTCAGGCTCACGGCCAGCTCGATCTCCTTGCGGCAGTAGGGCGAGAGCACCGCGTGGGGCGCGATCAGGAAGATGAAGTTGCTGGCCTTGCTGATGCCCTCGTCGATCTGCTCCTGGAAGTCGATGCCCAGCGGGATGTCGTTCTGGTCGAACCAGACGTCGAAGCCCTTGCCTACCAGGTGGTCGTGGAGGCGCTTGGCGAAGGCCTTGCTCTCCTTTCTTCCGTATGAGATGAAAACGTCGCTTTTCTTGAGCGTCAGCTTTTGCTCCTCCGCCATGTCGGTCCGGGTTTTGGTTGCCAGGGCCAATTTACGAAAAAGCCTACACAAGGGATCGGCCCAGGGCCATGCCGCCAGAACAGGCCAGGCTCAAGGGCCGAAAATGGCGTGGAAATCCTCCTGGTAGAAGTAGCGCGAGACGTCCGAGAAGGCGTACTGCTCGTAGATCAGCGATCCGCCGTTGGGGAAGAAGCGGCGGTCTTGCCAGTCCAGGATTTCCTGTGCCGGGCTTTCGAATCCGTGGTTGTAGGCCGTGGCGTAGAAGCGGATCTTCTGGCTCTTGTCGGCGAAGGCCAGGCCGGCGTGCGTCCTGTCGAGCAGCAGGCAGAGGCTCAGGGCGTAGAAGACCTGCCAGTCAATCTGCTGGAGGCGGCGCACCCGCTCGGCCCGGACCAGCTCGGGGCGGCGCTGCGCGTAGGCCATTTTTCCGCCCAGGCTGGCGGCCAGCGCCGTGTCGGCCATGACCCGGGCCTCCAGCCGCTCGGCGAAGGACGGCTTCATCTGGAAGACGCCCACCGAGAAGTCGCCGTAGTCGGAGCCCAGGCTGTTGTAAACCAGCTCCAGGCCCGCCGTCTCGAAGTAGTTGCGCAGCTCCGAGTAGCGGAGCAGCTCGGGGAACACCATCGAGGCCACCACGGCCGTGTCGGCCTGGTAGAGGCCGCAGAGCCGCTCGAAGCTCGGGCGGAACTCGTCCATCTTCGCGAGGGCCAGCTCGTAGTCGTCGCCGAAGATGGCCCGGTAGTCGTGCCCGGCCACGGCGGCCAGGCTGGCCAGCCCGGCCAGGATGAGGATGCCCGGGCGCATCATGTCTGGATGGGCGAGGGCAGGGGCCGCCGGCCGGCGTAGCCCGCGTGGACATCGTGGTAGTAGAGGATGCGCGGCTCGTCGCTGCGCCAGCAGAGCAGGACCTCGCGGCCCTCCATGAGGCAGGGGAAGTCCACCAGCCCGACGCGGTGGTTCCAGTCTTTGTAGAAGCACCCGAGGCTCTCCAGCTCGTGGAGGTGGTCGTTCAGGCGGTGCATGCACTCGCCCATGCCCGGAGGGTTTTGCCCGCTGCTGTCCTGCTCGGCGATGAGCGCCTCCAGGCGCTGGCCTTCGGCCAGGATGTCCTGGACGATGCCGCGGACGTAGGGCAGGGTCCTTTCCGCCTCTTCAGGGCTGAAGTGCTTGTCGAAGTGCATGGCGGTCCGTGTTGGTTTTAGTTGCCGTACTGGTTGATGAGGTCTTGCGAGGTCAGGAAGCCGAAGAGCACGGCCACGCAGCCCTGCGCCCCGGGGTTGTTGCCTTGCTTGGCCGTGATGGCGATGGTCAGTTGCGTGGTGTTGCGGGTGTTGAAGTCCCAGTACTTGATGGGCGCGTCGTCCGTGTTCTGGTAGAGGACTTTCCCCTGGCTGTCCTTGATGGTCAGCTCGAGGCCCGCCAGGCTTTCCTGGCTGCCCACCAGGATGCGGTAGTTCTGCCCGGCGTAGAAGTTCTTCTTGAGCTCGGCCGTCTGCCCGGCGCGCAGGCTGACGGCGTTCAGGCCTCCGTCGTGGACGTAGGGGCTAATCTGGGGACGGCAGGTGTTGCGCGCGTAGTCCACGCATTGGGCTTGGGCCGCCGTGCCGAAGGCCCCGAGGGCCAGGGCGATGATCAACAGTTTCTTGAGCATGTTTTCGCGAGTTTGGTGGTTTGTTTTGCCCTTCGCGCCAGCACCTTCCGGCTTGGTTGGGGGAGGCTTTCGGCGGAAGCCTGGGGCCGCCGCCTGAAGTCCTCCCTCCAAGAAAAGGGGCCAAGGCCTTAGGGCCGCTTGGGGTTTAATGGACGATGGCCGCCCGGCTCTTGGCGATCTGGGTCTTCAGGGCCTCGATCTGCGCGGGGCTGACCTCGAACTGGTGCTCCGAGCCGATGGTGGCGATGCCGTCCTGGCCTTCCTCGAGGGTCGTCTCGGTGCTGCCCATGTCGATCTGGGAGTACAGCTCCTCCAGCGGGGAAACGTAGGAGACGAGCAGCTCGGACTTCTCGAAGCGCTGGCTGCCGATGAACTCGGCCATGACCTGGCTGCTGAGCTTCTGGTCCGGGATCTTGGTCTTGAAGACGCCGTCCGGGCCGTCCATGCGGCTCAGGATGTGCAGGCCTTCGATCCAGGCTCCCGTGAGGATGGCCACGAACTCGCTTTGCCGCCCGTTGTCCTGGAGGAAGAGGTTGATCTCGGAGAGCACCTGGGCCACGTCGTCCGAGATGTCCTCGCCGCGGGCGAACTTGTCTTCCAGCCGCTCCACGAGCTCCTTGTTGATGGCCGCGTCGAGCTCCATGCGGCTGGCCAGCGAGCTGATGGCCTCGAAGTACTCGGCGCTGACCTGGGCGGCGTCAAAGACCGAGGCGTAGGTCAGGTCGGCTCCATAGACGCCCAGGTTCAGGGCCATGTCCATCGAAGTCTCGTAGCGCGCCGCCTTGCTGGTGGGGTTGAGCACCGCCGGGTCGAAGCGGAGCTTCTCGTCGCGGATCATGGAGACCACTTCGTTGGGCGTAGGGGGCGAGTAGATTTCCAGGATCTCCTGCACGGCCTGCGCCTGCGCGCTGTCCACGCCTCCGGTCTGGTCGGTGCCCTCGTTGGAGCCGTTGGAGCACGAGCTGGCCAGCCCGGCCAGCAGCGTCCCGCCCAGCAGCATGATTTGGATCGTTCTTTTCATGGGGTGATGATGTTTGGTTTGTCGAGTCGCGCGCCCCGCTTGACCGCGGTGGCGCTGCCGAAAAATAACACTTTTGCCGAAAGCCTCAACCCAACTTGGAAAAAAATGCTCCAAAAAAAGCCAATTTTGAACAAAAATAGGAGAAAATCAAAAATGTCAAAATTTTAAGTGTCTGAA
>JAIFMG010000038.1 GCA_020048645.1 Bacteroidota bacterium | reverse complement strand
AGACCTTGATCGAAAAGTGGATCTATTTCATAAAAAAGGCCCCGAACCTGGAGGTCATTCCGTCCAATGTGGATGATGAAGGATTGAAACACGCCTATGAAAACGCCAACAAGCTCAATTGGACAAGGGATGAGCTCCTGGCATACGATTACGCGTCCATGAGGAAGGCTGACGAAAGCTCGAAGATAAGGAGAGCGGTTGAAAAGGCGGTCAAACAGGAGGTTGAAAAGGCGGTCAAAGAGAAGCGTCGAAATGATTGCCCTTTCGTTCAAACTCCCTGTCGAAAGGGTCCGGCAGATCCTGGGCCTGGGCGATTGAGAAGCCGGCGAGGCTCGGCGGCATCAGGGCTCGGCGTCGGCGCCGGAGGCCAGGAGGTCGGGGTAGCGCTTGAGGGCCTTGGAGATGCCTTCGATGTCGAAGCTGGTGGCCAGGAAGAGCAGGCGGTTGGCGTATTCGGCCAGGAAGGCCAGCCCGTGCTGCTGGGAGCAGGCCAGGGCCGCCTGGGCGAAGGCCTTGATGTCCTTGAGGCGGTTGGTGGAGGCGGCCTTGGTCCAGAGCGGGGTTACGGCGGCGTCCACCAGGGGCATGACCTGGCTCCAGGCCTTCAGGTCGAGGCTTTGGGCGACCTGGGCCGGCTCGGGCTGGTGCGCTTCCTCGAGGGGACGGGTGGGCAGGAAGCGGGCCATTTCGTTGAAGAGCTCCTTGCGCAGGACGGGCTTCATGAGGAATCCGTCGAACCCGCTCTCGCGGATGCGCTCCTCCTCCTCCTTCATGGCCGAGGCAGTGACGGCGATGACGGGGATGCTCTGGGTGAGGGGGTCCTGCTTGAGGATGCCGTTGGCCTGGAAGCCGTCCATCTCGGGCATCCGGATGTCCATGAGGACCAGGTCGGGGCGCAGCTCGCGGGTCTTGCGCAGCGCGTCGAGCCCGTTGACGGCCTGGAAAGTCTGGACGAGGGTTCCGGTGAAGTACTCGCGGATGAGCTTGCGGTTGTCGGTGATGTCGTCCACGATGAGGACCCTGGCGGGGGCGAAGGCGAAGTGCTCGGGCAACTGGGGCAGGCCGGTGGGCGAAGGCTGGCGGGTGGCGGCCACGGAGACGCGCCGGAGCAGGACTCGGAAGATGCTGCCCTTGCCGAGCTCGCTGCTGACGGTCAGGCTTCCCTTCATCATCTCGACCAGGCGCTTGGTGATGGACAGGCCGAGGCCGGTTCCGCCGTACTTCTTGGTGCTCTGTCCTTCCTGCTGCTTGAACGACTCGAAGATGCTCTGCTGGTCTTCGGGGGAGATGCCGATGCCGGTGTCCTGGACCTGGATGTCGAGGTCGAGCAGGCTGATGTCCTCGGGGTAGGGAGTCTGGCTGACGCTCAGGCGGATGTGGCCCTGGTGGGTGAACTTGACGGCGTTGCCCAGGAGGTTGAGGAGGATCTGGCGGACGCGGATTTCGTCGAGGATGAGGCTCTCGGGCAGTTCGGGAGCCACGACGATGCGCAGGTCGAGGCCCTTTTCCTTGACCTTGACACTGAAGATCTGCTCGAGCTCGCGGAGGATGGAGTGCGGGTTGACGGCCTCGTACTGGAGCTCCATCTTTCCGGCCTCGATCTTCGAGAGGTCGAGGATGTCGTTGATGAGGATGAGCAGGCTCTTTCCGCTGGAGCGGATGGAATCGACGTAGCTTTTCTGGAGGGGGTCCGCCACCATGTTCGAGAGGAGGTCGGAGAACCCGATGACGGCGTTCATGGGCGTGCGGATCTCGTGGCTCATGTTGGCCAGGAACTCGCTCTTGGCGCGGTTGGCCTTCTCGGCCTCGAGGCGGGCCATGTCGAGCTCCTCCTTCTGCAGCTCGATGGCCTCCTGGGCTCGCTTGAGCTGGGTGATGTCGGTGCTGACCACGACGATCTTGCCCAGGCCGCCGGCCTCGTCGGCGATGGGCGTCAGGGTGTTCTGCAGCCAGACGCGCAGGCCGTCGCGGTCGAGCAGGCTGGAGGTGTAAACCAGCGACTTGCGCTGGCGCAGGGCCTCTTGGGCCTTGCCCTCGGGGTCTTTGAGGGCCGAGAGCTCGAAGAGGTCGCGGGTGCCCTCGCGGGCGAAGAAGTCGGTGGCCGTGAGGCCCGTGATGCGCTGGAAGCCGTGGTTGGCCCATTCCCAGCGGCCGTCCCTGTCGAAGATGAGCACGGCGTTCTCGGTCTTCTCGGTCACGATGGAGAGCTTGTGCAGCTCGAGGTTGGTCTCCTGTAGCTTGTTCTTCTGGGCCTCGATCTTGGCCTGCTGTCGCTGGAGCTCCTCGTTGGCCCTCTTCTTGAGCCGGTACCCGCGCAGGACGAAGAAGATGAGGACCAGGATGAGCCCGAACAAGGCCACGAAGAGCAGGATGGCGTTGCGCTGCCGCTCGAGCCTGAGCATCTGCTCGTCGAGCGTGACCTGCTGGGCCTGGATGCGGTCCTCCTGCATCTGGATGGAGCGGGTGTGGTTGAGCAGGATCTCCTCCTGCACGGCCACCTCGTAGCCCTTCTTGAGCAGGAGCTCCTCCTTGGCGCCCAGGGCCAGGGTCTGCGAGTCGAGCAGGCCGCGCTGCTGGGCGACCTCGGCCAGGAGGCGGGCCAGATTGTCGCGCTGCACCTTGATCTGGCGGTTCTGCTCGTAGAGCGCGGTGCTTTGCAGGCCCAGCAGCACCTGCGTGTTCTCGAGCGAGTCTTGCTTGAGGGCTATCTCGGCCTGGAGGCCCAGCACCCGGGCCTGCTCGGAGGCCAGGCGGTCCTCGACCTCCTTGTAGAGGTCCTTCCAGTCGTCGATGCCCTTGAAGGCGTTGGCCAGGAAGTGCTCGGAGGCCGTCAGCCCGGCCTCGCGCAGGCGCAGCTCGTTGACCTCGAACAGGCGCTGGCCGTTGACGTCCACGAAGTTGACCATCGAGTGCTCGAAGTCGTCGTTCTCGGTGATCAGCAGGATGTTCTTTCCCCTTGTCCGCTCGAGCACCCGATCCATGTCGAAGGCATTGCCGGGGCCGACGAAGAGGATCTGCGGGTAGCCGATCTGCTCGGTCGAGGTGTAGTGGGTGGCCAGCGCGGGCTTCCAATGGATGTTGTAGAAGCCGCAGAGCAGGGCGAGCTCGCGGTACACGCGGTCGCCCTGGTCGAGCACGCCGATCTCGAAGCGCTCGATGGCCTGCTCGTTGGGCCATGCGATGTCGATGGCCACCTCGAAGATGTCCTCCGCCCGCGAGTCCTGGTCGTCGTAGCCCTGCGCCCGGGCCGGCCGCGCGGCCAGGACGAGCCCCCACAGCAAGACGAGCGCGGCCGTTCGGTTCAGGGCGGTCATGGGCGGGCGGGTTGGAGGGTCAGTTGTCCATCGGGTTGGGAAGCTGCGCGCGCAGGTCCTCGAGCAAGAGGGGGTACTGCTTGATCATGCGGCCCGTCTGCTCGATGTCGAAGTTGGAGGCGTGGAAGGCCATCTTCTGGGCGAAGCCGACCAGCGGCTCGAAGCCGTTCTGGGTCCCGAGCTCCTCCAGCCTCTGGGCGAAGAGCTTGATGTCCTGCATGCGGTTGCTTCGCTGGGCGCGGGGCCAGAGGCCGGCCTGCAGCTCGTCCAGGCCGCGTAGAAGCGCGGGGAGGCGGTCCTGCTGGTCGGGACGGAGGCCGCCACCGGCCCGCTCCTTGGCCTGCGTCGCCTTGGCGGCGACCTTCTGGTGCGGCAGGTGCCGGCTGAGCTCGGCGAAGAGGTCCTCCTTCTGGGTGGGCTTCCGCAGGAAGCCGTCGAAGCCGCTCTGGGCGATGCGCTCCTTCTCCTCGACCAGCACCGAGGCGGTCATGGCGATCACCGGCAGCCCGGCCAGATCGGGCTTGGACTTGATCATGCGGACGGCCTCGTGGCCATCCATCTCGGGCATGCGCAGGTCCATCAGGACCAGGTCGGGGCGCTCGTGGGCGATCGCCTCGAGGGCCTGGACGCCGTCCTCGGCCTCGCGCACCACGATGGGCGTCCCGATGAAGTAGCCCCGGATGAGCATGCGGTTGTCCTCGATGTCGTCCACCACCAGCACCCGGGCCGGTTCGAAACGGATGGCCCTGGGCGGCTGCTCGGCTTCGGCCTCCGGGGCCAGCTCCACGGGCACCCGCTCGAGCACCAGGCTGAAGCAGGACCCCTTGCCCGGCTCGCTCTCCAGGTCGATGCGGCCCTCGAGCATGTCGGCCAGGCGCTTGGAGATGGTCAGGCCCAGGCCGGTGCCGGAGTGCTTCCGCGTGACGCGGTTCTCCTGCTGCCGGAAGGCGCTGAAGATCTTCTGGTGGTGCTCGGCCGGGATGCCGATGCCCGAATCCTCGACGCGGACCACCAGCTCGACGCTCGGCGGCAGTCCGTCGAGCCTCCGGGTGAAGGCGTGCACGCGGATGAAGCCCTGCTCGGTGAACTTGACGGCGTTGCCGATGAGGTTGAACAGGATCTGGCGCATCCGGGCCGGATCCAAGAGGAGGCCCTGGGGCATGCCGGGGTCGATGTCTTGGATGAAGTTGAGGTTTTTCTCCTTGATTTTCAGGGCGAAGACCTCCGTGACCTCGCGCAGGAGCTGGGTGGGGTTGACCGGCTCGAGGACGATGTCGAGCCTGCCGGCCTCGATCTTCGAGAGGTCGAGGATGTCGTTGATGAGCATGAGCAGGCTTTTGCCGGCCGACTTGATGGAGTTGAGGTAGCTGCGCTGCTGGGGGTCGGTCAGGCTGGCCCCCAGGATGTCCGTGAACCCGATGACGGCGTTCATCGGCGTGCGGATCTCGTGGCTCATGTTGGCCAGGAACTCGCTCTTGGCGCGGTTGGCGCGCTCGGCCTCCTCCTTGGCCTTCTTGAGCTCGCCGATGACCTTCTGGCGCTCCGAGATGTCGCGGATGGCCAGCACGCGGACGTTCCAGCCCTTGTAGGAGATCGGCTTGCTGATGACCTCGACGGCCACCTCCGAGCCGTCGTCGCGGATCATGCTGCCCTCGAAGGGCGCCCGGAGCTCCGCCTCGTTGTCGTCCTGGAAATGCTCGCGCGAGCCGGCCTCGAACAGCTCGTCCACCGAGCGGCCGATGAGCTCGGCGCTCGACTTGCCCAGGATCTTGCACATCTCGCGGTTGGCCTCGATGATGATGCCCTCGTTGTGGACGATCAGGCCCACCAGGATGTTGTCCACCAGTTGGCGCGAAGTGGTCTCGCTCTCGACCAGGGCCTCGTTGAGCTCGATCAGGCTCAGGTTGCTCTCCTTGAGCGAGCGGGTGCGCTCGGCCACGCGCTGCTCGAGGTTGGTGTTGGCCTTCTCGAGCTCGCGGACGGACTTGGCCAGGTCGCGGGTCTTCTTCTCGTTCTCTCCCGAGACCTCCTCGAGCTCCCGCCGGTCGCTCTCGACCATGCCTATCAGCCGGTCGCTCAGGGCCAGGATGTAGAGCAGGAGCCCCCAGTGGAACACGCCCCGGCCCGGAGGCACGTCCAGCCCGATGAGCCGCAGCACGTCGTGCAGGGCGAAGGCCAGGAACAACAGCCCGCCCACGGCCACCAGCCGCAGCGCCCTTGGGCTTTCCTTGCTGAACAGGACGCGGCTCTCCTCGAAGAAGAGCACGGCCATGCTCGCCGAGGCCAGCAGGTAGAAGGCCCGCTCGAGCTGGCCGATGGGCAGCAGATCGAAGGCGAACAGGGGCAGGAAGAGGGCCGCGAAGACCAGGTGCGCCTGCTTGGCCCTGCGCACCAGTTGGAAAAGCCCGGCCCCCGAGACCTTCTCGCGAAAGCCGTACAGACCCACCAGGAACAGCAGCAGCGAGAGCGTCGAGGCCCAGGCCACCGCGCCCACCGCGTCGGTCAGCAGCCACACGAAGTCGGAGCTGAGCACCGTGTAGAGGCCCGTGGTCAGCGTCATCAGGCCGAAGCTCAAGGCCAGGTCGAGGCGCAGGCGCAGGTAGCGCACATAGACCAGCAGCGAGGCCAGGCCCAGGAACAGGAAGATGCTGCCCAGCACCAGGTAGTCGATGTAGCGCCGCACCATCCGCGTGAGCACCTGCCGCTGCGAGCCCAGTATCGGCGGCCTCCGCAGGCCCAGGTCGCTGGGCTGGTCCGAGTAGATGTGCAGCACCACCGGCTTGCCTAAGTGGCTGTCGTCCAGTGCGATGATGTGCCATTTCAGCGAAAGGAACCGGTTGCTGGCCTCGGGCGTGAACGGCCCGGATCCGTGTATCATCCGGCCGTCAACGTAAAACTCGACCTGCCGGCGCAGGTCGTTGTCGCGGATGAACAGGCAAGGGTCGGCGTAGCGCGTGGCTGGCAGGCGCGAGCGCAGCAGCAGCAGCGAGCTGCGGCTGCTGTTCTCGGGCGGCGACTCGAAGTCGTAGGCGTGCCAGTTGCCTTCCTCGCCCCAACTGTATTGCCAGCCTTCCTCCAGAACGGCCGAGTCCGGAGCGGTCTCCCAATCGGTGCAGCCCGCCAGCAGGCTGGCGAGCGCGAGAAGCAGCAAGTGAAGTCGGGTCTTGGGCATGGACGTTTTCGCGGTTCTTTGAACGTGTCGGCAAGGCCCGAAGATAAGTTTTTTCGACGAAAGCCCACCGTCCCGGGGGGCGGGCATCCCGGCGGCGTCCTACTCGAAATGGAAGGTCAGCATGAACATCTTCGAGCGCATCCGGCTGAAGCTGCTGGTGAACTGGCTTCCGTCGGGCACAGGGGCGTCGAGCAGGCCCATGCCGAACTTGAGCTCGGTGGCGAACTTGAAGTAGGGCAGGTAGAAGTCGAAGCCCAGGCCCATCTCGGCGAAAACGTCGAAGCTGTTGAGCTTGATCTTCGGGAGCTCCTCGTCGGGCACCTCCTTCTCGGCCACCATGTCGAACTTGGGGTTGATCCCGCCGACCAGATAGACCCGGTGGTTGTTCAGCCGCATCGACTTGTACTTGATCAGCAACGGGAACTCCAGGTAGATGCTCTCGATGTTCATGCTGTGCGTCTCGAAGCGGGGGGCGCCGCCCAGGGTGTCCACCAGCAGCCGGTAGTCGAGCTGGCGCTGCCCGAAGGAGAGGTTGACCTGGGTGCGCAGGTCCAGGTAGTCGCCCACGCGGAAGTTGGCCAGCGGCCCCAGGTGGAAGCCCGTGCTGCGGTGGTTGGTAACGCCGAACACCGTGTCCACGCCGAGCTTGGTGGCCGAGACCCGAGCCAGGAACAGGTCCGAGTAGGCGAACGCGAAATCCATCGTGTTGATGCCGACCGAGAAGCCGAAGTGCAGGGGCTTGTGGTCGTAAGTGGTCAGGTTCTTCGGCGCCAGGCGCTGGGCGTAGGCCGCCGGCGAAAGCCAGGCCAGGGCCAGCAGGGCGAAAAAAGCCGCCGAGCGGGCCAGGCCGCGAGACTGGGTGGGCGAAGGAGGTGGCGTGGCGAGCATGAAACGATGTTGCGGGTTTGAAATCTTGAAACTGCCTTTGGCCGGATCCATTGTGCCCCGGAGGGCCTTTTTTTTCGCGCCATCAGGCCAAGCCCCACGGCCGGAGGCCACTTCCCCCCGCGTCCAAAATCATGCCAAGGCCCAAAGGCACAAACATTTCCTTCACGCGCCGGGCGCCTCGTGCCGCTCGATGGACACCCCGGGCATCCGCTCCAGCCGGGCCAGCACCCGCTCCCACAGCCCCAGCCGCACGCGCAGCTCCAGCCGGCAGTCGGCCTGGAAGTCCTGCCCCGCCACCCCGAGCGAGAGCTCCTTGACCAGGGCCATCACCGGGCTGGACCAGGCGTAGGGAAAGCGCAGCGCCAGCGGCCGCGCCAGCACGGCCACCCGCCGCGGGGCCGCGTCCAGCGCCTCCGCCGCCGCCGTCTTGTAGGCGTTGACCAGCCCCGGCACGCCCAGCTTCGTGCCCCCGAAGTAGCGCACCACCACCACCAGCGCGTCCGTCAGCTCCCGCGAGCGCAACTGCCCCAGGATGGGCGTGCCCGCCGAGTGGCTCGGCTCGCCGTCGTCGTTGGCCCGGCTCTCGGCCCCGTCGGCGCCCAGGCGGTACGCGTAGCAGTGGTGCCGCGCGTCGTGGAAGCGCCTGCGCAGCTCGTCCAGCCGGGCCCGCACCTGCTCGGCGTCCTCAACCGGATAGGCGAAAGCCAGGAACTTGCTGCCCCTGTCCTTGAACAAGCCCTCGCCCGGGCCCGCCAAGGTCAGGTGCTCATCGGGCTGCAATTCTTCTCTCATGGGAAACAATTCTGGCCGAAAAGTAGCAAATCGCTGGCAGAATGCCTACTTTCGCGGCCCAATTCCGCCACACCCCAAAAACGATCCGCCATGAACTGGATGCTCGCCCTCGGCCTTGTCCTCCTGCTGCTGGTCTTCACGGCCTTCACCTTCTTCTCGGGCATATCCGGCTGGGCCGACAAGCTCGACGGCTGGTTCCGCGCCCTCGACGAGTTCGACGACGACCGCAAGCCCAACCGCCCGGCCGACTGAGGCCGCGGGCACCTGGCGGCGCGTCAGGTTCTCGCGGCATCCCAAGCCGCCGCCAGGCACAACGCGATGGAGGGCAAAGCCAATCCTCCTGGCACTTGCGTTTCCAAAATATAGTTTGTAGCTTTGGTTCATGTCCAATTCGACGGCAGAAGCAATGGCCTCAGCAACAGAATAAAATCATCAGATAACCGCAAAAACAGATACCGATATATGAGCGATTTAGAAATTATCCAACAAATTGAAAACCAATTCAAGGTCAAATTGCGTCAAATTGACTTTGAAAAAATCCAAGAATTTCAAGAAATTGCGACAAACCATTTTGCCACCGATGAAGAGGGAATCGTCATTGGCTTAAAACTAAATGGCATTCAGACAATTGACTTGTCGTTGATTGCTAAATTGGGAAATTTAAAACGATTAGAGTTGTCAAATTCTCTATTGGAAGACCTCGCAGGCCTGAAGAATTTGAACCATCTCACCGAACTAATACTAACACGAGACAATATAAAAGACATTTCATCAATTTGTGAGTTAAAATCACTAGAAGCATTAGCATTGGATGAAAATCAAATTGAAAGTATTGTTTCAGTTTCAGGCTTGCGAAAATTAGCCTATCTATCATTGGAAAACAATAAGATCACGGATATTGCAGCACTGAAAGAATTGAACAATTTGAGGGTACTTGTATTGGAAGGGAATCAGATCAAAGACATTTCACCACTAAAAACGCTCTACTTGTCAGGCATCAATCCTGTTGTGGACAACAACCCACTCAAGTATCCACCAACCGAGATCGTAGAGCTTGGCAAAGGTGCGATAATTGAATATTTTGAGCAATGCGAGAAAGGAACGAGTGTACTTCAAGAAGCCAAACTAATCGTCATAGGCGAAGCAGGAGCCGGCAAAACAACCTTCACAAGGAGAATCCAAAACGCAGAGGCAGAAATGCCTAAACCGGATGAAACAACCCTTGGAATCAATGTATCCAATTGGAACTTTGGTGGAGATTATGACACGAGAAGTTTAAACGCAGGATACTATACACAGATTTGGGATTTTGGCGGGCAGGATATTTATCATGGAACACATCAGTTCTTTTTTAGCGATAAGTCCTTGTATGTTTTGCTTGCCGATACAAGAGAGCAAAAAACAGATTTCAATTATTGGCTAAATACTGTCGAACAAATAACAGGAGAAAACAGCCCCCTCGTCATACTTCTCAATCGGAAACAAAAGCATTTCTACCAAATTGATGAGCCTGGTCTAAAAAACCGTTTCGGAAGCATCATACGCAAAGTGTTAGATTTCGACTTGTCAAACACAAGCGAAATACCCAAACTGCAAAATATCGTCCAGCATGAAATATTAAATTTACCGCAAATAGACTATATCCTTCCTACCGCGTGGGTTGAAATAAGACAGAAACTCAACAAGAGAAGTGAAAAATTTATAAGTTTCGCTTCATTTCGAGACATTTGTAAAAATTCCGGGGTGAAAAATCCTAAAGTTGTGAAAATAATAAGCAAATTATTTACCAACATAGGTGTTTTTACACATTTCGCAGACGAGTTTTCTAGTTTGCAGGACATCATCTTCCTTGACTCCGATTGGCTAACCAAGACAGTTTATTTGTTGCTGAACAATGAAATTGTCAAAACCAAACAAGGACGAATTACGATTGACGAAATCAGCGAAATATGGAAAGCCGACGAAATCTATTTTGAAAAAAATAAATTTATTGAACTGCTGAAAAAGTTCAGTCTGATTTATAGAATAAACGGCAGCAACAAGTACATTGTTCCAGAATATCTTCCTATGGTTCAACCCTATGGCCAATGGAAATACGCCAATGAAGACGGCATATACCAATTTCGATACCTCTTCGACAATTACATGCCAAAAGGAATAATGCCCAAGCTAATCGTTGCTTTGCACCAATACATTTATGACAATCATTGGGTTTGGCACAGGGGGGTCAATATCACAAATTCATTGACGAACCCGGATACTTATGCGGAAATAATTGAAACCTACGGAAGGGAAAATCGTTTTGATATTCGGATTCATGGTAAAAATCATAAAGATTTGTTGAATATTATCATCTACCATTTCGACAACATCCTGAAACCCTTCAAAAAGTTGACCCACGAAAAACTTGTTCCTTGCAATTGTGATACATGTAAGACAAGCAACAATCCCCATTTTTTCAGCTATGCGGAATTGAATGAACGAAAAGAAGAAAATAAAAAAACAATTGAGTGTAGAAAAAAACCATACCTTGATGTGGACATTGATAGCCTGATTTATGGCATCAGCTTCACTGAGTTGCGAAGCCTTTTGTTGAATGGAAAATTTGAAGAATTTAAAAAAGCAATCAACCAAAGATTTTCTGATATTTCCTATCAAATTCACAAAGAGCAAGTTTCCGAAAGTTTCTTTCATGGAATATTCCATACAATTTTAGCAGAAAATGGTTTGAATCCAGTTTCAGAAGAAAGCACCAATGAGGGAAGAATAGACATGCACTTGACAATTGGAGAAACCAAATATCTGTTCGAATTCAAAATTGACAAAACTGCAGATGACGCACTAAACCAAATAAGGGAAAAGGAATATTATCGCAAATTCCAAAGGGGATTCAGCAAGCTGGTATTGGTTGGCATAAATTTCAATTCCAACAAACGAAACATTCAAGAAATAAAAACCATGAAGATAAACTAGCAGCCTGATAACAAGTTGCTTTCAAGGGTGACAAATCAAATCGGCAGTATCCTGCGAAATTTGGGAGATTCCAGCCGAATCCCGAAGGGATGGAATTGTTCAAGCCAGCCAAGCGTCCGATGGAGGGGAACCCCGAAGGGAGGCATTATCTGGCTCTTCCTCCCGACCAGGACAATTTCACCCCTTCGGGGTTGGGCGAGTCTTCAAGGCATTTCATCTCATTTGAACGCAACTTGGTCATATTCCTAGCATTTAGTTTTGGTATCGTCGTTGATCGAATTTCTTTTTAACGACTTCTTCTGTTTCAGTGTCAAAAATCAAAATTCCTTCCGTTTTGTCGTCAAGTTGCCCAATTAATTCTCCCTTTTTTGTCCAAACAGCACTTTTGCCTGCACTTAAAAAATTGTCGCAAAAACCTACACAGTTAGCCATTAATACAGGCATTGCGTATTGCTTTGCTACTTTCGGATAATGGCCAAAAGCTTTTTCAATCCCATTAGCGGGCTTTGCTACGCTTGCTAAATAAATGCCAGCCCCCAATTTAAAAGCATTTTCAGAATGTTTCGATTGCAAGCTCTCGTAACAAATTGCTGGGGCGATATTTTTGTCGTTCGTTTCGATTATTACCTGTTCAACTCCATTCTCAAAATATGGAAATTCGTCTGAATGAAGTTGTTGTTTTGAATATGTTTGCCTCGGTTTATTGGGTTCAAAAATTATCATACTAATTCGGATTTTCGATTCAGTTGCAGTTGGCAACCCAAGCCCGACAATGATTTGGTTGTTGTCGCATATTTGCTGAAAGATGTCCAAACGGTTATCATTTTGATTGGTCGCCAATTTTTTTGCTAGTTCTGGTTCGTAACCTGTAAGTGAAAGTTCAGGAAAGAAAATTGCTTCTGAATTTGAAGTCAAAGCAAGTTCGATGAACCTTATGTGTGCTTCAATGTTTGCCGAAACATTCCCCTTGATTGGTTTTGTCTGTGCGATGCAAATTTTCATGCAATTGCTTATTCTACTTTGCAGGTTGGATTACACTTTACTTCAAAATTCACCGAGTTGGCTATGTAACATATTTCGTGAGCTTTGTGGTGCAACTCGATAGCTTTTTCTACCATACTTTCATCTGCAACATAAAATATTGGGTTCAAAGTTACTTCTTTGAAACTTCCGCCACCACTTGCCTTTTCAATCATAATCCCTCTGGCATTGTCGGTATAAGCCGTAATTACAATTCCTTCCATTGCACATACATACAAGTAGGAAAGCATATGGCAGGATGAAATAGCCGTAACCAATAAATCTTCGGGATTCAATTTTGATTTGTCCCCAACGGCAGGGTTATCCGTTGTTAGAAATAATTCAGGCTTTCCTTGAATAGCAACTGTATGGCTGCGGTCATAGGTTCGAACATTCTTGGTTCCGTCACCTTTGTTCCCTGTCCATACCGCGGTTAGTTTGTAATTGTGTTCGTATGCCATTGTATTTTAGTTTAAGTAAGACTTTGAAATTAGATTGTGTTAAATCTGAAATCAATGTTCGATTTTTTTCCACGAAAAACACGAAGAACACGAAATTTTT
>JAIFMG010000115.1 GCA_020048645.1 Bacteroidota bacterium | reverse complement strand
GAGGACAAGAATATTTTTCGTGTTTTTCGTGCATTTCGTGGAAAAATCTTTTCGTATTGATAATGCAAACTGAATCTAGCCTTTTACTTATCCGATAAGAGAACAACGGGTATGTGCTCCTTGTCTTTGTTTAAATCGTCCAAACGAGAAAAGATTTTTTCCTTTTCTCGATAAATTCATCTATCTGGGACTTTTTTATCGAATTTAGCCTATTTCCGTCAGCCTTCAAACGATTTATGACGTTGGTGATTGCAGTGATCGATTTTGCGCCATTGGAAGAACTTGAATATTCGTTAAGAATCTTCCTTGAAATTGCAAGATATGGTCTGTTTTCTTTGCGGTAACAAGAATAAAGAATTTCCTTGTTTGCAATCCTCATTCTAGGAAATATTTTGTCAACATCACTTTTCGACAATTGCATCAACCATACGATCAATTTGATGTATTCAAAATCCTTGGCAGACGCAATTTTTTTTGCAATGTTGTTGTCGATGAATATATCCCTTTTCCTGTCCGTTGATTCATTCATAGTCAAATGTGCTCATTGCCAATTGCATGGTATCAATCAAATAGGTTTTGAAAAAATTGTCAGGTGCTCCAATTATTTCACCGTTTTTCTTGAATTGAATACGACAAGTGTCCGATTTTTCACCATCGTTTTCAAAATAATAAACTTCCACGTCGCTTTCGTTTAGCTCTCCTTTTGCAATCAACAATCGAATTCGATTCAACAAATATTCACTGTGCGTTTCGATGATATACTGCTTGCCATTTGTTCTCACTTGCTTTGACAGGTAATCAGCAAAATCCGCTTGAATGCTGGGGTGCAAGTCAATTTCCGGTTCTGAAATTGCTAGAATTGAATTTTGATTCAATTGTAAATCAGCCACGATTGCAGGTAAAATTTTGCTCACTCCAAATCCGACATCAATCAATGATGAAACAATTCCGTTTTCCTTGGTCTGAACTTGCAAATCAAAATCGCCTTGTTCTCTCGTTTTTACTTTGATGTCAGAAACCAAACCTAGCTCTTTCATCGCATCGACGAGCTCAATAAATTTAGGGCTTCTCATTTCACTCCACTCGCATATGACATTTTCATAACCGCTACCATTGGGTTTGACAATTTCTGCTTTAGGAACTCGGAAATTGTTTCGATCGGGACCAATGCGGTATGAATTTATGAAATTGAAATGATAGTTTCGAAGCTCTTCAATATCCTTATGGAGAAAATTTATTTCACCATACCATTTTTCAATTCCTTGTTTTAATTTGGGCAATGAATCGTATAGGGTTGTTTCATTTTTTTCGTTGGTGAAAAAGTACTGATTATCTTTAATTTCGATGGTCAAAAAATCTTCCCCATTGTCATATTCGAATAGTTTGCAAACGGGCATTCCATTGATGGGATTATTCTCCCAAACAGATTTAAAACGAATTTTCATCTGATTCTTTGAATCCAATGAAAATGAAAGCTCAATTGAATTTTTTAAATCGTAACCCGATACCATGTTTCTGAAATTTCCCATATTAAAAAAATCACCATTGGGTGATAATTCATAGGGGAAATCTTTGGTTTGCATAACTGCTAAAAGCGAGTGGATGAGTGAGCTCTTGCCACTGCTGTTTGCGCCTGTCAGTAGAGTTATTTTTCCAAAATCAATTTCTAAATTTTGAAAACATTTGAAATTATTCAGTTTCAAACTATTTATTCTCATATTTTTGCTTTTTTACAAGAAATTCAATTCCTTTTGAATGAAAGGCCATCCTAAAAAACCTCGCTCCCCCGTCAGGCTTCCCAGTTGTGCGTTTCTGAAAGACGCCGCCCAGGGGCCTTCCCCGCGGGCTGCTCCGAGCCCAGCTCCAAGCGGATTTGGGCATCAACTGTCGGTGGCTTTGAACGTTGCCTTGCCATCCTTGCATGCGTTTCTAGCTTACCAAGGTATGCACTTATTTCTAAAAATCCAAAGGGCTGGGCGAATTTTGTTCGTAGGCCCTGCGCTGCGCGAGAGGTGGCCACTGGCGACCTTGGGCGTCTTCGTCGGGGCAGTGGGCCAGCTTTGCATCTTGGCGAGAACGAAGACTTGGCGCCAAGACGCATGGCCGACGTCGTCCGCAGGAAAAGGGAGGAACCCTATACCCAAGTGCTTTACTCTTGGAGACAGTATTTTGAATATCAATGTGTTGCAAGTGTCGCCACGCACTGGGGCGATTGTGGGACAAGAGCGAACGGTAGCAGCGCCAATTCAATTTGTTGCCCGATCGATGCTTTGCCATGACGGAAGAATGCTATTTTTGGAACCAAATCCCGCCCAACCCAAAACTCACCCAGTATGAAACTGAAAAACGCCTTGCGAGGCATTTCCAACAACCTGATGCTCTTGGCCGTGCTGATGCTGCTGGCTGGCTCTTCGGTGGGCTGCAAGGCCAAGCGCGAGGCCCAGGAGCAGGAGCGCCAGCGCCAGGAGCTGGTCCAGAGCACCGCCTCGGCCCTCCGCGGCCTGCTGGCTGACCCCAACGTCAGCATCGAGGAGCTCGAAAGCGAGATCCGCCGCATCGAGGCCCTCAACCTGACCGACCCCGAGGTGCTCGCCCTGCTCGAACAGGCCCGCCAACTGCTTGAGCGCAAGCGCGCCGAGGCCGCCGCCAACGCCGACCGCCCCAACGACAACCCGCCCAACCCCGCGGTCCTTTCGCGCGAGCAGAGCCTGCGCCTGAGCCTCAACCAGATACAGGACGCCGCCCTGGCCAACGACATCGACGCCGCCAACCAGCGCATCGCCCAGACCCTCCAGCAGTTCGCCTCGCCCGACGCACCCGTGCTGATCGTCGTGGCCCGCGAAGGCGCCATCGTGGACTACGACGAGCCCACCACCATCCGCAAGTACCTCGAGTACATCAAGGATACCAAGAACTTCAACAAGAAAATCGACCTGTTGGAACTTGACGCACAAGGCAAGATAACCCTCCTCGAACTTTCAAACCCCTGAGCCACCGATGGAAACCCTGAAGCATTTCAAACTCTTGTGGGTCATGGCCTTGTGGCTGGCCGCCGCCTCGCCCGCCTTCGCCCAGGCCGAGGCCATCAGCCCCGAGCGCAAAATGGCCATCGACAGCCTGGCCCTCGAAAAGGTGCGCGACCTGAGCACCTACATCCGACTGATCGGCGACAAGGCCACGCCCTGGTCGGAGGCCAACCGGGTCATCGAAAGGGCCGTGGAGCTCTTCATGGAGGGTTCCCGCTTCGGCGTCTCGAACGTGGCTGACGGCTCCATCGTCAACTATCCGGTGCGCACCTACCTGGAGCGCCTCCTGCGCCTGAACTACGACCGCGTCGAAATCGACTGGTTCGACATTCAGTATGTCAGCGACTTGGAGCTCCAGCCCGATGGGCGCTACGTGGGCGTGATCACCGTCTTCCAGCGCTTCTCTGCCTATTCCGACGAAACCGGCCTGGTCTATCGCGACCAGACCCAGAAGGACATAACCATCTATGTCGAGCGCAAGGAGACCCAGATCGGGGGGCGCGTCATCGGCTTTTGGGATGTCATGCTGGGCGACGTCCGCGTCAAGGAGACCATCCGCTGAGCGAGGGCCGCGTGCGGCAAGGCTGTCTTTTCGGCAGAATCGCGTAAGTTCGCGGCCCATTTCCCACCCACGAAACCACCCGAATAGGCATGGAAAACGGCGATTTCTGGAAACAGCTCAAGGCCCAAGGCCCCATCTTCGCCCTCGCGCCGATGGAGGACGTCACGGACACGGTCTTCCGCGAGCTGGTCCTGCACGTATCCGCGCCCGAGTGGCTGCAAGTGGTCTATACCGAGTTCACCTCCACGGACGGCCTCTGCCACCCCGTGGGCCGCGACAAGGTGGCCAAGCGCCTGGTGGTCAGCCAGTCGGAGCGGGATTTGCTCCGCGCCAAGGGCGTCAAGATCGTCGCCCAGATCTGGGGGGCCAATCCCGAGAAGTACCACCAGGCAACCCGCTGGCTCTGCGAGGCTTTCGAGTTCGATGGCATCGACATCAACATGGGATGCCCCGTCCGCAAGATCGTCAAGCAGGGCAGTTGCTCGGCCCTGATCGGCACCCCCGACCTGGCCCGCGAGATCGTCCTGGCCACCCGCGAGGCCTCGAACCTGCCCGTGAGCGTCAAAACCCGCACAGGCGTATCGCAACACCGCACCGAGGAATGGACCCGGCAGATCCTCGAGACCGGCCCCGCCGCCCTGGTCATGCACGGCCGCACGCAGAAGCAAATGTCGGAAGTGCCCGCCGATTGGGACGAGATCGCCAAGGTCGTCCGCGTCCGCGACGAGATGGGGCTCGACATTCCCATCATCGGCAACGGCGACGTGGCCAGCGTGGCCGACGGGCTCGACAAGATCGCCCGGCATGGCGTCGATGGCGTGATGGTCGGGCGGGGCATCTTCGCCAATCCGTGGTTCTTCAACCGCGAAAAGCCCGAGCGCAGCCCCGAGCAGAAGCTCGCCCTGCTCTGGAAACACGCCACCGACTTCCACAAACAATGGGACGGCGAGCGCAATTTCGCCATTTTGCGCCGCTTTTTCAAGATCTACACCCACGACTTCGCCGGGGCCGCCCCCATCCGCGCCGCCATGATGGAGACCCACGGCCTCGAGCAGGTCCGCCAGCTCATCCTCGAAAGCCCCTGGGCCAAGGCCCTGGAGACGGAGCCCGTCTGAGCCGAACCGAGAGCCAGCACCCAACTTCGCCCCTGCAAGTCCATGGATGCCAAGCCCTTGCGCCAGTTCGTGCCCCGCGGCCAGTCGCGCCGCCTGGTCATTGGCGATGTCCACGGATGCGCCGTGACCCTTGAGATCCTGATGTTCAGGACCTTGGACCTACAGCCCAGCGACCAGGTCTTCTTCATCGGCGACCTGGTGGACAAAGGCCCCCGGAGCGCCCAGGTGCTCTCGCGGCTCCTCGCGCTGCTCGACAAGGGCTACCAGCTCCATTTCGTGCGCGGCAACCACGAGGAGAACCTGCTCGCCGCCGAGCGCGAGTACGAGCCGGGCTACTTCTGGGGCTACCTCAAGCGCATGGGCGCCCTCGACCTGCTCGGCCCCGGCCAGCGCCTGCGCGCCGAGTTCCGCCGCCTGTTCGAGGCCATGCCCCACCACATCGAGCTCGACGACTTCCACCTGCTGCACGCGGGCCTCGACCTCGCGAAAGCCTGGCCCTTCGAGGCCGCCAGCGACCTCCTGGAACTGCGCGACTGGCCCGCCGACCTCGAAAAACAAGGTGGAAAACCCGTGCTCTACGGCCACCAGCCCACCACCCGGCCCGTCATCGAGCGGGCCGTGCGCGAGGCACATGCCAAAATCCCGCTCGACAACGGATGCGTCTATCGGCACAAGAGCCGCCCGCTGCGCATGGCCTCCGGCGACGACTTCCGCGCCGAGGACTTCGGCCACCTTTGCGCCTTCGAGCTCGACAGCCGCAGCCTGTTTTTCGAGCCGATGGTGGACTCCTGAAGCCTCGCCACGCTTCTGTCGCGAAGCCCCGCGAGGGTTGATTTTTGCTGATATTCACATGGTCACAACCACCATGACAGCCAGGCCATCACGGCCAGGACAAGCAGCAGGAAAAACATCGGGGCCAGCTTTATGATTTCCGAGAAGAGCTCGGCGACCAAGCGAATTGCCTGGATAGCCACAAAAAAGCCAATGATCAGGAAGACGAACAGGGCTATTTCCATGCGAAGCTTGGGTTGGGTTGGGTTTCCTACGGTCTTGCCCGCTGAAAGTTCGGGCGCGTCGCGCTTGGCTTTCCGCCGAGGCAGCCTTGCCATGAATCAGGAGCGGGCGGCAGGGAAACGAGCCGCCCTGCCGCCCGATGCCTCACTGCACCAGCCAGTTCTTGGCCGTTTCCACCTCGTCGAACAGCCTCATGGGCTTGCCCGCCACGGCGATGAACGCGTTGATCAGCACCTTCTTGGCGCCGGTGTTCATGCCCACCACCGCGGCTTTTCGGCTGTGCTTGAGGAGTTCCTCGCCGATTTCCTTGAGCTTGCGGTGTACCTCGATCGTAACGAAAACTTCCGTCATGTCGGTCAGGACCAGGGCCGTCTTCCCGCCCTCCTTCTTGACCATTTCCAGCAGATGAAGCTGGTTGTCGATGACCTCCTGGCCCTGCCATCCCCGGTGGTCGGCCAGAAAGATTGTCTTCGACTGGTGTGTGATTTTCTTAACTTCTGCCATGTTTTCTTAGTTTGGTTTGAAATTTTGGACAATTGGTTCCTTCAGCCAATTTACACCAAATGGATGAAACTGGCGAATGCTAACGGCGAAAAATTTCTGATTTAGGGTAGAGGAAAAGTCAACAATGAAACCTTTACACCAAGTTGCTTTCGATGTTGAGACAGACACATCACCATTGACCGACAAAATTTGGCTGTTGTGCCAATTGCTACGGGATTCGAGCCCGGCAGCGTAACTCCAGGAATTGGCCAATGCGTTTGAGCACAACTTGGTGTCAGTTTTGGGCTGAAAGGTTTTTCTATCCTGCCTAGTATTTTTTTAACTTGTTTTGACGCAATGTGGTCGTTTGAAAGATTCAACCTGATGGATGGTTTTTCCAATAATGGGAGTAAGCAGCCGAATGTCGAAGAATTGCTTACATTGCCCTGCGAAGTCCCGAATGCTTCTAACAAAATTCATCATGTTTGGCAGTTACCTGAAAAGCGCGTACCGAGGCCTGGTCCGAGACAAGTTTTACGCCAGCATGAACGTGTTGGGATTTGTGCTGGGCCTGGCCGCCACCAGCCTGATCGGGCTTTACGTGCAGGACGAGCTGAGCTACGACCGGCACCAGCCCAACCACGAGCGGACCTACCGCGTCAGCTCGGGCTACACCATCGCCAACCAGAGCGACACGGTGGCCACGAGCGGTCTGCCCCTTGGGCCGCTGCTGGCGCGGGAAGACCCGCAGGTCGAGGCTTTCTTGCGCGTGATCGACGCGGGCGAGCAGGGCTTCCGATACGGCCAGAAACAGTTCATGCACGATGACGTGTTTTATGCCGATTCGAGCTTTTTTGACTTTTTCGGTTTCGAATTTGCCGAAGGGACAGCCGAAAAGGCCCTCACCGAGCCCAACACCGTCGTGCTGAGCCGGCAGGTGGCCGAGCGCTACTTCGGCCAGGAGCCGGCCGTGGGCAAGGTGCTCGTCCGCGAGGGCGACCAGCCTTTCGTGGTGGTGGGCGTGCTCGCGGATCCCCTGGGCAACTCGCACCTGCGCTTCGGGATGCTGCTTTCGCTGGGCACGGTGGCCGACTGGGCCGAGCAGGCGAGCATCTGGTCGTTCAACGCCTTCACCTACTTGCGCGTGCGCGAGGGCTTCGACCCGGAGGCCTTCGGGGCGCGGTTTTCGGGCTTTTACGACCGCCACATGGCCGAGCTGGGCCAGTCGCTCGGGGCCACCTACCAGCCCGTGCTCGAGCCGCTGGCCTCGATCTACCTCGATTCGCAGGCCGAGTGGGACCTGCCCTCGGGTGAGCGGCGCTACGTGCAGATCTTCATCGCCATCGCGGCCATCATCCTGACCATCGCGGTGGTGAACTACACCAACATCGCCACGGCGCGCGCCTCCGACAGGGCCAAGGAGGTGGGCATCCACAAGGTCGCGGGGGCGAGCCTCGGGCAGATCCGGCTGCGTTTCCTGAGCGAGTCGCTGCTGCTGGCCCTGGCCGGCTGGGTGCTGGCCGTGGCCTTGGTCGAGTGGCTGCTGCCGAGCTTCAACACGCTCTCAGGCAAGGACTTGCGCTTCGTCTGGAACGAAAACCTGCCCATGCTGGCCATCAGCTTCGGCCTGAGCCTGCTGGTGGGCCTGGCCTCGGGGCTTTATCCGGCCTTCTACCTTTCGTCCTTCAAGGCCGTGGAGGTGCTCAAGGGCAAGGCCCGGGTGGGCAAGCGCCACGGCGGACGGCTGCGCAAGGTGCTGGTTGGCTTGCAGTTGGGCATATCGGTGGCGATGCTGGCGGGCACGCTGGTGGTGCAAAAGCAGTTCGACTTCTTCCAGAACAAGGACCTGGGCTTCGAAAAGGGCAACATCATGGTGGCGGCCCTGCGCGACAGCCTCCTGTGGGCGCGCGCCGACGAGTTCCAGGCGCGCCTGGGCGAGCTTCCGCAAGTTCTGGAGTCGAGCTTCTGCTCGTCGGCCCTGCCCGCCGAGCGCACGTCGCGGATGCCCTTCGTGGTGGAGCTGGCCGACAGCACGGCCATCTTGGCGCTGAACTTCATCTCCACCGACGCCCACTACCTGGCCACGCTCGGCCTTCGGCTGGTCGCGGGCGCCGACTTCGACAGCCTCCGGCAGGGGGAGCAGTTCATCCTCAACGAGGCGGCCGTCCGCGCCCTGGGCCTGACGCCCGAGGCCGCGCTGGGCACGCCCATGTCCTCGAGCGACGACGCGGCCGCCGTCGGGCGCATCCTGGGCCGCGTGGTGGGCGTGGTGGCCGACTTCAACTATGTTTCGCTGCACCAGCCCATCGACCCGCTGGTGCTCCTGTTCGACAGCCTGCCCCTGCCGGTGCTCAACCTGCGGCTGGGCCCGGATACGGAGCAGGCGCTGGCCG
The DNA here is from genome assembly GCA_020048645.1 of Bacteroidota bacterium. Lineage (GTDB taxonomy): Bacteria > Bacteroidota > Bacteroidia > Bacteroidales > UBA6013 > UBA6013. The sequence continues at coordinate 24,914 of JAIFMG010000115.1, read as the reverse complement.
AGGTCGAGCGCGTCGCCGGGGAGCTCTCTGGCGATGGCACCTTCCGCTACCACCTGCTCGACCAGACGCTCTCGCGTTTTTACCGTGTCGAGAGCAAGCTGAGCCAGACTTTCGGCTACTTGGCCCTGCTGGCCATCCTGATAACCTGCCTGGGGCTCGTGGGCTTGTCTTCGTTCGTTACCTCGCAGCGAATCAAGGAGATAGGCATCCGCAAGGTGCTCGGCGCCTCGGCCTTCGAGGTTGTGGGCCTGCTCTGGCGCGAGCTGCTGTGGCCCTTTGTCGGGGCCAACCTGCTGGGCTGGCTGGCCGCCTGGTGGAGCCTGCGCCAGTGGCTCGAGAACTTCGCCTACCGCGTCGAGGTGGGCTGGGCGGAGCTGCTCTGGGCCAGCCTCATCAGCCTTGCGGCCACGGTCCTGACCACGGCCTACCAGTCCGTCAAGGCCAGCCTGACCGACCCGGCGCGCTCGCTCCGCTACGAATGAGCCTGCCAGCCCCAAGCAGGCCGCTTCGGAAGTCGTGCGGAAATGTCGGCAAAACAGCTTGATGCCGAGTGCCTTTGTGTTCGAATGCTGGCCCAAAACACCAAGTTGCTTTAGGGGGTGCAATGTCCCAAGCACCCATTTCTGACAAATCCGAGCTGTTCTGATACCGAGCCGCGTTCATGGGTGATCGATTGCTTTGAAGACTCGCCCAACCCCGAAGGGGTGCCATGAGTGTGGAAAGCGGAGCCAAGCCATAGAATAGAACCCCGAAGGGGTGAAATTGTCCTGGTCGGGAGGAAGAGCCAGATCATGCCAACCCTTCGGGGTTCCCCTCCACGCACGCTTGGCTGGCTACAACAGTTCCATCCCTTCGGGATTCGCCCTGAATCTCCCAAATTTCGCAGGATGCTGACGATTTGTATTTATCACTATCGGAAGCAGCTTGGCAACAGACCGCACTCTTTTTTCGCGACGCGTGTCAGGTCGTTCCTGAAAGTGAGGGGTTTCATGGATTGGGAAGCACGAGGAGGCCAGCTTGAGTCTTTATGATGGAAGGAAGTATGGACAGGCGGGCGCCCATCTTCAGGGCACGACCAGGGGGATGCAGGCTTCGACCTGCTCGAGGCGGATGGGCTGCGTGGCGCTGTGGAGCAGGCAATCGACACGGAGCCAGACTTTTAGGACCTGTCGGCCGAGCGAGTCGGTGCCTGCTTGCTCGACGCGCTCGATGACGATCTGGCTTTCGAGGGGTTGGCTGGCCAGGTCGGTTCCGTAGCGGTTGCCTTGGGGGTCGGTGTGCGAGATGGCGACTTGCCCGGGGCGCTGCTGGGCCATGATGGCCCGGGTCTGGAAGTCGAAGCGGGTGGAGTCGAGGGGCTCTTCCCAGTAGCTGAAGTTGGCCACGGGCTGCTGGTGGTTGAGCAGTGTGCGGATGTTGGCGCACTGCTCCCAGACGCAGCCTTGGGGCGTCTGGACGCGGAGGCAGACCTTGTAAACTCCGGCAGTGGAGTAGGGGTGGCTGGGGTTGGCCAGGGTAGAGGTGTGCCCGTCGCCGAAGGTCCAGCGGAAGGACGAGCCGGCGGGGGCGCCCTGAGCGGCGAACCGGACCTCGAGCGGCCCGACATGGGTGGCGCGCAGGTCGATGGCGCAGTCGGTCGGGCCGGTGATCAGGGGGGCCTCCAGTAGCGAGCTGCCGCTGGCGAAGACGGCCACCTGGCTGACCTTGAGCGCGTGTCCGGGGACGACCAGGCGGCTGGCGGTGGCTCCGCTCAGGCTCAGCCCATCGTCGAAGGTCCAGACCACGGCAAGGGGCTCCTCGTCGGTGGCTTGGGTCTGGAGCACGAGCCGGCTGAGGCCCGTCGCGAGGGCGGCCTGCCCGCGTCGGTCGGTGGCGTCGGCCTGGACTTGGGTGGTGACTTGCCGCTCTTGTCCGTTTCCGCTGATGGCCATGCGCACGGTGTAGCTTCCGGGCTGCTGGTAGCCGTGGACGACGCTGGCGCCGGCGGCCTGGTGCCCGTCGCCGAAGTCCCATCGGACGATTTCGCCGGGTGCCAGCTCGCTGCGGCAGTCGAACCGGGTTTCGACGGCGAGCAGGGCCTGCCCGGGCAGGGCGAAGGCGGGTACCTGGCTGACCATCGCGTCCATCGGGTCGGCCAGCGGGAGGGAGGCTTGCAGGAAGTCGAAGGTGAGGTTGCTGGCGCAGTTGGGGCAATCCTGGTGCTCGAACTTGGTCCAGAGGCGGAGCAGCGAGGTGTCGGGCAGGGCCTCGAAGCCGTTGCGGATGAAGTAGCCCTGGCGCCCGGCCTCGAGGGCGAAGGCTTGCCCGTTGAGCATTCCGCGGACGTAGAAGGCGGCCTCGGTGTCGAGCTGCAGCTCCGGATATTCGTTGGATTCGCAGGCGGCCAGCGCGAGGGCGGCGGCCAGTGCGAGGGCCTTGGTCTTCATCGGAGGTGGAATTTCAGCCCCAGGCGCAGGTTGATGTTGCGGTCGGGGCTCTGGTTGTGGAAATGGGAATCGAGGGTGATGTCGCGCAGGCCGATGCTGCCGCGCGCGGCCAGGCTGAGCTGCGGGTTGAGCCGGAGCTCGTAGCTGAGCTGGGCGCTCCAGTCGTCGTCGGCGAATCCTTGGCGGTAGCCGTTGGCCGCTTGTATGCCCAAGTCGTGCTGGCCCTCGCGGTCGGTGGCGCTGTGGTGCATCTCGCCCCGCGAGTCGAGCAGGAGGTGGTAGCTGGCCCCCAGGCCGATCTGGTGCCTTCCGCCGACGCGCCAGCGAACGCCGACGGGCAGTTCGAGGTAGTGGAGCTTCTTCTGGACGATGACCAGGGTCTCGGGGTAGAAGTCGAAGTCGAAGTAGCCGCCGCGCAGGGTCGTGTCGCTGTTGAGGCTGCCGCGCGAGTGGACGGCCGCGCCCAGGTGCAGTTGCCAGCGGTAGCGGAAGGCGTAGGCGAACTCGAGCCCGAAGCTGGAGTTGAGCGAGGCGGCCTGGCGCTGGGCTTTGCCGTTGAGGAAGCCGCGCGAAAGGGACGACTGCGCCAGCAGGCCCACCTCCCAGTAGGGCGATTGGAAGTGGCTCTTTTCTAGGCTTCTGGCTTGAAGTTCCGGTCGGGTTGCCTCGGTCAGGAGGCCGATGGGGAGCAGCCCGTCGAGGGTGATGCCCAAGCGGTCAGCTTGGGGCGCCGGGCGGGCATTTCCCGAAAGTGAAGGGGAATTGGCGTTTTCGCCTGTTTCCTCGCTGTCAACGTTTGGTATGTTTTCAAGCTGCGCCGCTTCTGCATTTACCGAAAAATAAGTGAGATTGAAATTTTCATGCGTGTCGAGTCCGAGTGGGTTTTGCGCATTCGCTGCTTGTGTCGCGTTGGCATTTCCCGAAGATGAAATTCGGACGAGGTTGGGGGGGGTTGGTCCGCCAGAAGAGTTTGGGATGTTGTGCGAGGTCGCCGCGGAGGCATTTGCCGAAAGGGCTTGATGGTCGGCATTTTCGTCGGCGCGCTGTCCGGTGGAAACGTCAGCATTCGGGGCGGGCTGGGCGTTGGCATTTCCCGAAAATGAAAGTGAATGGGCTTTGGGGGAAGCGCCATTTCGCGCAGGGGCCTCGCCCTGGCGCGGGTGTCCCGCATGGTCGGTCGGCGCGGAAGACAGGGTGTTGGCTTGGTGTGGCGCGCTGATGCTGGCTTCTGCCGCTGGTTGGGCAGGGGCGGAGGAGCTTTGTGTGGCGGCGCTTGCCTGCGGCAGCCTGGGAGCAGTGGCGGGCGCCACGGGATCGGCGGCCAGCAGGATGCCGAGCGCGGCCAGCGCGAGCAGTCCGAGCCCGGCGAGCCAGTGCCAGAGGCGTTTCCAGAGCGGCCGGGCGGCCTTGTCGCGCTGGTCGAGCAAGGTGGCGGCGTCTTGCCAGAAGCCGTCTTGGTAGGGGACGTCTAGGGCGTCGAGCTTCTGGCGGAAAAGTTCGTCTATCGGGTGTTGTTGATCAGCCATAGCAGGACGGTTTTGAGTTGTTTTCGGAGGGACTTGATTTTATCTTGGAGCAATTTGCGGGCCTGGGCGAGTTGCCATTTGGAGGTTCCTTCGGAGATGCCGAGCTGATCGGCGATTTCCTTGTGGGGCAGTCCGTCGATGGCGAAGAGGTTGAACACGGCCTTGGTGGCGGGCGGCAGTTGTGCGATCATGCGGAGCAGCTCCTGCGCGTCGAAGTCCTGGTCGGCCAGGTTGAAGTCGGTGAGGTCGTGGTGGTCGTTGAAGTCCTGGAACTCGACGAGCGAGGTGCTTTCGTTGATCTTTTTGTTCTTGCGGTAGTCGTCGATGATGGAGTTGAGGGCGATGCGCTTGACCCATGCCTCGAAGGGCACCTCGGGCCTGTAGGTCTGGAGCTTGTCGAGGATCTTGAGGAAGCTGAGGTTGGCCACGGCGCGGGCGTCCTCGTGGTTGTGGTGGTAGCGCAGGCAGACCGACATGAGCGGGCTGAAGCAGACCTTGAAGAGGCGCTCCTGGTGCTTTCGGCTGTTTTTGAGGCAGCCGTCGATCAGCTCGGGGTCGATGCTCATGCTTTGGGTTCACTCGATCTTGGGGCCAGCGCTAGGCTCGTGGGTTTCGGCGTTTTTCGCCCGTGTCGGCGGGAGGCTGGGCCATCGGGGTGGGGTGGTGGGGGATGGTCTTGGCTTGGGTGGCCTTGGCGCCCAAGGCCGGGGCTGGTGTCTTCCCTGGCGGTTGGGCGCTTGTCGGTCTGCGGTTCGTGCCCTTGGCGCGGGGCTTGGCTTTGCGTTCGTTCTGGGGTCGTGGGCAAAAAGGAGAGTGTGCTGGTGGAAGATAAAAGGCAGGCGCGTGGTGCTTTGTCAGGCGATGAGCAGTTGTTCGAGGCAAGATTGGCCGCCCACGACCGTGAGCACGAAATAGACTCCCTTGGGGAGGCCCTGCGTGGGCAGCTCGACGCGGACCGGGCCTTGCCCGGCGCTCAGGCGGACGCGGTGCAGCACCTCGGCGGTGGCGGTCTGGAGCTCGACATAGACCTGCTGCGGGTCGTCCAGGCAAAGCTCGACGCTGAACCCGGAGCCGAGCCGGATGGCGTTGGGCCAGGCCGCGGGCGGCTGGGCTTGGGCGATGTTGAGGGCCAGGAGGCTTATCAGGGCCAGGAGGATGAGCTTTTTCATGGTCTGTGGGAGGGGGTTTCTGTTGGAGGTCACGCAAGCCAGACGCTCGGGGTTGGGTAGGGGTTACATTTTTTAACAATATTTAACGCCGCATGGCGCCAAAGGCCTTAATTTAGCGGTCAGAAAAAGTGGCGATGGACCATCCGGGACGAATGGAAGGAAAAGGCGGATTAACTTATGAACAATCAAAACGCGAGAAAGCGGTTTGGGTCATGGTTTGTTGGAATGTAGCATCAAAACGGAATTTTCCGAAGAAAAAAGATATGGCAGGAACAAGACGACATTTATTCCCTTTTTTGGTATTGTTTTCATTGCATTGGCTCTTGCCCTCCTGCCGCCAGAGCGTGAGCCAGCCCGGCGCGAGCGAGCAGGTAGGCGACAACGTTTACCGCGATCCGGGCATGGTCCGGGCGGCCGAGTGGCAGAACGAGCGGGCGCTGGACTCTCTGCTGGGCCACCTTCAGTCGGAGGACAGCCGGCTGCGCGCGGCCTTTTGCCTGGGCCTTGCCAACGCGCAGTCGCCCAAGGCTGTCGGCCCGCTGCTGCTGCTGGCTCGCCAGGACTCGAGCATGGCCGTGCGCGAGGCCGCCGCCTTCGCGCTGGGCCAGTGCGCCGACACGAGCGCGACCGAGGCGCTTCTGGCCCTTCTGGCGCAGGAGAACGAGACCTCGGTGCAGGCGCAGTTGATGGAGGCCCTGGGCAAGACGGGCGGAGCCGCCGGGCTGGCCGCGCTGGCCAGCCTGGAGTACGACGCGGCGAACCTGCAAGGCACCCTGGGCCAGGCCTGGGGCCTGGCGCGGTGCGGCCTCCGGGGCCTCTGCTCGCCCGAGGCCACGGCCAAGGTGCTGGAGCTGATGGAGGCGCATCGCCCTTACCGGGTGCGCCAGGCGGCGAGCTTCTACCTCCGCCGCGGGTCCGCCTTCTGGGAGGAGGGGCTCGAGCTGCTGCTGGCCGAGCTGCTGGCCCACGAGGAGGACCCGGTGGCGCAGATGAACCTGGCCAGCGCGCTCGGGGCCCAGCCCAGCATCCGGGGCTTCGACAGCCTGAACGCCCTGGCCCGCGACAGGTCGAAGGACTACCGGGCCCGGGTCAGCGCCGTCGCGGCGCTGGCCCGCTACGACTACGAGGGGGCCAAGCGGGCGCTCTTCGAGCTGCTGCTCGACCCCAACCCGCACGTGGCCCAGCGCGCGGCCGAGTTCTTCGTGGCGAACAGCCGCAGCCCGGACGCCGACACCTACTTCGGGTTCGCGGTGCAGACGCCGCACTGGGTGACCCGGGCGCTGATGCTGCGCGCCGCCATCGCCGCCCGCCCGGCCGAGAAGCGCTTCCAGGACTACGCCCTGGCGGCCTACCGAGGCACCGACAACCCCCACCAGAAGGCCGACTTCCTGCTGGCCCTCGCGGGCTCGCCCCTGCTACACCCGCTGGTCTGGGCGGAGCTCGCCGCCGCCAAGGACGCGCCCGTGCGCACCGCCGCCGTCGAGGCCATGACGGCCATGCGCCTGCATCCCGACTTCGACTCGCTGGCCCGCGGCACCCGCGGCCCGCGGCTCGACTCGCTGTTCGACGACTACTTCCGCCGCATCGTGGCCCTGGACGACCCCGCGGCCACCTCGCTGGTGGCCATCGCCCTGCGCGACCCCCGGCTGCTGGCCCACGCCCGGCGGACCGACAGGGGCTACCTGGCGCAGGCCATGGAGCGCTGCCAGATGCCCCGCGACTTCGAGGCCTGGGCGGAGCTGAACCAGACCCTGGCCCTGCTCGAGAACCGCCCCGCCCGGACCCTGCCGCAGGAATTGCCCATGGCTTCCCTCAACTGGGAGACCATCGGGCCCATCCGCCAGAACACCCGCGTTCTCATCGAGACCACCAAGGGCGACTTCGTGGCCGAGCTGTACGTCAACCAGGCCCCCCAGACGGTGGCCAGCTTCCTGGAGTTGCTCGGCTCCGGCTATTTCGAGGGCAAGAGCTTCCATCGGGTCGTCCCGAACTTCGTGGTCCAGGGAGGATGCTCGCGGGGCGACGGCTGGGGTGCCCTCGAATACGCCATCCGCACGGAGGTCTCGACCCTGCGCTTCGACACGGGAGCCCTGGGCATGGCCTCGGCCGGCAAGGACACCGAGGGAGCCCAGTGGTTCATCACCCACAGCCCCACGCCGCAGCTCGACGGGAGGTACACCGTCTTCGGCCAGGTGGTCAGCGGGATGGAAGTGGTCCACCTTCTCGAAAAGGGCGACCTTATCCTGGGCTTCCGCTTCGTGGAAAGCCCGGGATGAGGCCACAAAAACACCCTTTGGGATGTGTTGTGAAACATGTTCCTGCCCAAAGGTTTGTCAATCAGTTTGTTGCTCTTGGGTTATCTTTTCGCCCCCAAATAAATCGGATCAGCCTTGGGCTTGCACTTCATTGAAAATTTTTTAGTTTTGTCGGCGCAAACAGTAACCTAAGAGCGCCAAGAATCATGTCTAAAATAACCAAGATTACCCAAGGACTGGACATTCCGTTGCAAGGCGGGCCTCAAGCCAAGCTGGTCGAGGCGCCCAAGCCCAACGCTTACGTGATCCATCCCACCGACTTCCACGGCATCACACCCAAGCTCAAAGCCAAGCAGGGCGAGAGGGTGAAGGCCGGAAGTCCGCTCTTCTTCGACAAGGCCTCGCCCGAGGTGATGTTCACCTCGCCCGTCAGCGGCACCGTCTCGGCCATCAACCGCGGCGAGAAGCGCAAGCTGCTGGAGATCGTCATCGAGCCGGACGCCCAGGTCGAGTACGAAAGCTTCACCAAGGGCGACCCCACGAGCCTCAGCCCCGAGCAGGTCAGGCAGAACATCATGCTCTCTGGCATCTGGCCCTCCATCCGGCAGCGCCCCTACGCCGTCATCGCCAATCCCAACCAGTCGCCCAAGTCCATCTTCGTGACGGCCTTCGACAGCTCGCCGCTGGCCCCCGACTACGACTTCCTCATCCAGGGCCAGGAAGAGGCCTTCAAGGTGGGCCTGGCCGCCCTGCGCAAGCTGACCACGGGCAAGGTACACGTGGGCATCCACGCCGAGAAGACCAAGTCCGCCGCCTTCACGCAGGCCGAGAACGTCCAGGTCAACCGGTTCTCCGGCCCGCATCCCTCGGGCCTGGCGGGCATCCAGATCCACCACATCGACCCCATCAACAAGGGTGAAGTGGTCTGGTACCTCGACGCCCTGGCGACGGCCACCATCGGCAAGCTGTTCATGAAAGGCGCCTACGACGCCACCCGCGTGGTGGCCGTGACCGGCTCGGAGGTCAAGGAGCCCCGGTACGTCAAGGGCCTCTACGGCACTCCCATCAAGAACTTCATCCAGGGCAACCTGGCCGAGGCCAAGGATTACAAGCCCCGCATCATCAGCGGCAACGCCCTGACGGGCGCCAAGGCGATGGAAGCCAACGGAATCGGCTACTACCACCACCAGATAACCGTCCTGCCCGAAGGCAACCACTACGAGTTCTTCGGCTGGGCGCTTCCGGGCTTCGGCAAGTTCAGCTTCTCGCGCACCTTCTTCTCGTGGCTCTCGGGCAATGGCAAGAAGTACCGACTCGACACCAACTTCCACGGCGGCCACCGCGCCTTCGTCTTCTCGGGCCAGTACGAGAAGGTCCTGCCCATGGACCTGATGCCCGTGCAACTGCTCAAGGCCGTCCTGATCGAGGACGTCGAGCTGATGGAAAAACTCGGCATCTACGAGGTGGCCGAGGAAGACATGGCCCTGTGCGAGTACGTCTGCGCCTCCAAGATCGAGGTCCAGAGCATCCTGCGCAAAGGCTTGGACATGATGAAAAAAGAAATGAGCTAATCGCGAACCCAGCAACGAGTCCAATATGAAAGCACTCAGAAACCTGTTCGACAACCTGAAGCCGCACGTGGAGAAAGACGGGAAGTTCCACTACCTGCACTCCACCTTCGACGCCTTCCATACCCTGTTCTTCGTGCCCAACCGGGTCACGAAAGTGGGGGCGCACATCCGCGACTACATCGACTCCAAGCGCTCCATGGCGCTGGTGGTGCTGGCCATGATGCCCGCCTTGTTCTTCGGCATCTGGAACGTGGGCTACCACCACTACCTTGCCACGGGCGTCGAGGCCACTTTCATGATGATGTTCCTGCATGGACTGATCAAAGTGGTGCCCATCATCGCCGCCTCCTACACCGCCGGCCTTGCCGTCGAGTTCACCATGGCCCAGATCCGGGGCCACGAGGTCAACGAGGGCTTCCTGGTCTCGGGGATGCTGGTCCCGCTGATCGTCCCGGTGGATGTGCCGCTCTGGATGGTCTTCGTGGCCACGGCCTTCGCCCTGCTCTTCGGCAAGGAGGTCTTCGGGGGCACGGGGATGAACATCCTGAACCCGGCGCTCACGGCGCGTGCCTTCCTGTTCTTCGCCTACCCCGCCCAAATGTCGGGCGACTTCATCTGGATTTCCGGGCTTTCCGCTGGAGAGGGCATCGTCGATGGCTTCTCCGGGGCCACCTGCCTGGCGCAGGCCGCCGCCGAAGGTTTCACGGGAACGCTCCACAACGGACTGGGCCAGGCCTACACCTTCTGGGACATGTTCCTGGGCGTGATTCCCGGCTCCATAGGCGAGACTTCCACCTTGATGATAATGATTGGGGCCGTTGTGCTGCTGGTAACGGGCATCGGCAACTGGAAGATCATGCTCTCCTTCGTGCTGGGCGGCTTGGCCATGGGCCTGCTGCTCAACGGCTTGGCTGGCTATTCCGACAACGCCTACATGACCCTTCCCGCGCACTACCACCTGGTGCTGGGCGGATTCGCCTTCGGTGCCGTCTTCATGGTGACCGACCCCGTCTCGGCGGCCCAGACTGACAAAGGCAAATGGATCTACGGTTTCCTCGCGGGCTTCTTCTCCATCATGATCCGCGTGCTCAACCCGGCCTATCCCGAGGGCGTCATGCTGTCCATCCTGCTGATGAACGTCTTCGCCCCGCTGATCGACCACTACGTCATCCAGGGCCACATCAAGCGCCGCCTGGCCCGCGCCACGGCTTCCGCCAAGTGAGAATGTTGAACCTGACTTGAAAAAAACACAACATGGATACCAATTCAAACTCCTATATCTACATCTTTTCCTCGGTGATGGTCATCATCGTGGCTGCGGCACTGTCGCTCGCGGCCACTGGCCTGAAGGAAAGGCAGGACAAGAACGTGGAAATAGAGAAGAAGCAGAACCTGCTCTCGTGCGTGCTCATCGAGAGCACTGTAGAGGACGCCGAGGCCAAGTTTGACCAGCACATCGTCGAGAAATATACCATCGACCACCAGGGCAAAGTCGTGGACGCGGTCGATCCCTTCACCATCGACATGAAGGCCGAGCTGGCCAAGAGCATCGAAGAGCGCCACATGCCGGTCTTCATCGCCAAGCTGGACGACGGCTCCACCAAGACCATCATCCCTGTCCGCGGGACGGGGCTCTGGGGTCCCATCTGGGGCTACGTTTCGCTCAACGACGACAACAAGACCATCTACGGAGCGGTGTTCGACCACAAGTCCGAGACCCCGGGCCTCGGCGCGGAAATCTCGAGCTACGACCAGTTCCAGAAGCAGTTCGAGGGCAAGACCATCGAGCTGGGATCGTACGATCCCGCGAAGGAGGCCAAACAGCAGGCGCCCGTCCTGGCCGTTACCAAGGGCATGGGTGAAGGCAACCCCAACGCGGTGGACGGAATCTCGGGCGGGACCATCACCAGCAAGGGGGTCCAGTACATGCTGACCGACTGCCTCGGATTCTTCTCGCCCTACTTCAACCAAACCCACTAAGCTTCCACAACCATGGCACTAACATCCAAAGACCTGAAACTTGTCACCAATCCGCTGAACATGGAGAACCCCATCACCGTCCAGGTTTTGGGTATATGTTCAGCCTTGGCCATCACCGTGCAGATGAAGTCCGCGGTGGTCATGGCCCTGTCCGTTACCGTGGTGTTGATCTTCTCGAACCTCATCACTTCGCTGCTGCGGAACACCATCCCCAACCGGATCCGCATCATCGTGCAGTTGACCATCGTGGCGGCGCTCGTCATCATCGTGGACCAGATCCTCAAGGCTTACGTCTATGACGTGAGCAAGCAGCTCTCGGTCTTCGTGGGGCTGATCATCACCAACTGCATCCTGATGGGACGCCTGGAGGCCTTCGCGATGGGCAACAAGCCCCTGCCCTCGGTCTTGGACGCCATCGGCAACGGCGCGGGCTACGGCGTGATCCTCATCATCGTGGCCTTCCTGCGCGAGCTCCTGGGCTCAGGCAAGATTTGGGGCTACCAAGTCGTTCCGGACGCCTTCTATGAGATGGGTTACGTCAACAACGGCCTGATGATCCTGCCTCCGATGGCCTTGATCACGGTTGGAACCATCATCTGGGTCCAGCGGTCTCGCTACAAGCAGCTCATCGAGCAAAACGGTTAAGCACATACTAAAAAGAAGCCATCACAATGGAAGAATTGATCAGCATCTTCGTCCGGTCCATTTTTGTGGACAACATGATATTCGCCTACTTCTTGGGGATGTGTTCCTTCCTTGCCGTCTCCAAGACGGTGGAAACCTCCACAGGCCTGGGCATCTCGGTGACCTTCGTCCTTGCCATCACCATCCCGGTGAACTACCTACTGGAGAAATACCTGCTCAAGGAAGGCGCCTTGGCATGGCTCGACCCGAGCTTCGCCGAATTGGACCTGAGCTTCTTGAGCTTCATCATGTTCATCGCCGTCATCGCCTCCATCGTCCAGTTGCTCGAGATGGTCATCGAGAAGATTTCTCCGGCCTTGTACGCGGCCCTGGGCATCTTCCTTCCGCTGATCGCGGTCAACTGCGCGATCTTGGGCGCGGCCTTGTTCATGCAGGAGCGGGAGTACTCCAACATTGTCGAGGCATCCGTCTTTGGGATAGGGTCCGGCCTGGGCTGGTTCCTGGCAGTGGTCAGCATCGCGGCCATCCGCGAGAAGATGCGCTACTCGGACATCCCCGCTCCGTTGCGGGGCCTGGGCATCACCTTCATCCTTACCGGCCTGATGGGCATGGCCTTCATGAGCTTCATGGGCTTCGACATCTGAAAAGAGTACAAACGTCATAAAACAATCTTGACATGACCCTACTAGTAGAACAATCCACCGTGATCGTGGCCGGCATCGTGGTCTTCTTGGCCATGATTCTGCTGCTGGTCGTGATCCTGCTGGTGGCCAAGGCCAAGCTCCTGCCCGCCGGAACGGTGAAGATCGATATCAACCATGGCGAGAAGGTGCTGGAGGTCGCCCCTGGCTCTTCCATCCTCTCGGCCCTTTCCGCCAACAAGATCTTCCTGCCTTCCGCCTGCGGGGGCGGCGGCACCTGCGCCATGTGCAAGTGCCAGGTCCTCGAGGGCGGCGGAGACGCCTTGCCTACCGAGAAGCCCTATTTCACGCGGAAGCAGCTGCAGAACAACTGGCGCCTCGGATGCCAGGTGAAGGTCAAGAACGACATCAAGATCCACGTGCCCGAAGAGGTCATGGGCATCAAGAAGTGGGAATGCGAGGTCGTCTCCAACAACAACGTGGCCACCTTCATCAAGGAGTTCGTCGTCAGGCTGCCCGAAGGTGAGATCCTCGACTTCAAGTCGGGCGGTTACATCCAGATCGACGTGCCCAAGATCGACGTGGACTTCAAGGACATCATCGTCGAGGAGCAATTCCAGGACGACTGGCACAAGTTCAAGATGTTCGACCTGAAGATGAGCAACCCCGAGCCCACCTTCCGCGCCTACTCCATGGCCAACCATCCCGCCGAAGGCAACATCGTGATGCTCAACATCCGCATCGCCACGCCGCCTTGGGACCGCCAGAAGAATGCCCTGATGAACGTCAACCCGGGCATCTGCTCTTCCTACGTCTTCTCGCGCAAGCCGGGCGACAAGGTCACGATTTCCGGTCCCTACGGCGAGTTCTTCATCAAGGACACCCAGAACGAGATGATCTACATCGGTGGCGGCGCGGGCATGGCGCCTTTGCGCTCGCACATCTTCCACCTCTTCCATACCCTCAAGACCAACCGCAAGGTTTCCTACTGGTATGGCGGGCGTTCCAAGCGCGAAATCTTCTACGAGGAGGAGTTCCGCGCCATCGAGAAGAAATTCCCCAACTTCAAGTTCAACATCGCCCTCTCGGAGCCTATGCCCCAGGACAACTGGACTGGCTACACCGGATTCATCCACCAGGTCGTGCTCGAGAAGTACCTCAACTTGCATGACGAGCCCGAGGAAATCGAGTACTACCTCTGCGGCCCTCCCATGATGAACGCCGCGGTCTTGAAAATGCTCAACGACCTGGGTGTGCCCCGCGAGATGATCGACTTCGACGACTTCGGAGGTTGACCCAGGGTCCTAGCTTGCAGAAATGGAAACGCCACCCCGTGTGGCGTTTTCCGTTTTTGTGCCCTGAAAGATTCGGGCTTTTCTCTATCGCCGCAAATGCTTACCTTAGCCAAAACAATTTCGGGAACCATGCCTAGACAAAGAAAATATTCCTACCGCGACCACGAGGTTCTCCTGACCTGTCGGGCCATCATGGACAACTTCGTGGGCAAGCTCGACGAGTTCGGGCGCGTCCGTACCAACTGGAACGCCGATTTCGCCCAGGCCGTCATCGGCAAGATCGACGCTTGCGAGGCCATCACCAACATCAAGGAGAACGCCTCCGGGGTCATGCAGCATGCCAAGGAAATCCACACCGTGGCCTTGCGCCAGCTCACCTTCCTGAAGGTGCAGGTAGAGGTCGATTTCGAGGCCCGCCGAGCCAAGGAAGTCCTCAACCTCCTCGGTTACAAGAAGTACCTCAAGAACGCCCGCATGAGCGACTACAAGTCCCTCGCGGGGCTGCTCGCCCAGTTCCGCCAGAACATGACCGACGAGCTCAAGCGCGAGATAACCGAGCTGGGAACTTCGCAGGAGCTCATCGACGAGCTCCTCGGCTATGCCCAGGGCCTGGTGGACAAGGGCCTCTCGCCCGAGATGCTCGAGGCCGACACCAAGGCCATCAACCAGGATTTCGTCCAGCAGATGAACGAAATCTACGAGCAGGTCCTCGGCATTTGCAAGATCGCCTCCCGCTTCTTCCACGACGACAAGCAGGAAAGGGGGAAGTTCGTCTTTTCGCAGGTATTCAAGAGCCTGGGCCTTGGCGATGGAACCGATGAGCACGACGAGCACGAGGAGGAGGACGAAGATGAGGATTGAGAAGTGGACCGGGTGGGTCGCCGCCCTCCTGTTCCTGGTCTCTTGCGACTCCATGTCGCCCCAGCCGAAACCCGTCACCTTCCAGCGTTTGGCTGGCCAGGCGCAAGGCACCACCTACAGCATCGTCTATGCCGATCCGCTGTCGCGCGACTTCGGGCCGCAGGTCGATTCCATCCTCAAGGCATTCGACCTCTCGCTTTCCATCTACGTGGACAGCTCCATCATCTCGAGGCTCAACCGCCGCGAGGAGGTGGTGCTGGACGAGCACTTCAAGGCCGTCATGCGCCGCTCGCTCGAGATTTACGAGCTGACCGACGGCGCTTTCGACATCACCGTGGCGCCGCTGGTGCGCGCCTGGGGCTTCGGCCTGGAGCGCCGCGACCAGGTGGGCCCCGAGCTGGTGGACAGCCTCCTGACCCACGTGGGCAGTAACAAGGTCCGCCTCGACGGCGACCGCGTCACGACCCAGGACAGCCTCCTGACTTTCGACAGCAACGCCATCGCGCAGGGCTACGCCGTGGACGTGCTCGGCAGTTTCCTCCGCGAACAGGGCGTCGTCGATTTCCTGGTCGAGATTGGTGGCGAGGTCCTGGCCTCGGGCGACGGGCCCAGCGGCGACGCCTGGCGAGTGGGCATCGACAAGCCCATCGAGGGATCTGGCTTCGAGGACAGGCAGCTCGAGGTCGCCATCCGCCTGCGGGGCCGTGCCTTGGCCACCTCGGGCAGCTACCGCAAGTTCTACGAGCAGGAGGACGGAACCAAGTACTCCCACACCATCGACCCACGGACGGGCTATCCGGTGGATCACAACTTGCTCAGCGTCACCGTATTGGCAGATGATTGCATGACGGCCGACGCCTTGGCCACCGCGTTCATGGTCATGGGCCTGGAGGCCAGCATGCGCTTCGTGGAGGCCGACCCCAAGCTCGAGGCCTTCTTCATCCACGGGGATGCCCAGGGCTACCAGACCAGCCACAGCGCCGGATTGGACAGCCTCCTGATCGAGCTGGAACCTGTTCCTTGATTCAACCCAACACCTTGACCGATGCAGATCAACTTCGCCCAATTCGTCGTGAGCAACACCCAGGTCAGCCTTTGCCCAAAGCCTGACCGGCCCGAGTTCGCCTTCATCGGCCGCTCCAACGTGGGCAAGTCCTCGCTCATCAACATGCTCACCAACCGCCCGGGACTGGCCAAGACTTCCCAGACTCCTGGCAAGACCCAGCTTATCAACCATTTCGACATCAACGGGAAATGGTACCTGGTCGATTTGCCGGGCTATGGCTTCGCCAAGGTGCCCCTGGCCATTGTCAAGAAGTGGGAGACCTTCATCCGCGAGTACATCATCACCCGCGAGAACCTCTACTGCCTTTTCGTGCTGCTCGACGCGCGCCACAAGCCCCAGAAGATCGACCTGGAGTTCATGGGCTGGCTGGGCGAGAATCAGGTGCCTTTCGCGATGGTCTTCACCAAGTCCGACAAGCTCGGGCCGGTGCGCCTGGCCTCGAACGTCGAGGCCTACAAGCAGGTGATGCTCGAAAGCTGGGAGGAGCTGCCGCCCGTCTTCGTCAGTTCGGCCGAAAGCAAGCTGGGGAGGGATTCCATCCTCGACTTCATCGAGCGGACGCTCGGCTCCTGAGCCTGGCGTCCTTTCATTGGCCCGCCGCGGCGAATTTCAGGGTGGCCATGTCCTGGGTCTGCGTCGAGATCTGGCTGGGCTGCCCGTGGCATTCCAAGCTGGCCTCTTCGCTGAGCACGCCTTCGATGCTGGCGGCCACGCCGATGCTGGCGCGGGTGGTGCCGGACATCTCGACCAGGAGGTTCTGCGCCCGTGCTGGGCTGGCATCGAGCTGGCTCTGGTCTTGCATGGTCAGCTCGCAATTCTCGAAAGTTCCGGTCAGGTGCAGCTTGCTGTCGTGCTCCAGCACGATGGTGAGCTCGATGGCCCTGACCTCGAGCCAGAGCTCGGCCCCGTCTTCGAGCACGATCAGGAGCTGCTCGCCCCGCAGTACCTCGGGGGCCCGCGCCACCGTGGCGCCGCTCAGGCGCAGCTCCTGGAGCTGGCTGGCATGGAGGGCCAGCTCGTAAGGTCTGCCGGGCTCGACGCACTGGTCTTGGGCGATGGTCAGCTCGTCGCCGTTCTGGTTGATGTCCAGGTTGTCCACCAGGCTGCTGTCGGCCAGCAGGTCCAGCTTGTCGTGGCTGGAGCTGGTGTGCAGGGTGGTCTTGGCCTGGCAGTCGAGCTGGAGGCTTGCGAAGGGCTCGAGGTCCTGGCTTGTGCTGGTCGCCGGGCCTTGGCCTTGCAGGCATCCGGCGCATCCGGAAAGGGTGGCGGCCATGGCCAAGATTCCGCCGAGTAGGGTCGCTTGTCGTTTCATGCTGGGGGGCTTGGCAGGGGCGGGGCCATTTTCAGGAGGGCGGCTCCCCGGGGATGCCCCTTCGCGCCAGGGGCGCCCCGGGGGCGCGGGTTTCAGAGCATTTCCATCTTGGGGTGGAGGAAGGCCTTGAGCAGGCCCTTGATGCGCAGGTCGAGCTCGGGGCTGATGGGGGTCAGGGGCAGGCGGAGGTGGGGCTCGAGGATGCCGACCTTGGCCAGGGCGGCCTTGATGCCGGCGGGGTTTCCTTCGGCGAAGAGGGCCTGGATCAGGTCGAGCATCTCGAAGTGGTACTGCCGGGCCATGTCGAGGTGCCCCTCGAGGGCGTGGCGCACCATGTCGGAGTACTCGCTGGGCAGGACGTTGGCGATGACGGAGATGACCCCGCGGGCGCCCAGGGCTATCATGGGCATGGCCAGGGCGTCGTCGCCAGAGATGACCATGAACTTCTTGGGCTTGTTCTTGAGGATCTGCATGACCTGCCCCAGGTCGCCGGAGGCTTCCTTGATGCCGATGATGTTCTCGTGGCGCCGGGCCAGCTCCGCGACCGTGTCGGCCTGGAGGTTGACGCTGGTGCGCGAGGGGACGTTGTAGAGCATGATGCCCACGGGCGCGGCCTCGGCCAGGGCGGCGTAGTGCGAGAGCAGGCCTTTCTGGCTGGGCTTGTTGTAGCCCGGCGTCACCGAGAGGATGCCGTCGATGCCCTGGAAGTCCATCTCGCGGATCTGCTGGACCAGCGTCCGGGTGTCGTTGCCGCCGATGCCGAGCATGATGGGCAGCCTCCCCCGGACGGCGTTTCGCGCGAAATCCACGATGGCCGTCCTCTCGGTGGGGGTGAGGGTCGCGGTCTCGGCCGTGGTCCCCAGGAAGACCAGGTAATCGACATGGTTGCTGACCAGGTGCTCGACCAGGCGTTCGAGGGCAGGAAAGTCGATGTCCCCGTTTTGCTTGAAGGGGGTAACGACGGCCACCCCGGTGCCTGAGAATTTCCTGTTGTTCATTCTTGTTGTGTTTCCGATGGTTTTGGGCGGCGATCCATCCTGGCGGGCGTCCGCTGGCGATCGGCTGTCGGCGAGGGTTCAGGCCGCGCGCAGCACGCCCATGTAGTGGTTGAGTTGTTCGATGCAGAATTTGATCCCCTTCTGGCCCTGGGTGTTGATGACCATGTCGTAGTGCATCTGGCTGGCGTCGCCAAAGCCGGTCTTGAAGGTGGCGGGCGAGAGGCTCACGACCAGCTTCAAGGGGAACGCGTATTCCATGGAAAGGTCAACCAGCATGTCGAAGGGCTGGCTGTGGAAGACGGCGACCTCGGGCGCGGTGGGCTGGAGGAACAGGCCCACGTCCTTGATGCAGAAGAAGCTGAAGCCCTCTTCCTTGTCGAAGTAGTCGATGCCCTCGCGGCTGGCCACGTAGCCGAGCGCGGTGACCTTGAGGTTCCTGGCCCGGAGGCTGGCCACCAGCTTGCGGGTGGAGACGTAGGATTCCTGGTGGGTGGCGTCGAAGAGGATCCCGACGGTCTTGGCGGTGTCGAAGTTGTGGAAATGGCGTTTTCTGCCCAAGTTGTTCAACTTGATGCCGAGCATCCAACCGGCCAGCGCCTCCCTGATTTTCCCGTATCTTTTCACGCTGCGAAATTAGCAAAAATCTGGACAAGCCCGAAAGGACCCGCGCCAGGGGCGTCTCCGCGCCTGGGGCTCAGTTGAGGCCGACCGGGATCTCGAGGTTCATCAGCAGGGCCAGGCTGCTGTGTCCGCGCAGGCATGTCCGGCTGGCCATCGAGCGGCGCAGCCAGACGGGCTGCTGGGGCGGGATGCCCATCCACTCGTCGTGCTCGTGGTGGCGCAGGGCCAGCTCGCCGGGGCCGTAGAGGCAGACCAGCACGGGGCCTTGCCGGAGCAGCTCGCCCAGGGGCAGGCTCTGCCCGTCGAGGGCCATCAGGCGCAGGCGGAAGGTCTTGGTGCCGGCGGCCTGCCCGAAGCGGTCGGCGCTGTGGCCGAGCTCGTCGATGAACCGCTTGAAGCCCTGGCGCTGCCGCGTCAGGGCGCCGTGGTCGAGCGCGCGGACCAACTGGCTCCGGTGGTCGCCCTCGCGGATGCCGAGGTCGAGGGCCAGCCCGAGGCCCTTGACGTGCCGGGCCATCTGCTCCAGGCTGTCCAGCCTCTCGCGGGGCAGTCGGAGCGCTCCGGCCTGGCCTTGGCGGGCGGCGGCGATTTCCTCCCAACTGGAGGGGGGGAGGGCGGTTTCGAGGCTTTGCAGGCAGTCGGTCATGGCGTTGTGGGTTTGGGTTGGGGCGAGCGGGTCGGCCTGGGGCCGTGCGAAGATGCGAAAAAGGCGCGTGGCCAGGGACGCAGCCGTCGGATGTTCTTGGGCATCCCCCTGCCAAGACCGTGCCCAAAGCGGGGCCGGCGGGCGATTCTCAGACCGCCTGCGCCGAGGGGTCGGGCAGGCGGTTCCAGGCGTCCTGGTCCCTGGGCAGGGTGATGAAGAAGGAGCTGCCTTGGCCGGCGGCGCTCTCGGCCCAGACGCGGCCTTTGTTTTTGTGCATGAACTCCTGGCAGATGACCAGGCCCAGCCCGGTGCCGAGCTCGTTGGAGGTGCCCTTGGTGGAGACGCTCTGGTCGATGCGGAAGAGCTTGTCGAGCTTGTCGGGCTTGATGCCCACGCCGTTGTCGCGCACCTCCAGGCGCAGGTGGTCGCCCTGCTCGGTGGCGCCCAGCCAGACGCGGCCTCCCTCGGGGGTGAACTTGATGGCGTTGGAGACCAGGTTGCGCACCACGGTGTTCATCATGTTCAGGTCGGCGAAGACGCGGGCCTCGGGGGCGATTTCCGAGACCAGCTCGATGTTCTTCTTCTGGGCCTGGCTGCTGAGCAGGTCGAAGCTCTCGCGGGCCAGGGTGCCCAGCCGCAGGGGCGCCGGGCTGAGGTTGATGCGGCCGGTCTGGGAGCGCGACCACTCGAGCAGGTTCTCCAGCAGGTTGTAGCCCCGCTTGGCCGCGTTGTGGATCAGGTTGAGGAAGTGCTCCACCTTCTCGTCCTCGAGGCTGCCCTTGCCTTGCAGCAGCAGGTTCGAGAAGCCGATCAGGGAGTTGAAGGGGTTCTTCAGGTCGTGCGCCACGATGGAGAAGAACTTGTCCTTGGTGGCGTTGAGCTCGCGCAGGCGCTCCTGGCTCTGGGTCAGCTCGCGCTCGGCCCGCACGCGCTCGTCGATCTCGAGCGAGAGCCGCTCGTTGGCCTGGTTCAGCTCCAGCACCAGGCGCTCCAGCTTGCGCTTCTGCTGCTCCAGTTGCATCTTCTGGAGGTTGAGGTCCAGGAAGACGCGCACCTTGTTGAGCAGCACCTCGGGGTTGAAGGGCTTGGTGATGAAATCGACGGCGCCCGACCGGTAGCCCTTGAACACGTGGAAGTCGTCCGAGAAGACCGCCGAGAGGAAGATGATGGGCATGAGCCGGGTCTTTTCCTCCTCGCGCAGGATCTCGGCCAGCTCGTAGCCGTCCATCTCGGGCATCTGCACGTCCAGGATGGCCACCGAGAAGTCGTGGTTGAGCGTGGCTATCAGGGCTTCGTTGCCGCTGGCGGCCTTGACCACCACGGCCTTGACGTCGGCCAGGACTTTCTCCAGGGCGAAGAGGTTGGCCGGCTTGTCGTCAACGATCAGAATTTTTTGCACGATTTCCATGCTGTGGCCTGGCATTTGGGCGCAACCTTGGCAAAAGGCTGGCGGGTTGTTCCCGCGAATGTAAGGGATCTGGGCCACCAGTCCAATTTTTTCGACGCACTGGCGCTGGCGGGCCGCTTCGGCCGCGGACCCTCCTGGGCCGCCAAGGGCGAAAAATCACCGAAAGCTTTTGTGTTTCAAAGGAAAAAAGCTATTTTCGCGGCCCTGACACGCGAGGGCGAAGCCCTTCCGTAACAACATAATGTCTAACCCATTAAATTTCAAAACTTTTTCTCAATGGCTGAAGATTTGGACAACAACCAAGAAGTGGAAACCCCCGTGGATTCCCAACAAGAAGTTGCGCAGGTTCCCCAAAAGAAGACCTACAACTTCGTCAAGAACGAGGACTTCGACTGGGACGCCTTCGAGGCCGAAGAGGAGCAGAATTCCGAGAAGCGCAAGGCCGTCGAGGCCATGTACGACAAGACCCTGGCCACCGTCGCCGCCCACCAGGTCCTCAACGGGACCGTGACCAGCGTCGGCTCGCGCGAGGTCAGCATCAACATCGGGTTCAAATCCGAAGGCAACGTCAGCATCAGCGAGTTCCGCTACAACCCCGAGCTCAAGAAGGGCGACATCGTCGAGGTCTATGTCGAGAACGAGGAAGACAAGAACGGACAGCTCCAGCTTTCGCACAAGAAAGCCCGCGCCCTCCGCTCATGGGACCGCGTCAACGACGCCATGGACAAGGACGAGATCATCAAAGGCTTCATCAAGTGCCGCACCAAAGGCGGCATGATCGTGGACGTCTTCGGCATCGAGGCCTTCCTGCCCGGCTCGCAGATCGACGTCAAGCCCATCCGCGACTACGACATCTACGTCGGCAAGACCATGGAGTTCAAGGTCGTCAAGATCAACCACGAGTTCAAGAACGTCGTCGTCTCGCACAAGGCCCTCATCGAGGAGGAGCTCGAGCAGCAGAAGCGCGAGATCATCGCCAAGCTCGAAAAAGGCCAGGTCCTCGAAGGCACCGTCAAGAACATCACCTCCTACGGCGTATTCATCGACCTGGGCGGCGTGGACGGCCTGATCCACATCACCGACCTCTCATGGGGCCGCGTCTCGCACCCCGAGGAGATCGTCCAGCTCGACCAGAAGCTCAATGTCGTCATCCTCGACTTCGACGACGACAAGAAGCGCATCGCCCTGGGCCTCAAGCAGCTCACCCCCCATCCATGGGATTCGCTCAACACCGAGATGAAGGTCGGCGACCAGGTCAAGGGCCGCGTCGTGGTCATGGCCGACTACGGCGCGTTCGTCGAGATCGCCCCCGGCGTCGAAGGCCTCATCCACGTCTCCGAGATGTCGTGGTCGCAGCACCTGCGCAGCGCCCAGGAGTTCCTCAAGGTGGGTGACGAGGTGGAAGCCCGCATCCTCACCCTCGACCGCGAGGACCGCAAGATGTCCCTGGGCATCAAGCAGCTCAAGCCCGATCCATGGCTCATGGTCGCCGAGAAGTACCCCGTCGGCTCGCGCCACCACGCCAAAGTCCGCAACTTCACCAACTTCGGCGTGTTCGTCGAGATCGAGGAGGGAGTCGATGGCCTGATCCACATCTCCGACCTCTCCTGGACCAAGAAGATCAAGCACCCCAACGAGTTCACCAAGATCGGACAGGACA
Source organism: Bacteroidota bacterium (assembly GCA_020048645.1). Taxonomy (GTDB): domain Bacteria; phylum Bacteroidota; class Bacteroidia; order Bacteroidales; family UBA6013; genus UBA6013. The sequence goes on along the minus strand of JAIFMG010000115.1, from coordinate 2,834 downwards.
TCGAGGTCGTCGTGCTCGAGATCGACGTGCAGAACCGCCGCCTCAGCCTCGGCCACAAGCAGCTCGAAGAAAACCCATGGGACGTGTTCGAGACCCTCTTCACGGTCAACTCCGTCCACGAGGGTACCATCCTGAGCATCTTCGAGAAAGGCGCGTCCATCGCGCTGCCCTACGGCGTCGAAGGTTTCGCGACGCCCCGCCACCTGGTCAAGGAAGACGGCGCCAACGCGCAGGTCGAGGAGAAGCTCATGTTCAAGGTCATCGAGTTCTCCAAGCAGCAGAAGCGCATCATCCTCTCGCACACCCGCGTGTTCGATGACGCCAAGAAGGCCGAGGAGCGCACCACCAAGCGCCGCGACACCGCCCAGGCCGCCCCTGCCGGCAAGCCCCGCACCGAGAAGAAGCCCGCCATCAACCTCGAGAAGACCACCTTGGGAGACATCAGCGAGCTCGCCGCCCTCAAGACCAAGCTCGAAGAAGGCAACGCATAAGCCGACAACGGCTTGACGCATCCCCGCTTGCGCGGATTCGCCTGGGGCGAGTCCGCGCAAGTTTTTTTTCCAGCGCTTGCTCAATTGGATTTTTTGCGATAAATTGCGTGTTCAAAACCGACGATCAGGCAGGCCCTGCTTTCCTCCCGTCCAACTTCCTACCGCTCTAACCCTAACGCACAACTCCTTTCAAGGATTAAAAACGATAAACGATGAACTTGAAGGTTGAAAAATTCGACAACTACACGCTGATCCAGGTACTGGCTGAAAAACTCGACACCAACCTGGCGCCCGTCTTGAAGTCCGAGCTCGTTCTGACCGCCGGAAAAGGCGAGAAGAACATCATCCTCGACATGGCCAAGACCGAGTACTGCGACTCCTCCGGCCTGAGCGCCATCCTCATCGCCAATCGACTCTGCAAGAGCGCCAAGGGACACTTCGTCCTCACGGGCCTCCAGCCTGCCGTCGAGAGGCTGGTCTCCATCTCGCAGCTCGACACCGTCCTCAACATCACCGCAAACGTCGAAGAATCCGTCGAGTTCATCGAGAACCGTTCCTGATGCCCTTCAATTTCGACCTGACCATCCTCGGGTCGGGGGCCGCCATGCCCTCGCCCAAGCGATACGCCACCGCTCATGCGCTCAACGTGCATGGGCGTGTTTTTTTGGTCGATTGCGCCGAAGGAACGCAGACCCAGCTCCTGCGCAACCGCATCAAGACCGCCCAGCTCGACCACGTCTTCATCAGCCACCTCCACGGAGACCATGTCCTGGGGCTTCCCGGGCTCATTTCCACCTTCTCCCTGGCCGGACGCACCAGCCCGCTCAACGTCCATGCCCCGCCCATGCTCCAGGAGCTCCTCGAGCTCCTCTACAAGGTGCTCGGGCCGCCCACCTTCCCCGTCCTGTTCCATCCGCTCCAGTTCGACGAGCCCCGCCTCATCCTCGACGACCACGCCCTGTCCGTGACCAGCTTCCCCCTCAGCCACCGCGTGCCCACCTGCGGCTTCCGCTTCGACGAGAAGCCCTTCCTGGCCAACATCCGCCCGGAAGTCGTCCGGCAATTCGGCATGAGCCCCAACGAAATCCGGCTCGTCCGCCAAGGGCAGGACCTCCCGCGCCCCGACAGGCTCGTGCCCAACCCCGAGCTCGCCTTCCCGCCCCGGGCGCCACGCTCTTACGCCTTTTGTTCCGACACCCTGTTCCACCCGCCCCTGGCCGGCTGGGTCCGCGGCGTCGATCTGCTCTACCACGAGGCCACCTTCGCCAGCCACCTCGTCGAGCGCGCCAACCAGACCGGGCACTCCACCGCCGCCCAGGCCGCCACCATCGCCCAGATGGCCGGCGTCCGGCAGTTGCTCATCGGCCACTTCTCGCTCCGGTACCAGGAGACTGGCGTGGAGCGGCTGCTCGCCGAGGCCCAGGAAATCTTCCCCAACACCACGCTGGCGCAGGACAACCTCCGCGTCGAGCTGCCCTTCGTCCAGCGACCCAACCCGCCCCACGATGGAGCTTGACAAGGCCCTCGAGAAGAAAAAGCTCGCCGGAGCGCTGCTCTTCCCGACCCTCATGCTCTTGGCCATGTGGCTGGTCGAGCTGGCCGAGTGGGCCCTGGACCTCGACTTCGGCCACTGGGGCATCTATCCCCGCTCGTGGGCCGGACTGCCCGGCATCGCCCTGGCCCCCTTCCTGCATGGCGACTGGTCGCACCTGGCCGCCAACTCCGGCCCGGTCTTCTTCCTCAGCCTGGGCGTCTTCTACTTCCACCGCCGAAAGGCCTGGGGCGTCCTGCTGGCCCTCTGGCTCACCACCGGCCTCTGGGTATGGGCAAGCGCCCGACCGGCCTTCCACATCGGCGCCAGCGGCCTGCTCTACGCCCTGGCCACCTTCCTTTTCACCAGCGGACTGCTCACCCGCGACCGGCAGCAGATGGCCGTCTCCCTGCTCGTGGTCTTCCTCTACGGAGGCATCATCTGGGGGATCCTCCCCGACGACCCCAAAGTCTCTTGGGAATCCCACCTCATGGGCGCGCTGGCCGGAGTCCTCGTCGCCCTCTTTTTCCGAGACCCCAGGCCCAAGACCTACCCCGACGGCCCTCCGCCCGACTTCAGCGCCTTTTCCGACACCCGCGCCCTCGACGGATTCCAATACAACTACACCGAAACCGACAGCCCGCCCAAGTCCGAAGGCACCGAGCCCGAATGAGCGTTCGGCGATGCGTGTTCCGCGTTCCATGTTCCGCGTTCCGTGTTTCGGTTTTCGCGGTTCCAGGGGCTTCACCCCTGGCTATGTTGTTTCGCCCTTTCAGGGCTTGGGATTGTTCCGCGTTCCGTGTTCCGGTTTT
>JAIFMG010000078.1 GCA_020048645.1 Bacteroidota bacterium | reverse complement strand
TCACCCCTTCGGGGTTCTCTTCTTTGGCCTGGATCCGCATTCTACAATCATTTCACCCCTTCGGGGTTCTCTTCTTTGGCCTGGATCGGCATTCTACACGAGCGAGTGGTCGGCGGGCAGGCGTTCCGGGGCGCTTGACACGAAGATGCCCAGATTCCGCACGGCTTATTTTTTTGCAAAGGACGGGCAAGATCTTATTTTTGCGGGAAACCTACCCTCCCCATGAAAATTCTGAGCACGGAGCAGATCAGGAAATCGGACGCTTACACCATCGAGCATGAGCCGATACTGTCGATCAACCTGATGGAGAGGGCCTCGGCGGCCTGCACGAAATGGCTGCGGCAACGCTTTCCCAAGCCCAAGCACTTCAAGATCTTCGTGGGGCCCGGCAACAATGGCGGCGACGGCCTGGCCATCGCCCGGATGCTCGACTGGGAGGGCTACTCGGTCCACGTCTTCCTGCTGAGCGAGCGGCTCTCGCCCGAGGCGGCCACCAACCTGGAGCGGCTGGACAAGCAGTCGCTGGTCTCGATAACGCGGCTTCGGCCCAACTCGCGGCTTCCGGAGATCATGCCCAACGAAGTAGTGGTGGACGCGCTCTTCGGCTCGGGGCTGAGCAAGGTCCTGACGGGACACGAGGCGCGGCTGGTGCAGCACATCAACCGCTCGAAGGCGCTGGTCGTGAGCATCGACCTGCCGTCGGGCCTGCTCTGGGGCGACCCACCGAGCCCCAAGCAGGGCGCGAACGTGGTGCGGGCCACGCACACGCTCAAGCTGCAAGCCGCCTCGCTGAGCTTCTTCCTGCCCGAGTCGGCGCAGTACGTGGGCCAGTGGCACATCCTGGACATCGGCCTGGACAAGACGTACCTGGAAAGCCTGCCCAGCCAGCACCACTGCACGATGCCCGAGGAGGTGGCGGAGCTCCTGCCCACGCGCGACCGCTTCGCCCACAAGGGCAACTTCGGCCACGCCCTGCTGGTGGCCGGAAGCCAGGGCAAGATGGGCGCGGCCCTGCTGGCGGCCAAGGCGGCCCTGCGGGCGGGCGCCGGCCTGCTCACGGCCCACCTGCCCAAGGCCCTGGGCCACCTGCTCTACATGGCCCTGCCCGAGGCCATGCTCAGCCTCGACGCGCACCCCGAGCACTTCAGCAACCTGCCCGAGCTGGACCGCTTCCAGGCGGTGGGCTTCGGCCCGGGGCTGGGCATGGCGCCCGAGACGGCCGGGGCGCTGGCCGCGCTGCTCGAGCGGCTCGACAAGCCCTGCGTGGCCGACGCCGACGCCCTCAACCTCATGGCCGCCCACCGCGAGCTGCTCGACGAGCTGCCCAAGGGAAGCATCCTCACCCCGCACCCCAAGGAGTTCGCCCGGTTGGCCGGAAGAGAGTTCGCCGACAGCCTCGAACGGCTCGAGGCCGCCCGCGCCTTCGCCCGGCAGCGGCAGGTCGTGCTGGTGCTCAAGGGCGCCTACTCGGCCGTCATCGCCCCCGACGGCCAGGTCCACTTCAACAGCACCGGAAACCCCGGCATGGCCACCGCCGGCAGCGGCGACGTGCTGGCCGGGATGCTGCTCGGTCTGCTCGCCCAGGGATTCGAGCCGCTGCGCGCGGCCAAGCTGGGCGTCTTCCTCCACGGGCTGGCCGGAGACCTGGCCAAGGACAAGCTCGGCCAGGAGTCCATGCTCGCCTCCGACCTCATCGAGCACCTGCCCGCGGCCTTCCTCCAGCTCCACCAGCAGAAAGCCCTGAACGCCATTCCTGAAAAGTGAGGCGGAAACCATCCCTCCCCACACGCAACCACCATGAAGAAAAACCTCCTCCCCCTCGTGGCCATCATGGCCCTCTCGCTCTTCTCGTCCTGCTCCAGCACCGAGGTGCTCAGCCTGCGCACCGCCAAGAACATCGAGGACGACATGCGCCTCTACGCGCTTCCCAACACGCTGCTACGAATCAACGTGGAGGTTACCAAATCCGTGACCAAGCGGGGGCCCTACTACCAGCACGCCAAGAACCTGCTCGGGCTCGACGGCGTGGTCGCCCAAGACCAGGTCTCGTGGTACATTTCCAACATCGAGATCGAGACCTTCTCGGTGCCCGACACCAACTTCTACTACCTGGCCCAACTGGCCGACGAGCGGGCCGAGGCCGAGATGCGCCGCCTCTCGGACAACGGCCTGGTCATGGACTTCGACAGGATGATCTACGCCGACCAGGTGGCCACGGCCCTGTTCCTGGAACGCCGCGAGAACCTGACGGTGGCCTTCACGGACGTGAGCGTCAAGACCAACAACCAGCGGGTGGTCACGCCCGTGGAGCGGGTCGTTCAGCGCGACACCACCTTCATCACCATCACCGAGTACCAGCAGTCTTTCCAAGAGAAAAGCCTGGCCGACAAGGCCCAGGAGGCCGCGGCCTTCGTGGTCAAGATCCGCAACCGCCGCTTCAAGCTGAACGCGGGCGTGGCCAACCGCACGGGCGAGGACGTTGAGGCCAAGTTCCCCGACCAGGCCAGCCTGGCCTTCATGAAGGAGGAGCTCGACCACCTGGAGCAGGAGTACCTGGCCCTGTTCCTGGGCAAGACCATGCAAGAGCGCTTCACCTACAGCTTCGACTTCGCGCCCCGGCACGACCTCGACAGCCAGCGCTCCACCCTGTTCTACTTCTCGGCGGCCAACGGCCTGAGCATGAACAGCCGCGACGGCTTTCCCGTTTACCTCGACATCCAGAAGACCAGCAACCAGAACGTGCTGGCCCGGATGTACCGCCGCGACCTCGACCGGGCCAAGAACGCCCTGATCTACCGCATCCCCGGCGACGCCATCGTGAAGGTCATCGACGCCAACGAGGACATCGCCATCAAGCGCGTGCCGGTGGCGCAGTACGGAACCCTGATCAGCCACCCCGTCGGCCACTGAAGGCCTGGGCCCGGCCCGATCGCGAAACCCCATCCCCATGAAACCCAAGAATGAACTTCCCTCCTCGCTGGCCCGGCTCGTGGCCGCCATCGAGGCGGAAGGGCGGCTGACCCCCGCCAAGCTCCGCAAGCTGATCCTCGATGCCCAGGTACAGGAGCAGGACCTCATGCCCTGGGCCGACTACGACCACCCGGCCGCCGACAGCTACGGGCGGAAGCTGGTCTGGCATGGCGGACATTTCGAGATCATGGTCATGGCTTGGGCGCCGGGCGACTACTCGGCCATCCACGACCACGGCTCGACGCAGTGGGGCGCGGTGCAGATCTTCGGGCCGGCGGAGCACGCGGTCTTCCAGGTGTCGGACGGGCAGATCGGCACGCTGGGCCGGGCGCGGGTGCAGCCGGGCCTAGTGGTCTGCGTGGGGCACGAGCTGGTCCACCAGATGGGCAACACCCACCCCACGGAGCGCTTCCTCTCGCTGCACGTCTATGGCGACCGGGGCAGCAACGACAACATCACGGGCGACGCGCGGCTGTTCGACCTCTCGGAGGGCAGCATCCAGCGCACCGACGGGGGCGTTTTCTTCGCCCTGCCCGAAAGCCAGGTCAAGCGCCGCGAGCCGGGCTTCCAGCCCGATTTCCTGACCTGGTCGCGGCACCAGGTGGAGCTGGCCCGGCGCCTGCGCCGCATGGAGGCGGCCGGCCTGCCGCACGAGCGCCTGCGCTCGGCGGAAGTGGTCGGGCAGCTCTTCGCCCCCGCGCACCGCGACTGGCTGCTGGCGGACCTGGCCGAGCAGGTGGACGCCCACGGGCATTTCAGCAGCTCGGTCTATGGCAAGACGCTGCGCTGGGAGCTGGGCGAGGCCGCGGCCCTCTACGCCGAGCTCTCGGGGCGGCGCGGGGCGGACGACGCCTTCCACACCTACGCCCGCATCTACGACCACGTCATCGGCGAGCCCTGCCTGCGCGACTTCATGGCCAGCTACCTGCGCTTCTTCCTCGACCGCGCGGGGCTGGACCTCCCGCGGACGAGCTGGCTTTCCATCGGCTGCGGCACGGGCCTGGTCGAGGAGCACCTGATCCGCGCGATGGGAGCGAACCGCTCGCTGCTGCTGGGCATCGACCTCTCGGAGGCCATGGTGCGCGAGGCCCGGGGCCGCATCGCCGCCGAGGTGGGCGACGTGCTGGAGCTGGACCCCGAGCGGGGGCTCTGGGACGTTACCTACTGCGGCCTGAACGTGTTCCAGTACCTCGACAAGGAGCACCTGGAGCCGGCCATCGCCCGGACGGCGGCCGTGACGCGGGAGGGCGGCCACTTCGTGGGAGACTTCATCACGCCCGACCACATCCGCTGGTACCCGAACCTGATCGTCTCGGAAGACCGGCAGGTGCTCTCGCTGCGCTACCCGAGGCTGGTCGAGCGGGGCAACTGCTCTTTCCAGGAGAGCGAGATCCTGAACGTGAGCTTCCTGGACGGCGACATGCGCGTCACGCACGAGGGCGTCCACGCGCGCTTCCTGCCGCCCATGGCCCGGGTGCGGCTCTACTTCGAGCGGCATTTCCGGCAGGTGGAGATCTTCGACGCGCTGAGCCTGGCGCCGATCCCCGACTCGGCCGACACCTGCCCCTCGACCCGCTACGTGGTCATCGCGCGGAAGTGAGGCGCGGACGGGCGGGGGCGATTTCGCAGGCTGGAGGCCTGATTTCGGCGCAATTTGTATCTTTGGGCAAATTATCCTGAACAAAATGAACTTCATCGAGGAATTGAAATGGCGGGGACTTCTGCAAGATGTAACGCCAGGGGCTGAGGAACAGCTCAACAAGGAAATGACGCTGGGCTACGTCGGTTTCGACCCGACGGCCGAGTCGCTGCACATCGGCAACCTGGTTCCGGTGATGCTGCTCAAGCACTTCCAGGCCTGCGGGCACAGGCCGGTGGCGCTGGTGGGCGGGGCCACGGGCATGGTGGGCGACCCCTCGGGCAAGTCCGCCGAGCGGAACCTGCTCGACGAGCCGACGCTCCGGCGCAACCAGGCCGGGGTGGAGCGCCAGTTGCGCAAGTTCCTGGACTTCTCGCCGGAGGCCCCGAACGCGGCGGTGCTGGTCAACAACTACGACTGGATGCGGCAGTTCAGCTTCCTGGAGTTCCTGCGCGACTACGGCAAGGCCATCACGGTGAGCTACATGATGACCAAGGACTCGGTGCAAAACCGGCTCGACACGGGCATCTCGTTCACGGAGTTCTCGTACCAGCTCATCCAGGGCTACGACTTCCTGCACCTGTACCGGAGCCTGGACTGCCGGCTGCAGATGGGCGGCTCGGACCAGTGGGGCAACATCACCACGGGCACGGAGATGGTGCGGCGCATCGACGGCGGGCAGGTACACGCCTGCACGGCGCCGCTGCTGACCAAGCCCGACGGCAGGAAGTTCGGCAAGAGCGAGGGCGGCAACGTGTGGCTCTCGGCCGAGATGACCACCCCCTACAAGTTCTACCAGTTCTGGCTGAACGTCTCGGACGAGGAGGCCGAGCGGCACATCCGGATCTTCACGATGCTGGACCGCCCGACCATCGAGGCGCTGGTGGCCGAGCACAGGGCCGACCCGCAGGCGCGGCTTTTGCAGCGGCGGCTGGCCGAGGAGGTCACGGTGCTGGTCCACTCGCGGCAGGAGTACGAGACGGCCGTGGAGGCCAGCGCGGTGCTCTTCGGCAAAGGGACGGCCGAGGGGCTGCGCCGGCTCGACGAGGCCACGCTGCTGGCCGTGTGCGAGGGCATCCCGCGGCACGAGGCCCAGGGCCTGGCCGAGGGCGCCAACGTGGTGGACTTCCTGGTGGAGGTGGGCGCCTTCGCCTCGAAGGGCGAGCTGCGGCGGCTGATTGCCAACGGCGGCCTCTACCTGAACCAGGAGCCGGTGCAGGAGGCCGCGCGCGCCTTGGCAGGCTCCGAGCTTCTGCATGGGAAGTACCTGTTGGGGCGAAAGGGAAAGAAGAACTACTTCTTGATTTCCATATCCTGAAAACTAACGCCACTTGGCTTCTGCCCTCGCCGGCCGCATGGCCGGCGAAGTCTTCGCTTTGGCCTGGCTCCTAGTATGATACCCCAATGAAAAACGACAACATCTTCGATTACAAGGCCTTCGACCTGCTGCATTTCGTCCGCGGGAACATCAAGCCGCTGGCCTTGCTGACCCTGGCGGGGGCGGTGGTATCGGCAGTGGTCTCGCTGCTGATCGAGCCTAAGTTCCGCTCGACGGTCATCCTGTTCCCGACCACGCAAGAGTCGGTCTCGAACGCGCTGCTGGGCGAAAACCCGTCGAAGGGCCTGCTGATGTTCGGCCAGGAGGAGGAGGCCGAGCAGATGCTCCAGGTGCTGCACTCCGACCGGATCATGAACCAGGTCATCGAGCTCCACGGGCTGATGGAGCATTACGCGATCGACCCCGGCTCGGCCTACCCGCGCACGAGCCTGGCTCGGGAGTACCAGTCGAACATCAAGTTCCGCCGGACGGAGTTCATGTCCGTGGAAATCAGCGTGCTCGACAAGGATCCGCAGAAGGCGGCCGCGATGGCCAACGACATCGCCCGGCTGCTGGACTCGACCATGAACCGGATGCAGAAGGAAAGGGCGCAGATGGCGCTTGACATCGTGCGGGCGGAGTACGACGCCCTCGACCATAGCGTGCAGACGCTCTCGGACTCGCTGGACGTGCTGCGCGACCTGGGCGTGTCCAACTACTACGTCCAGGCGGAGGTTTACAGCGAAGCCCTGGCCACGGCCATCGCCGAGAGCGCCCCGCGGGGGGCCATCGACGAGATACAGGCCAAGCTCGACACCGTGCAGAAGTATGGCGGGGCCTACATCAGGGCCAAGGACCTGCTCTACGTGGAGAAGGAGCGGATGGCCGAGGTGGCCGAGCGGCTGGCGGAGGCCAAGGTGGACGCCGAGCAGAACCTGCCGAGCAGCTACGTGGTGGACGCGGCGCAGGTGGCCGAGCGGAAGGCCTACCCGGTGCGCTGGCTGATCGTGGCCCTATCGACGGTGGGCACCTTCGTGGTGGGGCTTTTTGGCCTGCTGGCCTTGGACGCGTTCCGTCGCCGGGGGGACGCCTCGACCTGAGGGATTTTTGTGCCGCTTTCAGCCCGCCGCGGGTCTGGCGGCAGGTCCCTCTGGATGTCGGGCGAGCATTCGCGGCCTTTGATTACTAAAAAGCGTTTTGCCCTTTGCGAACAAAAAGCGACTTTTGCCACGACCGAGCCGCGCAGCATGAAAACCGCTCGAAGGCCCCATTGACAGGCTCCCAAACAACCCAACGAAATGACTGGAAACAGCTTCATCGACAACGATGATTTGGTGGGCTTGCTCTGGAGCTGGAAGTCTCGGCTGCTCGGGCTGGCCCTTCTGGGCGGCCTGCTGGGAGCCGTCTTTTCAGCGCCCTACTTCATCCCGCCTCTCTACAGCTCATCGGCGGTTGTCTATCCGATCAACCTCCAGTCGTTCTCGGAGGAATCGCCGACGAAGCAGATGCTCCAGTTCTTCGATTCCGACGACCTGAAGCTCCGCCTGGCCAAGGATTTCGACCTGTACCAGGCCACCCGGCTGGACAGTGGCGACCCGGGGGCCCGGCGCGAGCTGGGCCGCTACTTGGCGCAAAACCTCCGGATCGAGCCCACGGAATATCTCTCGGTGGAGGTCTGGGTGCGGGATGGGTCGGCGGCGCGGGCGCGTGCGATGGTGGACAGCGTGCTGTCGTACTTCAACCAGCAGCTCGAGCAGTTCCGGCGCTCGCAACTGCGGCAGATGGTGGAGCAGAGCCGGGTGCAGATGCTGGCCCGGCGGGCGGAGCTGGACTCGCTGCAGAAGCTGCACGACCAGCTCCGGGTGGAGAACGGCCTGCTGAACTACGACATCCAGGTGGAGCGCCTGACCGAGGGCTACGCGAACCTGCTCTCGAGCGGCGCTCCCGCCGCGCGGGTCGAGCAACTGGAAAAGCAGGTCCTTGAGCTGCGGGCCAAGGGCGGCCAGTTCTTGGAAGTGGACGCCCGGATGCGCTCGCTGCTGGGCTTGTGGCTGGAGGCCAAGGCCTCGCACGACAAGAACATGGCCGAGCTGAACCGGCAGGTGAAATTTTACCAAGTGGTATCCAGCCCTAGCCTGAACCCGCTGAAAGTCTATCCGACCCGCTGGCTGCTCAGCGTGCTGGGTGCCTTCTGCGGCCTGGCCTTCGGGGTGCTGCTGGTGCTTTGGATGGAGAGGAAAAGATGGAAACAAGCATGATGCCGACCGCGAACGCCCCGACGGGAAGGCAGCGCCAGGAGAGGATCTTCTGGCTTTTGGGCGGCTTGTTCGTGGCCCTGAACGGCCTGGCCGTGGCCTTCGAGCAGTTCTACTTCCTGCTGCTGCCCTACGCCCTGGTGGTGGTCTATCTGGCGCTTTTCGCGATGGACAAGCTGCTGCTGCTGGTGGTCTTCCTGGTGCCGCTGTCGGTGCCGCTGAGCGAGCTCTCGCCGGGCTTCGGCTTCGACATGTTCCTGCCGACGGAGCCGCTGCTGTTCGGGCTGATGCTGATCTTCCTGATGAAGCTGCTGCTGCGGGGCTGGCCCGACCGTGCTTTCGCGCGGCATCCGGTGAGCGTGGCCGTCTATCTCCACCTGGCCTGGATGCTGCTGGCGGCGCTGGCCAGCGAGATGCCAGTGGTCTCGCTGAAGTACCTGCTGGTGCGGGTCTGGTTCCTGGTGGCGTTCTACTTCTTCTCGTCGCGGCTGTTCGCGCAAGACCCGCGCAAGGTCGAGCGCTTCGTCTGGCTCTACGCTCTGCCGCTGCTGCTGGTCATCGGCTACTCGGTGTCCCGGCTCTATGGGCAGGGCTTCCTGAACCAGCAGGCCGCGCACTGGGTGATGAACCCTTTCTACAAGGACCACACGTCCTACGGGGCCATCCTGGCGATGCTTCTGCCCTTCCTGGTGGGCATGGCCTTCTACTCGCGGCTGGGGCTGAACGTGCGGGTTTTCGTGATGCTGCTGGTGGGGATCTACCTCTTCGCGCTGGTGCTCTCGTACACCCGGGCGGCCTGGCTGAGCCTGGTGGGCGCCCTGGGCGTGATGGCGCTGGTGCTGCTGCGCGCGCGCCCGAGGACGCTGCTGGCGGGGGCTTTGGTGGCGGCGGGCCTGCTCTGGTCTTTCCAGGACACGCTGGTGCAGAAGCTGGAGAGCAACCGGGTGGACTCCTCGACCAACCTGGAAGACCACGTCAGGTCCATGTCGAACATCGCCACCGACGCCTCGAACCTGGAGCGCATCAACCGCTGGAAGTCGGCCCTGCGGATGTTCGCCGAGCGGCCCGTGCTGGGCTGGGGGCCGGGCACCTACATGTTCCTGTACGCGCCCTACCAGTATTCCTACGAGAAGACCATCATCAGCACCAACGCCGGCGACAAGGGCAACGCGCACAGCGAGTACCTGGGCGCGCTGGCCGAGCAGGGCGTGCCCGGCACGCTGAGCTACCTGGCCATCGTGCTGCTGACGGTGGCCGCCGGGGCCAGGGCCTTCCACAACGAGCGGGAAAGGCACCTCAAGATGGTCATCATGAGCCTCTTGCTGGGCCTGGTGACCTACTATCTGCACGGATTCCTGAACAATTTCCTGGACACCGACAAGATTTCGGCGCCCTTCTGGGGCTTCACGGCCGCGCTGGTGGTCCTCGACCTGCGCGCCCGCGCGGCCCTGGCCTCCGTGCCCGAGGCGCAAGCCCCGAAGAAAGCCGACTGAAGGCTTGTTTTCGCGCCGTCATTTTTTTGGAGGCCACGCGAAAACGAATATCTTTGCTCAAGTCGCCCGAGGCCGGAACCGCCTTGGCCCTGGCGACGCGAAAGCGAAATCAACATCGAACACGCTACAAAGACAACACAAAACAAAGTCAGCATGGACCAAAGAACCGCACGCCCGCGCCTGGCCATCATCGAGAAGGATGAATGGCTCCTGCCCGTCGAACAAGACGTCAACGCCCGCTACGAGCGGTACAAGAACCGCCTGGAGCAGATCGAGCGCGACTTCGGCAGCCTCTACGACTTCGCGGGGCAACACAACTACCTGGGCATCAACTACGACGCGGAAGCCAGAGGCTGGTTCTACCGCGAGTGGGCCCCGGGGGCCGAGATCCTCTTCCTCTTCGGGGATTTCAACAACTGGCAGCGCTTCTCGAACCCGATGCAGCGCAAGGACAACGGCATCTGGGAGATCTTCCTGCCGGAGGACCAGTACCGCGACCGCTTCACGCACCAGAGCAAGATCAAGGTGCTGGTCAAGGCCAGCAACGGCTGGAACGAGCGCATCCCGGCCTTCATCCGCCGGACCATACAGGACAACTTCGCGCCCAGCTTCTCCGGGCAGGTCTGGCTGCCCGAGCCATTCGACTGGCAAGGCGACGACTTCGCGCCCAGCCACGAGAACCTCTTCATCTACGAGGCGCACGTGGGCATGGCCCAGGAAAAATACGGCGTGGGCACCTACCGCGAGTTCGCCGAGCACACCCTGCACCGGGTCAAGGACGCCGGCTACAACGCCATCCAGCTCATGGCCATCGCGGCGCACCCCTACTACGGCTCCTTCGGCTACCACGTGGCCAACTTCTTCGCGGTCGAGTCGCGCTCGGGCACGCCCGAGGAGCTCAAGTACCTGGTCCGCAAGGCCCACCAGATGGGCATCGCCGTCATCATGGACATCGTCCACTCGCACACGGTCAAGAACATCAACGAGGGCCTCAACGAGTTCGACGGCACCGTGGACCAGTACTTCCACCAGGGCGGCCGCGGCAACCACCCCGCGTGGGACTCCAAGCTGTTCGACTACGGCAAGACCGAGGTGATCCAGTTCCTGCTCTCCAACGTGCGCTACTGGCTCGAAGAGTTCCACTTCGACGGCTACCGCTTCGACGGCGTTACCTCGATGCTCTACTGGCACCACGGCCACGGCGTCAGCTTCGACAACCAGAGCAAGTTCTTCAGCGAGGGGGTCGAGTACGACGCCATCACCTACCTCCAGCTCGCCAACAAGCTCATCCACCAGATCAAGCCCGAGGCCATCAGCATCGCCGAGGACGTCAGCGGGATGCCCGGCATCACGGCCAAGCAGGAAGAGGGCGGCATCGGCTTCAACCACCGCCTGGCCATGGGCCTGCCCGACTACTGGACCAAGCTCGTCAAAGAGCGCCAGGACGAGCAGTGGCACCCCGAGGAGATGTTCAACGCCATGGTCAACCGCAAGTTCGACGAGGGGACCGTCGGGTACGTCGAGTCGCACGACCAGGCCCTGGTGGGCGACCAGACCCTGGCCTTCCGCCTGATGGGCGCCGAGATGTACGGGGCCATGCACAAGCACGCCCACAACGACCACGTCAGCCGTGGCGTGGCCCTGCACAAGATGATCCGCCTGATGACCATCTCGCTGGGCGGGGACGCCTACCTCAACTTCATGGGCAACGAGTTCGGCCACCCCGAGTGGATCGACTTCCCCCGCGAAGGCAACGCCTGGAGCTACCACTACGCCCGCCGCCAGTGGTCGCTCTACGACCGCAAGGAGCTCAAGTACCACTGGCTGGGCGACTTCGACCGGGCCATGCTCGGCGTCATCGCCCGCTTCAAGGTCATGACGGCCGCCTACCCGCAGAAGCTCAAGTACGACGACTGGCACAAGACCATCGTCTTTGAGCGCGCCGGCATCGTCTTCGTCTTCAACTACCACGTCACCCTCAGCATGACCGACTACGAGGTGCCCGTACACCTGCCCGGCACCTACCGCATCGTCCTGAACACCGACCATGGCGACTTCGGCGGCTTCATGCGCATCAACGACTGGATGGACTACCCTAGCTACGAGCGCGACGGGAAGCACTTCGTCCGGGTCTATGTCACCAACCGCACCGCCCTGGTACTGGCCCGCGAGGAGGACATGAACCCCGCCTACCGGCAAGCCCAGGAGCAGCAGCAGGAGCCTGCCCTGGAAAAGAAGAAGCCCGATTCCCAGAAAAAGACCACCAGCAAGGACAAGACGACCTCCACCGCCAAGACCGAGAAGGCCGCGAAAGCCGAGGTCGAAGCGCCCGCCAAGAAGAAGGCCCCGGCCAAGGAGAAGAAGTCCGAGGACTGATCCTGCCCCTGCGATCGCCCTGAAACAAGACGCCCACGGCACGCCGCTGCGGGCGTCTTGTTTTTAAGCATCCCTCCAACTCATTCCCGAAAAAGCCCTGCTCGACCTCCGCCCAACCCAACTTGTCGCGCGCACCCCAAGACAAACCCAAGGGACCATCGCGCTTAGCCCAATGCCACCCGATGGCCCTTGCCAGCCCCGTCCCCAGCGAGGCCGAGCTCGCGCACTACCTCGAAAACCATGCGGGCGACCACCAGGAATATGTCGAACGCCTGGCCAAGGCAGGCATAAGCAGCAACATTTTCAGCCGCTTCGACCTTTTGGGCGAAGAGGGCGACTCGACGCACTTCGCGGAGGCCTTCCACCTGAACGCCGAAGGCACGAGACGTTTTCGGTCGAGTACGAGTGGTTCAGGCGGTAGCGGCCGCGTTGGGATGCCCCGTCGCGTTCAAACGCGTTGGCTTCCCCGCACGCCGGATGCCCCCGCTCGGCTGGCGGCCTCAGAGCTGCTTGCGGCATTGCTCGAGCGAGGCCTTGTAGTCGGCCAATTGCCTTTCCAGCAACAAGATGCGGTCTTGCTTGCGGACCAGTTCGTCTTCGACGAACAACCAGCGGTCTTCGATCTTGTCCACCACTTTGATGTCGGTCAGGCTGGTGAATGCGAACGATTTGCCAAAGCGCTTCTCCGCCGCGTAAACCATCTGCTTCATCGTTTCCTTGATGGCGAAACGCAGGCCGTGGTGGTGCGCCAGGCCCTCCAGCATGTCGTCGATCGACTGGATGTGGAAGTAGCCCCTCTTGCTCGATGCCACGAATCCCTGCCTTTTGAGCGAGAGTAGGGTTTCTTGGAAGAGCGAGTCGCTGACGCTCGCCTGTCGGGTGGACTCGAGCTTGGCTTTTAACTTGCTCTTTGATAGCGCGTTGGCTTTGCCTGCGGCGTTTTCCTCGAGCACTTTCCGGAGGGCAGGCTGTAGGCTGAACCGGTTGTCGAGCACATAGCCGGAAAACTGGTTGTTCCCGCTTTTGAGCATCTTATGGGAAGTGGCCAAAGCGCCAAGCCGCCTCAAGCTGTCTTGCCTGCTACTGAGCCGGAAATCGTACTGGCTTTTGAGGTCGTCCGCGTTTCCCGCCATGAACAGCAGCTTCTTGGACAGGAAAATGTCCATGAGGTGCTCGTAGGGGTTCATGGCCATCGGGTAAAGCATGTTGAAACCAGCGGCATTGCCAAAAGAGGAAGCAGTGAACGCGACAAGGGGTTCCAGTTCGGTCGATTTTTTCTCATGTTTCAGAGCCATGCGGATGGTATCATAGGCAATGTCATCCAAATCCCCAATTTTGGCCATGTCTATCCCCTCGGGCAATGGAACGGAATGGTAAAGGCTGAACTCGATGTTGGAGTACTGTTCGAAGGTCATATCCAAGGCCCCGAGCGGCTCGTGGTGCAAGGAGTACATACCCACCAGGCTGTCCAAATGCGTCAAGAAATTGCCTTTGAACAGATTCTGCCCCAACTGGTCGCCAATGCTCCACCCCACGAGCAGATCGCTCAGCTTTTTCGTGTCAAAGTATTTTTCTAACATGGATAATGGTCTTTTGGGTGGGTTGAATTGCTATTGGCTGGGCTTTCACGTCCAGATAAACGAGAGCACGCTCAGCACTTGTCAACTCTTGCAACTCGACTTCAAACTCTACATTTCTATCCTTGAAACGTTCTCGAATTTTTTCCAAGTTGCTCGCGATCGAATTATGGCTGCCGTGCGGGTTGGACGGGCTGGCAATGACCACGACAGAGGCCTTTGCCGACATCGTCCTGACGACTTGCTCCATCAACGAAGCGGATTCCCTCGAGTTTCTGAATCCATAATGGAAAGGATTGCACATGTGGTACTCATCGAAGCTCGCGCCTGGAAAGGTGCTTTCAATTTCTTGATAGCCAATCCAATGCGTAACGTGGCATGGGGAAAAACTCTCCCAAGTTCTTTTGTCTTTCTCGGAAATGCTTGAATCCGCATCCAAAAAAGCATGTCCATAAGCCCCATTGCCCGCGCCAATCTCTATCTTCATGGCTATCAAATTGAAATACGCTGGTTCGTTTCGCGAATATAAATTTTTCCGAAACAAAATGCCAGACCTTTCTCTTCGCGGAGGCCTTCCACCTGAACGCCGAAGGACAGGCCGTCTTCTCCACGAGACGTTTTCGGTCGAGTACGAGTGGTTCAGGCGGTAGCGGCCGCGTTGGGATGCCCCGTCGCGTTCAAACGCGTTGGCTTCCCCGCGCGCCGGATGCCCCCGCTCGGGCAGACCGCGTCAGACCAAGCTCAAATTATTGCCGAACAAGGGAAAACGCGGAAAGCTCATGCCCAAAGCCCAAAAAAAGTTAACTTTGGACTTGAACCTAGCGCAAGCCTTATGAAAAAAACTACCCTCCTGTTCCTGTTCCTGTTCCTGGCGCTCGCGCGCTGGAGCCAAGCCCAGATCAGCATCGAATTTTCCGATTTCGCTTCGGCGGGCGACACCATCCTGCTCGAAACCGACACCCTGGGCATGGACGAGTTCGTCTCTTTTGAAAACATCGCACAAAGTCCCTGGGACTATAGCCAGTTCAGCGTGGATACCCAAGATACCTTGTTTGTGGAAGATCCCGCGCTCAGCCAGTACGCCGACACCTTCGAGACGGCCAACCTCATCGTCCCCGACAGCGAACTGGGCGCGTTGTTCCTCGAAAAGACCCAGGAAAAGGTCATGCTCCTGGGAACGGCCATCGAGCTGGACGACCCGCCCGTGGCCCTGGCCCTGGCCTTCGTGCCGCCCCTGACCTACCTCAAGTTCCCCTCGGCCCTCGACTCCACGCACACCGAGGAATCTTTCGCCCAATTGCGCACCACACCCGAGCTACTTGGCGTCAACTTCCGCGACCTGGGCTTCCCCATCAACCCCGACTCCGTCCGCTTCGACCTCGACATACAGCTCGAAAGCCTTATCGACGCCGAAGGCACCCTCAACAGCCCCGAGGGAGAGTACGAGGTTGTTCGGCAGAAGCTCACCGTCCACAACGAATTGCGGGTTTACATCTACCTCTTCGGCGGATGGGCGCCCGAGCCAGTGCTCGAACGGCCCGACACCATCCTGCGCTACTCCTTCTGGGCCAAGGAGATGCGCTACCCCGTCCTGACCCTCAACGTCACCAACGACTCCGTCCGCAGCGTCGAGTACCAGACCAGCGAGCACTCGCCCGTAGGCCTGCCCCAGCTTGGCGCCGCCCCCGACTTCCGCTTCTTCCCCACCCTAGCCACCGACCGCATCATCTTCCAAAGCACTGGAAACCAAGTCTTTTCGACCACGCTCTTCGATGCCGCCGGACGGGTCGTCTGGCAAGGGCGCTGGACGGGCCAGGTCGAAATCGACCCCAGCGCTTGGCCGGCTGGCCTCTACTTGCAACAGACCACAAGCGGAAACCATACCCAAACCGGAAAAATCATCCTGCAAAAGCCATGACCTTCCGCCGCGCCTGCCTGCTCGCGGGCTTGCTGGCCTGGGCCTTGGCCCTCGCGCCACAGCTCAAGGCCCAGATTGCCATCGACTTGCGCGACTACGCGCAGGTGGGCGACACCTTCCAGATCCGCTACCAGACCTTTGACAGCACCGAGCTGTTCAACTACTCCGACCTGGGAGCTTCGCCCTGGGATTTCTCCCAGATCAAGCATGAGTTCGATTTCCCCTTCCTGGCCTGGGCGCCCGAGCAAACCCAGTTCGGCTCGCTCTTTCCCGGCGCCGAAATCTGCGTGCGCGAGCGGGGCGTGGGGCAAGTCTATTATCAATTTTCCGAAGAAGGTCTGATGCTGGTCGGAATGGTGGTGCAGGTGGAAGATCCAGCGATCGAATTCCCCTTGGTGCTCAACTCGCCCGCCTTGGCCTATCGCTTCCCCATCGCGCAAGGCACGACCCATGAAAACCTTATCGAACAAATCGTAACAACATCACCCGAAGAGCTTAGGCTCGACCCGAGCGACTTTGGCGTCCCGCTTAGCCCCGATTCGCTCCGGTTCAAGATCCGCCTCTCCTACTCCACCCTTGCCGACGGGCAAGGAACGGCGCTGACGCCCGAAGGCGAGTTTCCCGTCCTGCACCAGCGGGTCGATAAGCAGCTCAAAGTCGAGGTATTCATCCGCGCCCTGGGCATCTGGTTCCCCACGGTGATCTACACCCTCGAGCTGGGCCTGCGCGAAGAACAGTACTGGTCGCCCCGGCAGGGCGTCCCCGTGCTGACCTTGGAGGTGGAGCAAGGACAGGTGCGGCGGGCGCTTTACAAGACCTACTACAACAGCCCCTGGCGCACGGGCAACGACGTTCCCTTTTTCTGGCACAAGACCGGAACCGAGGAGGAAACCTTGCGCTTCGAGCCGGGCATCCCCGACATGGAATGGCAAGTCTTCCTGTACGATGTCATGGGACGGCCCATGTACCAGGCGCGCTTCCAAGGCGTCCACGACGTGAACGTGGCGCACTGGCCCGCCGGCCTCTACGTCTTCCGCGCCTACACCGAGCCGCGGCAGATGGTCGCCGGGAAATTCCTTATCGTTCGTTGATACCCAGGTACTTATCGACGCGATAGTTGTTGCGGTCGGTCGAATTGCGCGAGATCAGCTCGCCCAGGAAGCCCGTCAGGAACAATTGCGAGCCGAACAGGAAAGCCAGCAGACCCAAATAGAACAGCGGCCGGTCGGCCATCTGGTACTGCTGGAAAAAAATCTTGCCCACGCTCAGATAGGCCAGCACAAAAAATCCCAACACGAAGAAAAGGAAACCCAGGGTGCCGAAAAAGTGCATCGGCCGTTTCCCATACTTGGAAATGACCGTCAAGGACATCAGGTCAAGGAAGCCATTGAGGAAGCGCTCGATGCCGAACTTGCTGGTGCCGTACTTGCGGGCCTGGTGCTGCACCACTTTCTCGGTGATCTTGTGGAAGCCCGCCTGCTTGGCCAGCACGGGGATGTAGCGGTGCATCTCGCCATAGACCTCGATGCTCTTGACGACCTCGCGGCGGTAGGCCTTGAGGCCGCAGTTGAAATCGTGCAGGGCGATGCCCGAGACCTTGCGCACGGTCCAGTTGTAGAGCTTGCTGGGGAGGGTCTTCGACAGCGGATCGAAGCGCTTCTGCTTCCAGCCCGAGACCAGGTCGAACTTTTCCTGGTCGATCAGGCGGTACAGCTCCGGGATTTCCTCCGGGCTGTCCTGCAAGTCGGCGTCCATCGTGATGACCACCCGCCCCCGCACGGCCTCGAAGCCCTTGAACAGGGCCGCGGACTTGCCATAGTTGCGCTGGAACTTGATGCCCTTGAACACCTCCGGACGCCGCGCGCAATAGCGCTCGACGACCGACCAGGAGGCGTCCGAGCTGCCATCATCGATCAGCACCACTTCGTAGGCCAGGCCCATGGGCGCCAGAACCCGCTCGATCCAGTCGAGCAGCTCGGGCAGAGATTCTTCTTCGTTGAGCAGGGAAATGACCAGGGAAATGTCCATTCGTCAGGCAGTCAAGAGAGGGAAAGGGATTCGGGGCCAGGGCATCAGACTTCGCCCGTGGCTTGCCGGAAGGCGTCGCTGCCCTCGGGCTCCTTCTTGGCCAGGGCCGCCGACAGCAGCGAAATCAGGCTGCCGACCAGCAGGAACTGCAAGAAGGTGGAAAGCGCCAGGAACCAGGGCTTGTAGAAGAACTTCTCCATCAGCCGCGAGACCTCCTCGATCTGCTCGTCGGGCAGGCCCTGCTCGATCATGGCCTCCTCGGCCAGGATCTTCAGCTCCTGGAGCAAGGCCGGGTCAATGACCGCGAACAGCAGCAGCACGAAGAGCCCCAGCATTGTCCCGCCCACCATCGCCACCACCATCCCGCTCCCGAAGGCCTTGCCAAAGCTGATGTAGCCGCCCATGTGCCTGTCGCGCGAACGGCGGGCGGCCAGGTAGGCGGCCACCAGCAGCATCGCGTACATCAGCCAGGTGGAGTAGCCGGCCTCGGTCTGGCCAGCAAGGTAGAGCGCGTAGTCGAACAGGACAAGGGCCAATCCCAGAAAAAGGCCGTGGCTCAACGCGGTTTTCCAAAAAGTCGTCATCGTCGTGGTTGATTGTGGGTTGCGGGGACCAGGCGCCATGACCTTGGGCCCCGCTCTTGGCAAAAGTAAACTTTTTTCGAGATTCCTTTTGCCGTTCGGGAATTGTTTCTACTTTTGTCGCGGGTAAGTCCTATACGACCAGCTCCTGCTGAACCCCCCCAGGGCTTGACCGCAGCAAGGGTAGGCGGTTGTAGCGGTGCGATATAGGTAGCTTACCCACTTTTTTTTTGGGGAGATACCAAAGTGGCCAACTGGGGCAGACTGTAAATCTGCTGACGTAAGTCTTCGTAGGTTCGAATCCTGCTCTCCCCACCAGCCCAAAGCCCCGAGCGACTCCCGCTCGGGGCTTTTTTCATTCGAAAGCGCTGGTATCGCGATTCATTCCTGACTTTCCGACGTCCCAAAGGGAATGGAAACGTCCGTCATACCACGTTCACTTTGACCCAATCGATCAGATGTTTGGTCGGCGCCAAGTAGGGCATGACCTTTTCGCCATCGAAGTCGAACATATCGTCGTAATCGCCCTTATGCCTCCAAGTGTAGAGCTGCGAAAAGGTACGCCCCATTTCGGGCGGGCATTTCCCGCTTCTGATGAAGTGTGAAGAGAAAGCCGACTTGATGCCGTTGTGGGTCGCCGGATCCAGGTTTGCATGGAGCAGCAAGGCCGAGATGGCGTAGTAGGCCGCGTAGTATAGCCTGTTGATAGCCGAGTTCCACTTCTGGTTTTCGACCAGTAGCAGCGCGTCGTCATAGGTTTCGAGCGCCCGCCGCAGGCGGTATTCGACCCATTCCCTCGGCCCCGCGCTCATAGGATTCGAATGGCTTCCTTCTGGACGTTCTGGAAAAGCCGGGTCTGGCGGTGGCGTCCGTACCAATCGGCCTTGGAGTAGATAAGCGGGGAAATGACCTCGCCGGTCCGAAGCTCAAGCTCATAGAAGGCGTCCATCCAGCGGGTTTCCTGCTCGAAACTGAGGGGCTCGTGGTTGAGCAGCAGCAGCAGGTCCCAGTCGGAAATCGAGGCGCTGTCGCCCCGGGCCCGCGAGCCGAAAAGGAACAGCTCCGCCATCGGCGCCTCGCGCGTCACCAGCGCGCGCATCTGTTCGAGAATGGGGTTTTCGAGGTCCCTGTCCATGCGCTTCTTTTTGGCAAGATAATCCTTCGGCTTCAAAATTCCAAGCGGTTGGCGTATTTCCTCCCTTTGGGTTAGAACGCCTTGGGTTAAGCGTCCCGCGGAAAACCGTCTTTCCAAGGTCCTTGCATTCCGACAAAATCAAATTCTTTTGTAATTTTGGAAATAAGGCAAAATTCGACAGCGGACCATGAGCCTCATGGAAAGGAACAGGCGAAAAAACGAACGGGAGTTTGACGGTTGGACAGAGTCCGCGTCGGGCGGGCGAACCTATGTCCGGCGCGTGGACGCCAGCGATGGAAGCGGACGCTTTGCCGAGTACATCAAGGAAGTGGACGCCGAAGAACGCACGCTCAGCTTCATGCAGAAGATTTATGACCCCGGCGGGAACTGTGTCGAAATCCATGAGAAATACCCTATCGACAAGGGCCATGTCGTGCTGGGAGCATTGCTGATTCTGGTCTTCATCTTGCTCACCCTCAACGGCTTGACACCATGACCCTCACCAAACAACAACTGGCCGACCAACTGCTGGCCTTCCTGAACCAACGGCTGGATGCCCAGCAGCTCGCCACCTGGGCCGAGGAGGCCATGCTGCGGGCTGAATATCCCGAAAAGGACTTCGACACCGTGGCGGACCTGCTGGCCAAGCTGGGACTGGTGAACGTCAAAGGTTTCGAGCAAGCCCGCGAGTTCTACCTCCAGGCGCTCGAAAGCCTGGGCTTCGGCCTGGAATACAGCCTTCGCAATTGACAATGGGTAATGGATAATGCTCCCTCTCGCAGGGCCCAGAAACGTTTCCAAGTGGCTGATCGCCACGTTGGAAAGTTTCATCGCCGTTTGTCGTAAACTTCTCGCTTTCAAACTTTGTCCGGAAGGTTTTGAATTTCAGCGAGTAGCTCAAGCAACGCGTTCTTGCGCTGGCTGGCGGAGGATGGGGGAAGGTGGCATTCTAGGATTTCGTCGCGGTGCGGATGCGCTAGGATATGCTGGGACATTCCTTTCAGAAAAGCCACGGCTTCCCCATCGGCCTTTCGCACTTCTTCCAAGAGGCCCGCGTGGTTGTCGAAGATGTAAACCAGATCCTCGAAGTCGTGGCTCCACCTGGGGTCTCCGCCCCGGCTGTTGAAAGCCTCCCACTTGGAAGCGATGAACAAGGCCACCGGCAGTATCCGAATCACCTGCGAACCTACCGGAAATAGGCGTGCCTGCTTGAAACCAGGCTTCAGCCAACGGTTGGTGGGGCCCAAGGCTGTGGCTGTGTCTGGGATGATG
Organism: Bacteroidota bacterium; assembly: GCA_020048645.1. Classification (GTDB taxonomy): domain Bacteria; phylum Bacteroidota; class Bacteroidia; order Bacteroidales; family UBA6013; genus UBA6013. Next base: position 1,873 of record JAIFMG010000078.1, on the reverse strand, counting down.
TCAATCAGGATGTCCTCGAAGACAAATCGGTTCACGACCTTCTCGCCAGTGGCGGGAAAGATTCGCTTTTCGGCCAGTCGCTCCCGGAGCGCGTCCATCGCGGCGTAGGTGCCGATTTGCAGCGATAGGTCAACATCGCGGGTAGGCCTTGGCGGCTCGGCGCCTGGCGCTGTGGCGTAAAGGCCCACCACGGCGCCGCCCACGAAAAGCACCTCGGCGTTGAGCTCGCCCAACTGCGCGGCCACCTTTTCCACGGCCCAGAGGTCGGCGATGGCGCGCTCAGCCATGCTCGATCCTTTCCTGCAAGATCTCGAAGGCCAAGGACCTTTCGCGGACCTTCCCGAGCCGGATGGCGTCGGCCAGGGCCAGCAGTTCGTAATAGGCGGAATCTTGCGCCGCGGCCTCTGGGGCCCTGGGGTGGAGCGGTTCCACGGCCTGGCCCCGCGCCTGGCCTTGGGCATAGGGCCAGACGCAGGCTTCCGCCCCCGCGATCCGCTGGCTCAGCGGCGGAGCCGAGTAGGCCGTCGGCATGCCCCGGACCAGCGCGCCCGGCTGTTGCGGAAACACGTAGCGCAGCCCCGACCGCAAGAACTCCAGCAGGGCCAGCCGCCGCAAGTCGCGCTTGTCGCCCGCCAGAAGCCCCGCCAGCGACGAGCGGTGCAGGCTTTCGCTGATCTCGCTGGCGCTGATGCCCAGCTCTTGCGCCAGGTCCTTCATCCGCCACGCCTGCCGACCCTTGGCCGCGATCTTGAGCAGCACCGCCACGTCGTGCGGGCGCATCCCGTTGTGCTTCTTCATCTGTCGATGCTTTGTGTCGCGAAGATAACGCGATTTGTGATTCGCGAATCGCGAATTGACAGGCCGCCCGCTCATCCCAACGCGGAAAACCGACTTTCCAACGTCCCGAAGGGAACGGAAACGTCTCACCCTGCTTGGCATCGGCTCGGAAAGACCCCCAACCCCCTGAAAGGGGGCTTTTTGCGCGTCAATGCGCCCTTCTCCCCCTTTCAGGGGGTTGGGGGGGTCCTGCGAAGAAAAGGGCTTGCGGCGAAGGGAAGAACGCGGAGAACCTGCTCCCGCAGAAACGTTTCCAAGTAGCTGATCGCCACGTTGGAAAGTTTCATCAGCGACGCGTGTGGCATTTCTCGCAAAAAAATACTATTTTGGAAGAAGGCTAGAGCAATCCCTTTGGGGACAGGCTCGCAACCCACCAAGACCAGAATGAAAAACATCACCATACCCGTCGAGCTCCCTCACGACCTGTTGATCGCGCTCAACCAATCCGAAAAGGAACTGAAGCTCCAATTCCAGACGGTGCTTGCCCTCTGGCTCTTCCAACAAGGCAAGCTGACCCTTGGAAAGGCGATCCAATTGTCCGGGCTGACGCGCTACGAATTTGAGCGAGCCCTGGCCCAAAGTCGCATCCCTGTCGCCGAATTGGATGTGGAGCAGATTTTTTCTGACGCGGACAAAATCGCTGGCGCGTAGGAAATGGAATGAGCACTTGCCCAGCAAAAACCGCCTTTTCAATGGTGAATGGCTTTCCTTGGTTGCTGACTTGGCTTGGAAAGGGGAGCAAACTTCCTGAACATGGGACTTTTCGCAGCGAAGCGCCCTGCTCCCCCTCTCAGGGGGTTGGGGGGTCCTGACGCGAACCTGCTCGCTCCTTCGGCGGGATGGGTTTTGCATTTCGCGGCACAAAACGAATTTTTTTAGCTCACCAGCGCGGGCCGGAGACGCCCCTAAACTAGGGGACCCGGACCAGGCGGAAGCCGAGGTTGAAAAGTCCAGTACGATCGGCCGCCTTGGCTGACCAGTTGTGACTCCGTTTCCAAAACATTGTGCGAACGGATGAACTGGTTCATCTCTTCGT
>JAIFMG010000123.1 GCA_020048645.1 Bacteroidota bacterium | reverse complement strand
GCCTTTTGGGCGTCATCCAATGTTGGTGTGTTCACTCGTCCCATAGTGCCGCAAAGATAATATTATAAATTAAATCCAATCGCTTACTTACGATGAGCAAAATGTATTTTAATACCGTACCTGTTGAGCATTTGCCCCCAAAGAATACTTGTTTGTTCGCCTTGAACAATAGAGTTGGTAGAAACAAAAGCTACCTTAGTTTTTGTGTTTTGAATGTATTTAGCCGCTTTGATATACCAACCTGTAACATAATCAAGCGTACCGCCTCCTGCTACATTGTCAAACTGTTTTACAATTTGGTCGCGTTGGTTTTGTTTCATTATTTTAGAACCTATAAATGGCGGATTTCCAAGAATGTAATCAAATTTTATTTCATCAGTAATTTGTGGCTTGCCTGAGTGAATAGAAAAGGTTTCCGCTTGGATATTTACTTTGCCATACTGTGCTTGTGGCTCATTTACAACAAAAATATCGGCATGTTGAGCATAAACGGTATATGTGTTCACCTGATTTAGCAGACTTTGCCATTCGATTTCTAGCGCATCTCCATGAACAATTTTAGCCGCTTTTTTCAAAGGTAATCGGACAAAGTATTGTCCAAATTCGTTGCTTATGAGCATATTCATTTGGTGGTCAATCAGCCACATGGCAACTTCGGCTATACGTGCAGGAAATTCTTCGTATTCGATGCCATAAAACTGGTCAATATCAAGCAAAATAATATTGCTTATATCAGTCACTCGTTGTCCTGTTTTATAGATACATTTTAAAATTTCGAGTTCTAATAATCGTAATTCTCGATAAGCAATAATTAAAAAGTTGCCGCAACCGCAAGCAGGGTCGAGGAATTTGAGAGTACTTAGTTTTTTATGAAATTCGAGTAGTCTGTTTTTGTTGTCATTAACGCTTTCAAATTCATGCCAAAGTTCATCCAGAAAAAGTGGTTTTATAAGTTTTAGAATGTTGGCTTCGCTGGTGTAATGTGCACCTAGATTTCTGCGTTCAGTCGGGTTCATTACACTTTGAAACATTGAGCCAAAAATAGCGGGCGAAATTTTGCTCCAATCAATGTAACAGCATTCTAACAATGCCAGTCGCATTTTTGTATCAAAACTTGCCGTAGGCAATATTTCTTCAAATAGCTTGCCGTTTACATACGGAAAATCGGCAAGTTGCTCGTCGAGATTTTTAAAACGATTTTCTTTTGGTGTGTTTAACACCTGAAATAGTTCTTGCAATTTGGCTGCAAGATCGCTGCCGTCTTCGTTTGTGCGTTGCTCAATATAATCTTGAAATTGCTGCTTGTTAAATATGGTTGTGTCTTCGGCAAACATTAAAAACAGAATGCGAACCAAATAAACTTCCAAAGGGTGTCCTGTATAACCAATTTCTTTTAATCGGTCGTGCAATTTACCCATTAATTCTGCTGCCTTTATGTTTGCAGGGTCTTGTTCTTTGTAAACTTTCTTTTGATATCCTAAAATGTATCCGAAATGCTGTACATTATCTACAAGATCGTTTAGTTTAAACGCTATGTGTTTCTGTTCTTCAAGGTCGTACAATCGAAAGTTTTCAAAATCCGAAACAAGAATGTATTTCGGTAATTCGTGTTGTTTTAATCCGTGCGTATAGTCAATTGCTTGTTGATAGGCTCGGTCAAGGTTTTTGCCTCGACTTTTCATTTCAATTAAGATTGTGCCTTTCCAAAGCAAGTCGATAAATCCGTCTTTATCATCAATCTTTTTAATTCTATGCTCAAAAGTAGCAACACGCTTACTGCTAATTCCGAAAACATTGAAAAACTCAACTAAAAAAGGTTTAGCATCCGCTTCTTCGTTAGAAGTGCCTGCCCATTCTTTTGAAAAGTTTAAAGCTCTATCTTTTATTTCATTCCAACTTAATACCATATTTTAGTTTTCAATTAATGGTTTAATGTTTGGTCATGTAATAATTGGCGTTAACGTCATTACTTCCACCATCTTCAATTCCTACACCAAATCGCAACTGTGCATGAAGAATCAAATGCCCACATCCAGAAGCCTCGTCAATCCATCAAAATTAGAAACGGTAGATTGGGGAAGTTTCGGCAGTCGGCTTTGGGCCTGGTCATTCGTGCGTTTGAAGGATAGCTTGTTCATCGGCGCGGGTGAATTGACGATAACCAAAGCTACAAACTAAACCTTAGAAAAGCAAGTGCCTAGGCGATTTTTCTTGAACTTGCGGGATGCGCTGTTGAGCAGCAAACCAGGAAGCTGGAGAGGTTCAGCTCGGAGGAGAAAGTTTGTCAATGCGATCCATTGCGTTGGGTTCCGACTTGGCATCACAAGATCGCGAACAAGCTGAAGGGCAAATAAACGGTTTCCTGTTCAAAGTAGGCTTCTTCTATTTTTGTGGAAACCACAATTCCATAGCGAAAATCTATCTTGCTGCCAGTAATCTGTTGCTTCGACTTTTTGTTTAGGCCAACTTCCAAAATAATTGGCTTTGAGTGGGTTGAGATAACGAAATCCGGATTCTTGCTCTTTGCAAAGCTCGAAAATGAAAGCATGGAATTGTCGAAAAACCGCTTGAGATACATCACGGTAATGTCTTCGTACAGTTTTGCGATTTGTTCATTTTCCAATTCGTTGACAAACTGTTGCAAAAGCGCCAAGCGAATGGAGGGAGACATGAAAAAGGCCTTCTTCATCTTGTTGATTCCGCTGTCTATTCCACCAAAAGGATACAAAACGGTAAGCATCTCGGCTTTCGCTAGAATGTTAATCATGTTGTTGATTTCTTCTTGCGAAATTCCAATGGCTTGGCTAAGCGTCTGGACATTGATTTCATCGGAAACAGCCAGCCGTAGCAATAGTTTTTTGGCGTTTTCAGAGTCAGTTTCTTTGCTCAAAACGGGAATGTCCTCGTAAATCACCCGATGGTACAGGGAATCGATTTCTCGAAGAATGTAGTTGGTGTTGTCGTAGAGCGTAAACCGTGCGATGTTGTGGTATTTGATGTAAGTATCAATCAGGTAATCAAGACCTTCTATTCTTTGGTAATAAGTTTGAAGCTCCGGTTTTATCTGCGAAAGCCTTTCTTTTAATTCTGTTATGCTTTTGGAAAAGAAGAGGGCATTTTTCAGGCCTTCTTTAACTTGTGCCTTGTTGTCGAGCTGAATGTTTCGCGTGATGGAGACATATTCGGTAAAATGCAGCGGGAAGGTATGCAAAATGAGCATGCGAGTAGCCAGATCGGCAGTGGTTTGCAGCAACAAGGCCGAACTTCCGGTAGCGACAATGTAGGCCGCCCGCATGTTTTCGTAAATGATTTTCAGTGCGTTGCTCCATTTTTTGTCGAAATGGACTTCATCGAAAAGCAACACACTCTTTTGGGTCAAAAGTTCTGGCCGGTATTTTTCGAGGTATAGAAAAACATCCAAGATACCAAAGCCGAGCGTCGCTATTTTTTCAATTTCAAAAAAATAAATGTTTTCGGTGTTTTGCTGTTCTGCAAAATCAGCGGTTTGCCAGAGCAGCGTAGTTTTTCCGGTACCGCGCAAGCCCGACAAGCCCAACATGCGCGGCTCTTTGCCCTTGGTGAAAAAGCCAGTATAACAATTTTGTATGTCGGCAAAAACATCGCGGGGCTCAAATTTATGCCCCAAAATGGCATGTTGAACATTCGCCTCGATTTTTTGACGGTTCACTTTGGCTCTTTCAAATATGTCGGATATTTCTATCATCGTGCTTTTTGTCTCATGCTAAATTCCTCTTCGCCGATACAAAATGGTCTTGGAGCTTTTGGGTGGAAAAGCGCCAATGACCCAGGTTCGATGGACGCGCGGGGACAAGTCTTTGGCAATCCAACTTGCCGAGATGATCAGCCGGAAGCGAGCACGGCCGGACTCGACACAACCAAAGCTACAAACTAAATTTTGAAAATGCAAGTTTTGGGGCGAGCGCTGGGCACTGGGTTCTTCGTTGGCCCAATCCTAAGCCAATGGGGAGTGCCTAAGCGAATTTTTCCTGATTCCCAAGGACTTCAGCACCCGAAACCAAGTCTTCGGCCAGCTTATTTGCGACCCTGTTTCAAGCCCCCCGAAGCCCGGCGCCAGCGTGGCGGGGACTTCGGGGGGCGCAGAAGGTTCGCGGATTGTGGGCGGATGCCTGCGTGGGGGAAATCAGAACACGCTCAGATACTGGGTCTTGACCTGGCGGCCGTCGGTAAGGCGCAGCAGGTAGAGGCCGGGGAGCAGCGGCCCGATGGGCAGGTCGAAGTTGGGCCCGGCTCCGCGGTGGGCCAGGAGCTGCCGCCCGTCGAGCGACAGCACCGACAGCTCGACGGGGCCTTCGCCGAAGCCGGAGCGGATGCTCAGCAGGCCCTGGCCCGCCTCGACGCGGGTGGCCGAGACCTGGCTCGGGGCGCCGGTGGGCAGTTCTTGCTGGGCCAGGCGGTAAAGGGTGCCGGTGGCCGGGACGGCGTCCAGGCTGCCGTAGTCGGCGCTGGTGGCCAGGTCCGGATGGGCGGGGTCTCCCGTGAGCTGGTGGAGCAGCGGCTGCGTCGAGCGCAGGTCTTGCAGATAGACGAAGGGGCCCTCGTGCCCGTAGAAGCAGGTGGAGGCGTCGCGCAGTTCCCAGGGGCCGAAGTGGATTTCGATGCTGTTGTCGGACGAGTTGAGCCGGAGTTGGAATCGGGCGTGGCTCCTGGAATCGCCCAGCAGGTAGATTTCCTCGAAGAATCCGGCGTTCTCCCATTCGAGCACCAGGCTCTGCTCGGCGCCCATGCCTTGGAGTTGCCAGCGGATGGGCGAGGCGCCGGCGCCCTGCCCTGCACCCGGGCGGAAGGAGCGGTCGGCCAGGTCGGTGCCGAAGACGGCCAGCTCGGCGAAGGGGGCCGCGCCCGCCCGCTCGGCGAAGCGCACGTAGCCATCGGCCACGAGCAGCTCGGCCACAGGCTTGCCCAGCAGCCGGAAGGGGGTGAACATGGGCAGGCGGAAGGAGGGGTCGTCCCAGGCCTGGCCGTCGGTCAGGGTGCGCGAAACCTCTATCGGCTGGTAGGCCGCCTGCGACACTTTCAGGCAAATCGGTTGGGCTTGCGTGGCCAGGGGAAGGAGAGCCGCTTGTCCGAACAAGGCGGAAAGCAGCAGCATCGGTAGCTTGTGGGTCTTTCTCATTTGTCAATTCTTTTTTTGTGGATGCTCGATTGGGATTGCCTTTTTGCCTTGGGGATGTTGATAATCAATTTTATGGAATCATCTATCTCCAAGAAATCATCCGCAAGATAGAAAAGTTTTTCGGTATTTTATTTTCATCCGCAAAAAAAAAGAAGCGCAAGGCGAAGCCCTGGGAAGGAGCTGGCCCTGACGTGTCGCCGTGGCTTGGGGCCAGGGCGGCGTTGGGAAGGGGGGGAGGGGTCAGGCTTCGGCGGAGCTGGGCGCGGGGCCTTGGCGGTTCTCGTTTTCGAGGAGGGAGTCGCTGATTTCCTGGACCTGGTCGAAGCGGGCGGCCTCCTCGACGGTGAGCAGGAGCTCGCGCAGGGCCAGGAGGACCTGCCGGGCCGACTGCACGAAGGCGCGGTTGACCAGGATGACCGTGGAGACCTCAAGGTCTTCGATGGCGCGGCTGTTGATGGCCTTGGTGGCCTGCTTGAAGAAGAGGTGGTCGTGGTCGTTGATTACCTTGAGCAGCTTGAGGATGGCCTTGGTGCGGTAGTTCTCGTCCGCGGAGGCGATGGTCTTGTCGATGCCCAGGTAGAGCTCGACCATGCGCTTGCGGAAGTTGTCGTACTGGTCGTTGAGGAAGATGTTCTCGGAGCCTTCGAAGTCCTCGAAGTTGTGCCGGACGTCCTTGAGGGTCTTGGCCGAGTGCAGGACGATGCGCACGCCGTGGAGGAGCTGGTTGATGGCGCGGCTTTCGGTCTCGCTCATCTCGCGCGACTGGACGTGGGCGGCGAAGGTGAGGATCTCGGCCTGGAGGAGCTTGAGGTCTTGGTAGCGCTGCTCGATGGTCTTGGCGGCCTCGCCATGCTGCGGCGCGCTGTAGTCGTAGAGCGAGAAGACGAGCTTCTCGTCGATCTTGAGCAGCGCGAGGTTGAAGCGCAGGATGCGCTTGGTCAGGTGCAGGGCCTCCTCGCGCAGCGAGGCGATGGCGGCCTCGGGCACCTCGGCCGTCGAATCCTTGATGAAGAGGGTCAGCGCCTCCCGCTTCTTGTCGGGGAAGAGCCGCGTGAGCAAGGCGGCCAGCAAGTTGACGATGGGCAGGAAGATGGTGACGCCCAAAAGGTTGAAGAGCGTGTGGTAGAGGGCCAGGCCCAGCACCGGGTTCGCCGCCAGGGCGAAGAAGTCGAGCACCAGCCAGACCAGCGCCGGGGTGAGCAGGAAGGCCACCACGCCCGTGGCCGCGTTGAAGATGAAATGGCTCAGGGCCACGCGCTTCTTGATCTGCGAGCCGCCCAGGGCGCCCAGCAGGATGGTCATGGTGGTGCCCACGTTGGCCCCGATGACCATGACGGTGGCCTCGTCGAAGCTGAAGAGCTTGGCGTTCAGGGCCGTCAGGACGATGGCCATGGTCGCGGCGCTGCTGTGCATGATGGCCGTCATGACCAGGCCCACCAGCAGGTAGAAAGCCAGCCCGTAGTCGGGCATCCGGCTGGCGTCGAAGCCGGCGGTGAAGCCGTCCACGCTCTCCTTCATGTAGGCCAGGCCCAGGAACAGGAAGCCGAAGCCAGCGAGCAGCTTGCTGGCGCCCGCGTAGCCTGACGACTGGTTCGCGAAGACCAGCCCCAGGCCGCCCACGCCCACCAGCGGCAGGGCGAAGCTCTCGATCTGGATCTTGAAGCCCACGCTGGCCACGATCCAGCTCGTGAAGGTGGAGCCGATGTTCGAGCCCAGGATCACCCCGATGCCGTTCTCGAGGGTCATGATGCCCGCGCCCACGAAGGCCAGCACCATCAGCGAGAGCGCCGAGCTGCTCTGCAAGACCGCCGTGGCCAGCAGGCCCGTGGACATGGAACGGAAGCGCCCGTCGGTGTAGCGGCGGATCATCCGCTTGAAGGCGCTGCCCGACAGCTTGCGGATGGCCTCCTCCATCATGAACATCCCGAAGAGGAAGACCCCGAGGCCCGCCAGCATTTTCCAAAAGTCGAAATCCTCGAACATGGCGCGTGGTTGAGATTGGGCAGGCCCTGGGCCCGCGGGTTAAGAAACCGTTTTCCCAACCTAAAGTACGCGTAAAGCCGCAGTCCGCAAAACCCTCAGCGCTTCAGGGCCTCGTACTTCTGGATGTTGGCCGGGTCGGCTTCGGCAACGATGTTGTAAACGCTGGTCTTCTCGGCCGAGGGCACGGTGGAGTGGCTGAAGATGTTCACGATCTCGTCGGCCTTGGCCGTGAAGAAGACCCGCGTGGCGTGGGCCGTGGGCTTCTGCCGATAGACCTGCTGTATCAGCCGGAACGACTCGGCGATCTCGGCGCGGCCGGACTCGAGCCGGGTGGACATCAGGTCCAGGCCCAGGCGGTGGTAGCGGTACGAGGCCCGGCGCAGGCCCCGGAAGTCCTCCTCGAGCAACTGCTTGACCAGCCAGTGGCGGTTTTCGAGGCCCTCGAAGGCCTGCCAGCCGGGCCCGGAGTTGGTGGCCCCGGCCGCGTTGTCCACGATGAGCTGGGCCTGCTGGAAGTAGGGCGTGCCGGCCTCCATGGCGTATGAGTCGAAGTCCATGCCGATGATCAGGTAGGCGTAGTAGGCCAGCACCGAGAGCAGGTTGTTGGTGAAGCGGTTGGGGTTGAACTCCATGACCATGCCCTCGAGGTACTCGAAGGTGAGCTGCTGGTCGCGGTAGTTGATCAGGGGGCTGAAGTAGGACGAGCCGTAAACCGGCCGCCGCGCCTGCACCTGGAGCGTGGCCGTGTAGCGGTCGCTGCCGTTGAAGTCCGTCAGGTTGACCAGGATGGTGCAGTCGATCTTCTCGTGGGGCAGGAAGTTCTGGTCGGTCCACTTGGTGTTGTTCATGAACTCGTAGAGCACCTTCTGCATGTTCTGGAAAAGGAGCTGGTTGGAGTTCTGGATCTGCTGGTGCGTGACCTGCACCTGGCAGTTCAGCTCCTGGGCCTGGACGCTGGCCAGGTTCGCGAGGCCGAGCAGGGCGACGAGAAGCACGAGTCGTTTCATGGCAGGGAGATTGGATTGGGGGGATGGGGATCGCTTGGCGCGGCTAGTCGGCCGCCTGCTGAACGGAGCCGGGGTCTGGCATGTTGCCCGCCCGCCCCAGGCGGAGCGCCAGGTGGTCCACGATGTCGGCGGCCACCTGGTCCTTGGTCTTCAGGGGGAAGGGCACGGGCGGCCGCAGGGCGTCCACCAGGGTTACGCGGTTGGTGTCGTGGGCGAAACCGGCGCCGGGCTCGGCCAGGGAGTTCAGGACGATGAAGTCGAGGCCCTTGCGCTGGAGCTTGGCCTGGGCGTTGCGGAGCTCGTCGTTGGTCTCGAGGGCGAATCCGGCCAGGATCTGGCCCGGGCGCTTGGCCTTGCCCATCTCGGCGGCGATGTCGGGGTTGGGCACCAGCTCCAGCCGCAGGGCCTCGCCGTCGCGCTTGATCTTCCGCGGGGCCACCTCGGCCGGGCGGTAGTCGGCCACGGCGGCGCTCAGGATGGCGCAGTCCATGCCGGGCCAGCGGTCGAGGCAGGCCTGGAGCATCTCGCGGGCCGAGACCACGTCCACGCGCTCCACCCGCGGGTGCTCGAGGCGCAGGGCGATGGGCCCTGCCACCAGGCAGACCTGGGCGCCGCGCTCGGCCAGCTCGCGGGCGATGGCCAGGCCCATCTTGCCCGATGAGTGGTTGCCGATGAAGCGGACGGGGTCGATGGCCTCGTGGGTGGGCCCGGCGTTGACCAGGGCGCGCAGGCCCTCCAGCTCGCGGCCGCGGCCCAGGACGCGCTCCAGGGCGGCGACGATGTCCTCGGGCTCCATCATCCGCCCCTGGCCGACAAGGCCGCTGGCCAGCTCGCCGGCGGGCGCCTCGAGCACGATGTTGCCGAAGGCGGCCAGCCGGCGCAGGTTCTCGCGGGTGGAAGGGTGCGCGTACATGTCCAGGTCCATCGCGGGCGCGACGACCACCGGGCAGCGGGCCGAGAGGTAGGTGGTCAGCAGGAGGCTGTCGGCCTGGCCGTTGGCCATTTTGGCAAGGGTGTTGGCCGTGGCCGGGGCCACCAGCATCAGGTCGGCCCAGAGGCCCAGCTCGACGTGGTTGTGCCAGGTGCCGTCGGCCTCGTTGGCCAGGGCGCTCAGCGCGGGCCGCTTCGAGAGGGTGGCCAGGGTCAGGGGCGTTACAAACTTCTTGGCCTTTTCCGTGAGGATGACCTGCACCTGGGCGCCCTTCTTGACCAGCGCGCGAACAAGAATAGCTGCCTTGTAGGCAGCTATCCCGGCGGTGATTCCCACGATGATCTTCTTGTCTTGGAGCATGGCTTCGGCTTCAGGGGCCATTCTTTCAGGCCTCCTCTTGCGTCTGGCGGGGCTCGACGGCCCCCGGCTGGGCGAACTCCTCCTTCTTGGGGTTGCGGAAATAGACGTCGCCTTCGAGGAACTCCTCAATGGCCAGCAAGACGGGCTTGGGCATCTTCTCGTAGAGCTTCGAGAGGTCGATCTGCTCGCGGTTCTCGTGGACCTCCTCGAGGCTGTCGGTCAGCGAGGAGAACTCCTCGAGCTTGGAGTTGAGCTCGTTCTTGATGTCGGTGCCGATCTGGTCGGCCCGCTTGGCGACGATGCGGAGGGCTTCGTAGATGTTCCCGGTCTTGCTGTCGAAGTCGCTGAAGTTGCGGGTTATGGTGCTGGTCGAGGCCTTGCTTTTCTTGTAGTCCATAGGGCTGTTGGGGGATTGGTTTTTTTCTTTTTGGGAGTGGGGCCACGCGCTGCCTGGCCCGAGGGCTCAGCCGCCGCTGGCCGTCTGGGTGTGCTTGAGGCAGCCTTCCTGGATGCGTCGGGCTTCCTTGGAATACTGCCCGTCGGGGAACTCGAGGATGAAGTTGTCGAACTGCTTGAGGGCGGCCTGGTAGCGCTCGGCCTGCTTCTCCTGGACGCTGTTCTCGGCGTAGAGGAAGTGGGACTTGACCAGGAGGAAGGCCAGCTCCTCGCGGTGAGGCGTGAAGGGGAACTGCTCCAGGCTGCTGGCGATGGCCGTCATGGCGGACTTGAAGTAGTCCATGTTGAAGTACTGCTTGGCGGCCAGGTACGACTTCTCGGCCAGGCGGTCCGTCAGGTCCTCCATGAGGGCGTCGCACTGCTGCGTGCGCTCGCTCTGGGGGTAGTGGGTCATGTAGAGCGAGAGCTCCGTCATGGCGTTGCGGGTGGTGCCCTGGTCGAGGCTGGGCCGGGGCGCGTCCAGGTAGTAGCAGTAGGCGCTCATGAACTCGCACTCCTCGCGCTTGTCGCTGTAGGCGTAGGTCTGGGCGTAGCTGCGGAAGTGGTAGCCGGCCATGACGTAGTCCTCAAGGCCGTAGTGGCAGTAGGCGTAGTAGTAGTTCACCTCGTCGGCCCGGGGCCCGCCCCGCAGGATCGGGATGAGCTGCTCGAACAGGCCCATGGCCTTGCCGTACTCCTTCTGGTCGTAATAATCGACCGCCGCCTGGTACTTCTCCTCGACGTCGTCGCTTTTCAGCAGCTTCGAGTATTGGCATGAAAAGGAGCCCCAGGCCAGGAGCAGAAGCAGGAGGAGGCGGCCCAAGATAGGGGCCAACGGGCTTGGTGAAAGGCTGATGGTTTTCATTTTCAGGGCTTTGGTTCCAAGGGCGGGCATAGGGCCTGCTCTAAAACATCCGGCAAAGATAGACGTAATGGAGCGAATAATAAAACTAAATCTTCAACTTCGCGCCCTGTCGGGCCGAAGGTTTTTTGAAAATCCCGACAAAAAGCGTTTTTTTGCGCGTTTCTCTCAGACAAACGGGGAGCGGTTCCTTTTATTGGGATGATGGAAGGGACCTTGGCAGCGACCTGCTTCAATTGGGGAAGTCAGACATCAAATCTTCTTGTTTCATTCACCTAAACCATAACAAAGTCGTGGATATTTTTGACAAACTCAAAGCGAACAAAGGCCCGCTGGGCAAATTCCAGAAGGTAGGCCACGGGTACTTCCTGTTCCCGAACCTCGAGGGCGACATTCACCCGATGATGAAGTTCCGGGGAAAGGAAATGCTCACCTGGAGCATCAACAACTACCTCGGGCTGGCCAACCACCCCGAGGTGCGCAGGGTGGATGCCGAAGCCGCCGCCCAGCACGGCATGGCCTACCCCATGGGAGCCCGCATGATGTCCGGCAACACCTCCCTGCACGAGCAGCTCGAGCAGCAACTGGCCGACTTCGTCGGAAAGAAGGCCGCCTACCTGCTCAACTTCGGCTACCAGGGAATGGTCTCCATCATCGACTCGCTCGTGGACCGCAAGGACGTCATCGTCTATGACTCCGAGTCCCACGCCTGCATCCTCGACGGCGTCCGCCTGCACATGGGCAAGCGCTACGTCTATCCGCACAACGACATCGACAACCTCGAGCGACAGCTCAAGCGCGCCACCAAGCTCGCCGAGTCCAACGACGGCGGAGTGCTGGTCATCACCGAGGGCGTATTCGGCATGGCCGGCGACCTCGGACGCCTCGACAAGATCGTCGCCCTGAAGAAGAAGTACAACTTCCGCCTCCTGGTGGACGACGCCCACGGCTTCGGCACCATGGGTGCCACCGGCGCCGGCACCGGCGAGCACTTCGGCGTCCAGGACGAGATCGACGTCTATTTCTCCACCTTCGCCAAGTCCATGGCCGGCATCGGAGCCTTCGTGGCCGCCAGCGACATCGAGATCGTGGACTACCTCCGCTACAACATGCGCTCCCAGATCTTCGCCAAGTCCCTGCCCATGCCCATGGTCAAAGGCGCCATCAAGCGCCTGGAGATGCTCAAGACCATGCCCGAGCTCCGCTCCAACCTCTGGAACGTGGTCAACAAGCTCCAGACCGGACTGCGCGCCCAGGGCTTCAACCTCGGCGTCACCGAGTCGCCCGTAACCCCCGTCTTCCTCGAAGGCGGCTCCGCACAGGCCGGCGGCGTTACCCGCGACCTGCGCGAGAACTACAACATCTTCTGCTCCATCGTCGTCTATCCCGTGGTGCCCAAGGGCGTCATCATGCTCCGCCTGATCCCCACGGCCATCCACACCGAGGAGCACGTCATCTACACCATCAAGGCCTTCTCCGAAATCCAGGCCAAGCTCAAGCGCGACGAGTACGAGTCCGGCGAGCTCATCGCCGGAAACATGACCTCCGCCTAGGCGCGCATCCCCCGGACGGCCTCGGCCGGACGACGCCCCCACCCAGCCCCGCCCCCAAAAGGCGGGGCTTTTTGTCCTTGGCAAATGGCTGGAATTATTTTCATTGTCGTTTGGGCGCCTTTAAGTAAGACTTTGAAATTAGATTGTGTTAAATCTGAAATCAATGTTCGATTTTTTTCCACGAAAAACACGAAGAACACGAAGAACACGAAATTTTTTTTGGGATCGAAATTTGAAGAAGAGTCTCGCAAGGAGCCAAACCAATTGAGAGCCATCCCAATGAGACCAGGCCACCTGGCAAACT
>JAIFMG010000132.1 GCA_020048645.1 Bacteroidota bacterium | reverse complement strand
CAAAAAAATTTCGTGTTCTTCGTGCATTTCGTGGAAAAAAATCGAACATTGATTTCAGATTTAACACAATCTAATTTCAAAGTCTTACTTATGAAATTATTTTTGAGAGCGGTCTAAAAAGGTCATTTCTGCAATTCACTTTCAAAAAAATACCTTTGATTATCAATTGGTTACAAATTAAGAAGATGCAAATAATGGCTTTTTGTACTGGGCTCATGTATTACTTGTCTCCGCGTTGACAAATACGGGTTCTTGGAGCTTTTTGTGGATTGGGAAGGCAAATGGCACGAATTGGGTGGATGATCACAGACAAGGCATTGAAATCCAACATATTTTCTGGCTTTTGTTTGCCCTTGGATGCTGTTTCCACAAAAAAAGGTTGAAGGGCCATTGTTATCTTGGCTTGACCATGTGCCGCATGATGCCAGTTTGCCTTCAAACGTGTTGCGAAAAGCTTGTCCGATCTTTTTTGAAAACTCCGAACCAATGGCAAACGGACGAGATGGAAATTGTTGTCTATCAATGATTTGTCCGCCAGATTCGTGTCATCAGCGCGCATTTCCACGGACATGTTCATAGAGCCTGGGCCAGATTCCAAGTCGCGGCAGTCAGGTTCGCATCCGGAAAAGCCTCGCAGGCAACCTCTGTTCTGTCGGACACTTCCGAATCGGATGTTTCATCATCGAAGGCAGCTTGGCAGGAGGAGGCCCTTCGCCACGGGTCTTCGCGGGCGCACTTCCTGGCCCCGGTGGCTTTGGGCTGGCATGAGCCCCAGGGCCGCAAAAAGAAGGACGCCCGTCTAGGGGCGTCCTTGCTTTGTGTGGAGGGAAGTTGTCGGAGGCTCAGTATTCCCAGAGGTCCTGCTCGTAGTTGAAGATTTCCTCCTTGATGCGCTCGGCCTCGAGCAGGGCTTCGACGCCCAGGGTGTATTCGAGGATGCGGCGGTTGTTGTAGATGTTGGCCTCACCGATGATGTAGCTGGAGAAGAAGCGCTTGACGAAGATGTCGTCGAAGGTGCGCCGCTCGGCGTCGTTGCCGGTCACGTTGAAGACTTCCTGCGAGGAGAACAGGTCGCGGGAGTCAGGGTAGTAGATCCAGAAGAGCTTCTTGGGCGTGGGGTTCAGGCGTTCGAAGTCGGTTTCGCGGTAGGTGTCGATGATGGGGCAGATGCCCACGATGCGGGCTTCGAGCTGCGAGCGGTGGCGGTCGAAGAACCAGACTTCCTTGACGATGATGGAGTAAACGTCGCCGACCTTGGGCTCCTCTACGGTTACGGTGGGAATCATGATGGACGGGTCGTTCATGTCAGGGACCATGATGGTGTCCGCGCCGCCGCCCATGTCCACGTAAATCTCCTCCATGGTCCGGGGGAATTGGAACTCGTGGTAGTCGTCGGGCTTGTAGGCGATGATCCAGTCGTTCTCGATGCCCCAGATCATGGTGTTGATGAGGTTCCGGCGAAGGCCGGCGTTGGTGGTGTCGGGCAGGTAGGGGAAATAGAAGGGCAGGTTCATCTTCTCTTTGAAGTCGATCTGGCGCCAGATGGTCTTCTGCCACATGACGTCGGACTCGCGGACCTTCTCGTAGCTGAGGTAGAGCCGCTCGTTGATGTGGTGCCGCTCCCAGAGCTGCGCGTCGGGGTCGATGACGCCGGAGACCACGATCGGGCCTCGGGGGTCGCTGGGTCGTTCAAAATCGCCGCCTTGCGCATGCACTGTCGCTCCCCCGCCGAAAACCAGTGCCAAGAGCAGCAGCATGCCAGCCTTGGCGAATTTGTTCTTGTCCATAATGAATCGTTTTATGCGTTTGGGGTTTCCAATGGCAAAAAACATACCATTTGGCCCCGGCCCCCGCGGCCCGCGGCCCGCCGACTGTCGGCTCTTTTGGCTAACTTCGCGGGCTGGAAAGCCTCATTCATTAAAAGCCGATAAAATGACAAGCCTTGAGAACCGCTGGAAGGACTACTGGCAGAAGAGCAGCAAGTCCAAGATCGCGTCCGACATCTTCTTCGTGAGCTTCCTGGTGGCCATGTTCGTGCCCGCCAGCCGCATGGCCATCACGGTCTTCGTGCGGAAGCTCACCCTCATGCCGCCCGACCTGGAGATACCCGCCGACGCCCCTGAGCTCGGCCAGGCCGCCTGGCTGTGGCAGATTCGCACCCTCGACGGGCAGCCGCTGGCCCTCGAGCACTGGAAGGGCAAGGCCATTTTCCTGAACTACTGGGCCACCTGGTGCCCGCCCTGCGTGGCCGAGATGCCTTCCATCGAGCTCATGCACCAGCAGCTCAAGGACTTGGAGCAGGTCGCCATTGTCCTGGTCAGCAACGAGGAGCCCGCGGTCATTCGCGAGTTCCTCGACCGCAAGGGCTTCACCATGCCCGTCTATACCCTGGGAACCCTGCCGCCCGAGCCGCTCCGCTCCAACGTCATGCCCACCAGCTTCGTCATCTCGCCCGACGGCCGCCTGGTCTTCAAGGAGACCGGCACGGGCGACTGGGGCGACGAGTCGTCGGTGGAGTTCATGCGAGAGCTTTCGAGCCTGCCCGCCACGCGCTGAGCCGCGGCCCCGGTGGGCGGGGCTGGCCACAAAACAACGAAAAGCCGCGGGACGATTCCCGCGGCTTTTCGTTGTGTGGAAGGCTTTTGGCAGGCCGGTTGTCAGAGGTGGATGACCTCGCCGTAGGCGGCGGCGGCGGCTTCCATGATGGCCTCGGACATGGTGGGGTGGGGGTGGACGGTCTTGATCAGCTCCATGCCCGTGGTCTCGAGCTTGCGCACGGCCACCAGCTCGGCCACCATCTCCGTAACGTTGGCGCCGATGAGGTGCCCGCCCAGCAGCTCGCCGTACTTGGCGTCGAAGATGAGCTTGACGAACCCGTCCTTGGCGCCGGAGGCGCTGGCCTTGCCCGACGCGCTGAAGGGGAACTTGCCGACCTTGACCTCGCGCCCTTGGGCCTTGGCCTGCTGCTCGGTCATGCCCACCGAGGCCACCTCGGGCGAGGTGTAGGTGCAGCCGGGGATGTTGCCGTAGTCGAGCGGCTCGGGGTGGTGCCCGGCGATCTTCTCGACGCAGATGATGCCTTCGGCAGAGGCCACGTGGGCCAGGGCCGGGCCGCCGACGATGTCGCCGATGGCATAGACGCCCTCGACGTTGGTGCGGTAGAAGCCGTCCACCTTGACGCGGCCGTTCTCCATGGCGATGCCCATCTCCTCGATGCCGATGCCCTCGAGGTTCGGCAGCACGCCCACGGCCGAGAGGACCACGTCGGCCTCCTGGCGGACTTCGCCTTTCTTGGTCTTGATCGTTACGACGCACTTCTCGCCCGAGGTGTCCACCTCGGTGACGGAGGCGCTGGTCAGCACCTCGATGCCCTGCTTCTTGAACGAGCGCTCAAGCTGCTTGGAGACCTCCTCGTCTTCTACGGGCACGATGTTGGGCATGTACTCCACCAGCGTTACCTTGGTGCCGATGGCGTTGTAGAAGTAGGCGAACTCGCTGCCGATGGCCCCGGAGCCGACCACGATGAGGCGCTCGGGCTGCTTTTCGAGGTTCATGGCCTCGCGGTAGCCGATGATCTTCTTGCCGTCTTGCGGCATGAAGGGCAACTGCCGCGAGCGGGCGCCGGTGGCCAGCAGGATGTGCTGGGCGGGGTAGTCGGTCTTGTTGCCTTTGTCGTCCGTTACCTCGACGACGCCCTTGGCCTTGATGCGGCCGAAGCCGCTGAGGGTCTCGATCTTGTTCTTCTTGAAGAGGAACTGGACGCCCTTGCTCATCCCGTCGGCCACGCCGCGGCTGCGCTTGACCATGGCGCCGAAGTCGGCCTTGGCGGCTCCCTGCTCGATGGTGATGCCGTAGTCGGCCGCGTGCTGGATGTATTCGAAGACTTGCGCGCTCTTCAACAGCGACTTGGTGGGGATGCAGCCCCAGTTGAGGCAGATGCCCCCGAGGGACTCTTTTTCGACCACGGCTACTTTCATGCCCAGTTGGGAGGCACGGATGGCGGCCACGTAACCCCCTGGGCCGCTGCCAATGACGATCAAATCGTGATTCATGCTGATTGCGATTGTTGGTATGGTTGGTTGAGGAGGCGCCTTCCTTGGCTCGGGAAAAATGGCCCGGACGGGCGCCCTGGCCCCGCTCTTGGCGCGATGGCGGCCCTAAATTAGCGCCTTTTCGTCAAGTGGCAAAAAATAATCAGTCGAGGATCGAGCCGTCGGGCGCCAGTGCCACGACCCGCGCCTGCGGGAAGTCGGCCACGATGGCGCGCGCGGTGGCCTGGGCCTTGTCGGGCGCGTCATAGACACGGTAAACGCAGAGGGCCTGCTCCTGGCCCTGGCCGTCCTGGCCGACCACCACGTGGGCCACGGCCTTGCCCTGCCGGAGGTATTCCATGCGCTTGCGCTCGGCCTCCATGTAGTCGGCGGCCTGGTCCACCACCACGGCGTGGCAGCGGGCGAAAGTGCCCTCGGCGTCCACCCGGATGACCGAGGGGTCGGCCAGCACCTGGGCCACCAGGCGTCCCGGCAGGCTCTCGGGGAGCTGCTCGGCCAGGCCCTGGTAGTTGTCCAGGTCCGAGAGGTTGGGCCAGAAGTCGGTGTAGATGCCCGAGTGCAGCCAGCTTACCTCGCCGCTGGCGTCGATCTGCTTGTGGAAGTCCACGAAGGTCGAGAGCATCTGGTCGTAGGCCTCGTCGAGCTGGCAGTCCGATTCGGGGAACTCGGCCCGGAGCTGCTCGGCCAGCTTGAGGGCCCGGATGTGCTCGCTCATGTCGGCGAAGGGATACTCGGAGCCCATGCCGGCGTGGTAGGCCGTCCAGAACCGCTGGCAGAGCGCGAAGTCCTTCGCGCAGAGCTGCTCGAGCTGCTGCGCCAGGAAGAGCTTCTTGCCCAGGTCCACCAGCATTCCCTCCACGTAGATGCCCGCCAGGCCCAGTTGGCCCAGCTCCTGGTCGAGCCGCTCCAGCTCCGTCTGCTCTAGCTCGTAGGCCTTGTCGGTGAGGCCTTGCGCGAAGCCCTCGACCTCGAGGAGCTGGTCGCGCAGGGCGTAGGCCTGCTCCACCTGCCCGGCCTCCACGACCAGCGCGGGCTGCAAGGCCAGGTCGGCCAGCGGCTGGAGCTGTGCCGGTGCCGACTGGCCCAGCAGGGTCGAGAGCGTGGCGAGCTTGGACCGCCAGTCCACCGCTGGCAGTTCGGGCGTTCCGCCCGCGGCCAGCGAATCGGCCGCCTGGCCACCCGTTGGGCCGCTCTGGCACGACATCTGGCTCGTGGCCAAGGCCGCCGTCAGCATGACGATGGCCAGCGAAATTTTCATTCTCAGCATTTTGGTGTATTTTTAGTGGGATTTTCCTTGGGCACGAAGTTAATCAAGCCGTGCGATATTTTGGCAGCCTCGGGCCCTGGCCAGTCTATTTCTTGCGCGTTGTCGAGCACGCATCTGCTTGTTTAACAAATATTTTTGAATCCGTGAAACCAAAAAACTTTATTTTTGGGTGATGCCTTAAAAAGATGGAGCAATATTTCTAAGTTTATGCCGAGCTTGTCCAAGACCGAGGCGAACGACCTTCTCCCGCGGCACTGGCCCGCCAACCGACCACCAACCCGACTCCCAAGCCCGATGAAAATGCCCTCGAACAAAACCCGCCCTACGCCCGTCGGCATCCTGGCCATGGCCTTGCTGTCCGTGCTCATGGTACTGGGCAACCCCTCCATCATGGCCGGACAGACCGATAGCTGCCATCTCGGGCCTGGCGAGCAAGCCGAGCTCCAGAACAACATCGAGCTGGCAAGGCTCCACCGCGGCCAGAACGACAACCGGCTCTACGCCAAGTACCTCAACTTCGTCGCGGAAATCTACTGGGAGGCTGAGTGCTACGAAAAGGCCGTCGCGCATTTCGCCCAGTCCTTGACCATCAACAAGGCCATCGACAACGAGAACGCCATTGCCAACATCGCCAACAACATCGGCCAGATCATGATGGTCCAGAAGATGCCCATAAAGGCCCTGTCCCACTTCCAGACCTGCCTCGAGATCAACATCCGGCTCGAGCGCGAGGAGTACGTCCTGCAAGACTACGTCAGCCTGGGCGAGTGCTACCAGGAGCTCGGGGAGTTCCAGTTGGCCATCGACAGCTACAAGCTCGGAGCGGAGCTGGCCAACAAGCTCGAGATCCCCGAGGTCGCCAAGACCTGCTACCTCTACGTCCACGACTGCTACATCGCGCTGGGCGACCAGGACAAGGCCGCCAAGTTCTACCAGCTTTACGAGGAGTTCTGAGCCGCCTAGTCCGAGACCAGGATGGTCTTGCTGGCCTCCAAATCGGGGCAGCCTTCCTGCCGGAGCCGGGCCGTTACCTTCACCGCGGGGTTGCCCTCTTTCTGGTAAACATGGCTGACGCTGGCCGCGTCTTCCGTGTCGAGCCATTCGCCATCGCCGAAATCCCAATGGAATGAGGCAATGGCCTCCGGGTGGATCAAGGTCGAGAAGCCGAACTCGGACGGCCGCCCCACAATGGCGTTGTTGGCCGCGAGCTGCATCTTCGGCGTGGGCAGGACCTCCACCTCGCGCTCGGCCTGCTCCTGGCATATCCCGCCGAAGTCCACCGACAGCCGAACCGGCACCGGGCCCGGCTCGTTGAAGCGCACCTTCGGCGACGCGACTCCCTCCATGCTCCGGCTGCCCATCTGCCACGAGATCTGCCCGCCCTCCACGCCGCCGCTGACCCGCGACACGAAGGAGACCGTGTTCTCCTCGCATTCGTTCTGGTAGCTGAACTCCACCCGCACGGCCCGCACCGAAATGGCCAGGCTGCTGGCCGCGCAAGTGGCCGAGCTGCTCACCCGGCAGGTGTATTCGCCCGGCTCCGTGGCCTCGAAGACGGGGCTGCTCCCCTCCTGCGCCAGGCGCTGGCCCTGGTACCAGGCGTAGCTCGCCCCGGGCGTGGCCCGCAGCTCCAGCCGCGCCGCGCCGCCCGAGCACAGGGGCACGACCGAGGGCACCAGCGGCTCCGCAGAGGGCAGTTCGGCGAAGCTGGCCTGCACGGGCGCCGAGAGGTTCTGGCAATACTGGGTGCTGGCCTCGAGCTGGTACTCGCCCTCGCGCTCCACCCGCAGCCGCGCCTGGTTCGACGGGCCGACGTCCCTGCCGTTGCGCATCCACTGGTAGCTGACGCCGGGCTGGGTGGAGGCCTCCAGCCAAAGCTCGTTGCCCTGGCATAGCAGCACAGGCCCTTGGGGGCTGACGCTGGCCTGGGGCATCTCGTAAACCCGGACGGCAATGGCGTTGGAGCTGGCCGAGCACTCGTGGACATTGGTGGCCACCAGGCGATAGTTGCCCGAGGAGACCGCCTCAAGGCTCAGCCCTTGGGCGTTTTCAATCGGCTGGTAGTAAACGGTCCAGCGGAAGCTGACCCGCTGGGTGTCGGCCGAGGCCAGCAGCACGGCGCCGCCCTGGCAGAAGCTGGTGGCCCCGGAGGCCGCGATGCTCGGGGCCGCGGGCCGCGGATGCACCTGCACCCGCACCTCGGGCGTGAAGACGTGGCAGCCCAGGTTGTTGGTGATGCGGCTCTTGTAGCGGCCCGGCTGGCTGACCTGGAGCAGGGGCAGGTTGTCGGTGGGCAGGGCTATCTCGTCGCGGTACCAGACGAAGGCGCTGGCCGGGTCGGCGCCCGTGCTGAGGGTGGAGCTGTTGCCTTGGCAGAACTCGAGGCTGGGCTTGTCGATGTGGAACTCGGGCAAGGGGTTCACGATCAAGGAGTAAGGCTCGGTGGTGGTGGCGCATCCGTAGCTGTTGGTGATGCGGGCGCTGTACCGGCCCGGCCGGGTGGCCGCGAGGTCGGAGCCGGTGGCGCCCTCGATGGGCTGGCCGTCGAGCAGCCACTGGCGGCTGGTGCCCACGCCGGCCTCGGCCATCAGGCGGGCCTGCTCGCCCTGGCAGATGGGGTTGGGCGAGTTGCTGCGCACCTGCGCGTCGGGGCTGGGGTGGACGATCAGCGAGACGGGCAGGGCCTGGGCCGCGCAGCCGTTGCGGTCTTCCACGGCCAGGCCGTAGCGGCCCCACTGGCTGGCCACGATGCTCGGCTGGTCCTGCTCGAGCGGCTCGCCGTTGAGCGTCCACTGGTAGCGGGCCATGCCCGGCAGGCTGGCCCGCAGGGTGGCCTGCTCGCCCTCGCAGAAGTCGAGCTCGCGGTCGCTCAGGATCTCCGGCCGCGGCAGCTCGTGGACGTCCACCCGCAGGTGCTCGGTCTGGGCAAAGGTGCCGTTGAGGGCCGTGAGGCTGATGTCGTAGCTGCCGGGCTGGCTGAAGCTGTAGCTGGCGTTGCGGGTGGTGGCGAAGATGATGCCGTCTCGTTTCCAGAGGAACTCGTTGGCGAAGCTGGAGAAGTTCTCGAAGCGGACGGCCTGGCCCACGCAGACCTGGGTGTCGCTGGCCTTGGCCTGCACCTGGAATCCGACCATGAAGCTGTTCTGGTAGGCCAGTTGCGAGCGGGCGCCGGTGTTGTCCACGGCCCTGACGCTCCAGTGGTAGCCTTTGCCGACTTCGAGCCCCCTGGCCAGCCAGGCCGTGTCGGCGCCCAGCTTGCCCAGGAATCCCTCCAGGGGCAGGCGCAGGGCGCCGGGCCATGCCGAGTCGGGGTGCTGGAGCGAGCGTTCCGAAAAGTAGAGCTCGTAGGTGGAGGCGCCGTCGGGCGCGGCCTCGTTGGCGGAAGGGCGCCAGCGCAGGATGGCGGAGCTGCTGTCGGGCAGGATGCTGACGCTCAGGCCCGAGGGCGCTGCGGGCGGGCGGTTGGGCAGGTCCCGGGCGTTCTGGAAGAGCAGGGTGTGGAACTGCTCGTTGAACCCGGCGATGGCCAGGTCCACGTCGCCGTCGCGGTCGAAGTCGGCGGGCTTGGCCGTGCCGAGCCAGAGGCTGCGGAGCCGCTCGCGGGAGGGCTGGAACCTTCCCTGGCCGAGGTTCTCGTGGATCTCGGTGATGGGGCGGCTTCCCTGCTGGGCCGCGAAGCCCATCAGGAAGAGGTCGAGGTCGCCGTCCGAGTCGAAGTCGGCCCAGGCGGAGGCGGCCATGTTGACGCCGGGGAACTGGGCGTCGGTGGCCTGGAGCTTGCCTCCGGCGTTGCGCATGAGGGTGGGCGGGCTGAAGTCCTCACTGCCGCAAAGGAACAGGTCGGGGTAGCCGTCGGCGTCGAAGTCGCCCCAGCTCAGGTCGCCGTCGGAGTAGCCGGGCAGCCCCAGGTCGATGGGCGTCAGCAGCGCGCCGCCGTCGTTGCGCAGCAGCCAGGCCTGCTCGGTGGCGCGGTCTCCGCTGAGGGAGGCTCCGATCAGAGCCAGGTCCATGTCGCCGTCGCGGTCGTGGTCGGCCGCGGCCAGGCCGGCACGGGACAGGGGCGGGATCCTGTTCGGCGAGGCCTCGAGCCGGCCTCCGCGGTTGAGGTAGAGCAGCGCCCGGGGCTGCTCGTCCTTCCCCGTCCCGACGCCGACCAGGTCGGGCCAGGCGTCGTTGTCGAGGTCGGCCCAGGCCCACTGGCAATCGACAAGGGGCTCGATGGCCTGCCCCGAGGCGAAGAAGCGCCCGCCTTTGTTCTCGAAGAGGAAGGCCCGCGGCGCCTGCCCGTCGAAGCCCGAGATGAGCAGGTCGAGGTCTCCGTCGCGGTCGAAGTCGGCCAGGGCCATGTCGCCCTGGTCGAGGCCCGGGAGGCTGTCGGGGCTTGGGGCGAACGCCCTGCCGCCAAGGTTGAGCAGGACCTGCGTGGAGCGGAGGGTCTTCTTCAGCTCGTAGTCGAGGAAGGAGCCCATGGCCAGGAGGTCGAGGTCGCCGTCGTTGTCGATGTCCGCCCACTCCAGGTCGCACTTGGTCAGGCCTTGGAAGCCAAGGTCCAGGGGCAGGTACTGGCCAAAGGCCGCCCAGTTGGGCCAAAGGGCGAGCAATAGGGCGGCGGCCCAGGGGGAGAGTCTTCTGTTCATGTTGAGAAAGTTCTTGTCCATCGCGGACCAGGGGCTTGCGGGAGGGCTTGGGTCGGCATGGCCAGCGTCCCGGTTGCCAACCAGCCCCGGCCGTGTCGGCGAGCTAGGCTGGCCTATGCTAACCCTTCAAAAATATTGAAATTTTGACTTTCTCAAGGATTGCCGGAGGGTTGGCGGCAAGCCTGGCCTTGGCCCATCGCCCCGCGGCCAAAAGTCCTTTGGGGGACAGTTCCCGCAAGCGCAAGCCGACAAGGCCGCGGATCGCCAGGTTTCTTTCTGGCCGAACTCGCCTTCTGAAAACGCCAGCCATGACAAAAGTTCGACGACCCAGGCCTTCCGAAGGCTGGGAAGGCCCTTTTCGGGCTTCGCGAGAAAATCGTTTCTTCGCGCCCGACGAGAGCCTCGCTCCCCCCCTGGCCGCCCCGCGCCGCCCAAGGAGCGAGGGCTTTGATCCCTCAACAAACGCAAAGCGATGAAAACCAAAGAAGAAATCGTGCAAAACTGGCTGCCCCGCTACACGGGCATGCCCTTGGAGAAATTCGGCAAGTACATCCTGCTGACCAACTTCAACCACTACCTTGAGCTTTTCTGCGAGTGGAACCAGGTGGAGGTGGCCCTGCCCTCGGCGCCCATGCCCGCGGCCACCCACGAGGACATCACCATGATCAACTTCACCATGGGCAGTGCCAACGCCGCCACCATCATGGACCTGCTGAGCGCCATCGAGCCCAAGGCCGTCCTCTTCTTGGGCAAATGCGGCGGGCTGAAGAAGAAGAACGAGCTGGGCGACCTGATACTGCCCATCGCGGCCATACGCGGCGAGGGGACCTCGAACGACTACATGTCGCCCATGGTGCCCGCCATGCCCGCCTTCAGCCTCCAGCGCGCCGTGTCGTCCACCATCCGCGACTACAAGCAGGACTACTGGACCGGCACCGTTTACACCACCAACCGCCGCGTCTGGGAATACGACGAGAACTTCAAGGAGGTCCTGCGCAGCACCCGGGCCATGGCCATCGACATGGAGACGGCCACCATCTTCACCGTCGGCTTCGCCAACAGCATCCCCACCGGGGCGCTGCTGCTGGTCTCGGACCAGCCCATGATTTCCACGGGCGTCAAGACCTCCGACAGCGACAAGAAGGTTACGCAGAAGTTCGTCCACCAGCACGTCAAGATCGGCATCGACTCGCTCAAGGAAATCGGCAGCAAGGGCAAGTCGGTCCGGCACCTGAAGTTCTGACCGGCTCAGGCCTTGGGCCTGGGGAAGCGCAGGGCGAAGGTCGAGCCCTTGCCGAGCTGGCTGTGGCAGCTCAGCAGGCCGCCGTTGCGCTCGGCGCAGATGCGGGCGAAGCCCAGGCCCAGTCCGCTTCCCGGCTTGTCGTCGGCGTTCGAGGCCCGGGCGAAAGGCTCGAATATCCGCTCCAGGTCCTCGGGCGGGATTCCCCTTCCCTGGTCGCTCACCTCCAGGCGCAGCTCCTCCGGGCCGAAGAAGAGCTCCACCCGCAGGTCGCCCTCCGAGTACTTGAGCCCGTTCTCCCAGAGGTTGAGCAGGCAATGGTGCAGCAGCTTGCGGTCGAGCAGGACCTCGTAGGGCTGGCCGTGTACCTGGTGGACGATGCGGCGGCTCTGCCATTCGCGCAGCAGCAGGTGCTCCTTGAGGTTCTCGATGAAGTCCAGCAGGTCGAAGCGGCTCAGCTCGGGCTTGTACTGGCTCATGCCGTACTGTCCCAGGTTGATGAACTTGTCGAGGAACTCCTGCATGTGCGTGACGGTGTTGAAGATGCGCTCGGTGTGGCGGGCCATCTCGGCCTTGTGCCGCACCTGCGCCTCGCGGGCCAGGTAGGAGTTGATCAGCTCGGCGCTGGTCTGGATGGTGGCCAGGGGGGTCTTGAACTCGTGCGAGGCGAAGCGGACGAACTCCTCCCGGGCCTCGACGAGCTTGCGCTCGCGGGCCTCGTTCATCTCCGCCTGGGTCAGGTCTCGGGTGATGCTGGTCCATGAGCCGGCCTCGCCTTCGGGGTCCTGGATGCGGCTGAAGGTGGTCGAAAGGGTGGTGAACCGTCCCCGCGCGGCCTCAAGGCGGGTGCGGACCGTGAACCCTCCGCCGCGGGCCTTCTCCCGGGCCTTCTCGAAGACCGGCCGGTAGCCGGGCGGGAACAGCGAGCACCAGGTCCGGCCCTCCAGCTCCGAGGGCTCCAGGCCCAGCAGCACCTTCGAGAAGCGGTTGGCGTAGATGACCCGGAAGGAGTCGTCGTGGGTGCAGACCAGCAGCTCGGCGTTGTCGGAGAACAGGCGCAGGTGCTTGTTGGTCTTGGCCAGCTCCTCGGCCTTGAGGTTGACTTCCAGGGACAGGCGCTCGGTCAGCTTGGCCACCTCCTGCTCCTTGCGGCGCAGGTCGGTAACGTCGTGTACGGAGGCCACGCTGCCGATGACCTTGCCGTCCTGGTCGTGCAGGAGCGATCCCCTCCCCTTGAGGATCTTGGTCTTGTTGTCCAGGGTGATCACGCGGTACTCGACCTCCAGGGGCAGTTGGCTGGCCATTTCGAAGATTTTGTGGTTTTGCAGGGCCATGCGCTGGCGGTCGTCGGGGTGGACCAGGCGGAGGAAGGCCTCGGGGCTGGGCTCGAAGCCTTGCCCGGGCTCGATTTCGAAGATGCGGTACATCCCCTGCGACCAGACCATCTCGTTGGAGGGCTTGCGCATGGTGATGGTGCCGACCTTGCCCAGGATCTGGGATTCGAGCAGGATGTCGCGGTTCAGGCGCAGCTCCTCGAGGGCCAGGCCCACGTGGGTGGTCTCGTAGGCGGTCCAGGTCCAGAAGTGGGGCCGTGCGGCCTCGGAGCGGATGCGCTGGAGCACGGTCTCGAAGCTCCGGTGCGGCCCGGCCTCGTCGCCCGTGGCGATCTTGAGCTTGAGGGAGTCGCGGTTCTGCCGGATGGCCTGGCGCAGGGCGTCCGCCTCCTCGGGCTTGAAGGCCTCCAGCCGCCAGATGGGCCCCTCGGCGCGCCCGAACTGCCCTTCGAAGGCGGGGTTGGCCTCGCGGACCAGGCCCTTCGAGTCCATGATAAGCATGGGCAGCTCGCTCATGCGGAAGACCACGTGGAAGAGCTCGCTCTTGAAGTCGAGCTCGGCGTCCTTGCGCTTGAGCGAGAGCGACTGGGCGGCCATCTTGTCCTTGAGCAGGCTGTTCTCGAACTCTGCCCGCGAGGCCATGGACTTCCAGGTCTGGATGTTGGCCAGGGCGCCCACCACCAGCGGCTTGGGGCGCGCGGGGTCGAGGGGGGCGTGGGCCGTGCATTTGAACCAGGTCCATTGCCCGCGGGCCAGGGCCCGGAACTCGAAGGAGGCCTGCTCGCGCTCGCCCCGCTCGAGCTGCCCGATGGTCTGCCGGAAGGCGGCCAGGTCTTCGGGGTGGACCCACCGGCCGAACCAGTTGGAGGCCCTTTCGAGCAGCTCGCTCTCCAGGCCCACGACGCTCTGCTGGCCCTCCTTGAAGCGCAGGCTGTCGCTGACCGGGTCCCATTGCCAGAACAGCTCGTCCGAGGCCTGCACCATGCGCGCCAGCCCGTCCACCTGCTCGCGCAGCCCGGAAATGGCCTGCTGCCTTTCCAGCATGGTCGAAAAGGCCAGGCAGATGCTCTCCAGGAAGCGCTCCTCGCTGGAGAGCAGCTTGGGCGCTCCCCGCTGGCCCCAGAAGAGCAGGGCCAGCCGCGGGCCTCCGGGCACGGAGCCGAACACGGCCAGCAGGTCCTCCTCCGGGCCTTCGAAGCGGGTCCGGCCCGAGACGCCCTCGAAGCGGCCCGGCAGGGCCAGCGGCTCGGCCTTGGGGCGCAGGCTCCTGACCACGGCTTGCTCCTGCTCGACGGCCAGGGTGCCCAGGTCGGCCCTGGTGAAGCCGAAGAAGACCCGCAGCTCCTCGACGATCCTGGGCCATTCGCGGCCAGGGTCGGCCATGCCCACCAGCCCGCGGGCCACGACGGTCTCGAAGTCGAGCAACTGGAGCAGCCGGTGGTTTTGCAGCTCGCTCCGGTTCAGGGGCTCGTGGTAGGCGGCGAATCCCAGGAGCTCGCCCGAGGGCCCGCGGTGGGCGGTGGCCACGACGCGGTAGTGCCGCGAGGCCGCGCCGCGGGTCTTGAGCAGGCTCGCGCCCTCCCAGCGGTCGCGGGTCTGGAGCAGCTCGAGGATGCCGCTGGCGGCCACCTCGTCGCGCTTGTCCTGGAGGCCGCCGCTTTCCAGGGCCTGGGCCAGGTCGTAGCCGGTCATCTGCCGCAGGGCCTCGTTCATGAAGACCAGGCGGTCGTCCTTGTCCACGAAGGCCACGCCCGCGGGCTGCCGCTCCACGGCGGCGAAGAAGAAGTCGCTCAAGGCGGTCTGGGTGGGTTCCATTCGGGGCGATGTTGTGGGCTTCTCGGTCAGGGGTTGATTCGCTCGACGCGGGCGGTGGCGCAGGTGGCCCCGGCGTCGCGGGCGTAGGCCTCGAGGCGGTAGCTGGCCGTCTGGGGGGCCCGCAGCTCCAGCTCCTGCACGATGCGGCAGCAGGTCTCGTCGCGGCTTTGGCCGAGGGGCTGCTGGCCGAGCCAGAGCTC
Source organism: Bacteroidota bacterium (assembly GCA_020048645.1). GTDB lineage: Bacteria > Bacteroidota > Bacteroidia > Bacteroidales > UBA6013 > UBA6013. The sequence continues at coordinate 19,549 of JAIFMG010000132.1, read as the reverse complement.
GAGGACCACTTCGCGGGCGGGGTTGGGGGCGAGGCTGTGGCAGTCGTAGGCCTCGGCCCAGAGGCGGTAGCGCTGGCCTTCATCGAGCCGCAGGTCGAACCGGGCTTTGGCCGGGCGCCGCGGGTCGGCGCTGGCGGGCAGGGCAATGGCCAGGCTGTCGGGCGGCGGCGGGGCCTGGGCGGGCGCGCCGAGCAGGGCGGCCCAGAGCGGGGCGGCTAGGAGCGCGGGGGTTGCCATGTCGGGCTTGGTTTTTCGGGTGTTCAGGCCAGCTCGTCCAGCCAATTGAGCCAGGTCTCCATGCCTTGGCCGGTGGTGGCCGAAAGCTCGACGAAGCGCAGGTCGGGGTTGACGCGCCGGGCGTACTCCTTCATCTTCTCGACTTCGAAATCGACGTAGGGCAGCAGGTCGGTCTTGTTGATGACGCACCACTGCGAGCCGCGGAACATGTCGGGGTATTTCAGGGGCTTGTCGTGCCCCTCGGTAACGCTGACGATGACCACGCGCAGGCGCTCGCCCAGGTCGAAGGCGGCGGGGCAGACCAGGTTGCCGACGTTCTCGATGAACAGGAGGCTTCCTTGCTGGGGCTGTAGCTGCTTGAGGGCCAGGTTGACCATGCGGGCGTCGAGGTGGCATCCGCTGCCGGTGTTGATCTGGACGGCCTTGGCCCCGGCGGCCTCGATGCGGCGGGCGTCGTTGAGGGTCTGCTGGTCGCCCTCGATCACGCTGATGGGGCGCGCGCCGGCTCGGGCGGCGATGGTCTTCTCGAGCAGCGAGGTCTTTCCGGAGCCGGGCGAGCTGACCAGGTTGAGGGCGGCGATTTCCTTGGCCTCGAAGTAGCCCCGGTTGCGCTCGGCCAGCAGGTCGTTCTGGCGCAGCACGTCCAGCTCCAGGCGCAGCTCGCGGCTCAGGGGGCCGGGCTGGTCCGCCGGGTGGTGGTGGTGGTGCCCGCCGTCGTGTTCGTGGTGGTGGTGGTGGTCCCCATCGTGGTGGTGATGGTTTCCGTTGTGGTCCAGGTGGATATGTTCACCGTTGGTCTTGAGGATGACCACTCCGTCCTGGTTTCCGCATCCGCAGGTCGCGCACATGGTTTCGGTTTTTTGGGGTTAAGGAACAATGGGCACAATTTACGCGAAATCCTTTGAATTTCGGCAGGATGAGGGGGATTGGGCCTGGCAAGGCTGTCGCCAGGCGGATCCGGTCCATGCGCCGATGTGGGCGGATGTGCTATCTTTGCCCAGGCGGAAAGGCCAGGTTCGCATCGGGCCTGGAAACACGGCGCACGCAACTCAAAAGCCTCCCAGCCATCTCAAGAGCCTACAAAATACTGATTTTCACGGCGGTCGTGCTGTTCGTCCTGCCCAGCCTCTTGTACCTGCTGCTGATGAGCGCCGGGGCGCAGACCTATTTGGCGCGCAAGGCCGTGGCCTTCGCCCGCGAGCAGTACGGCCTGGAAATGTCGATCGGGCGGGTGGACATCCGGCTCTTCAGCACCATCGAGCTCGAGCAGGTCTTCGTGGCCGACGAGCAGGGCGACACCCTGGTGAGCCTCACAGAGCTCTGGCTGGACTTCGACGAGTTTTCGATGAAGAGGAAGCGGGTCGTCTTCGACGAGATCGTGCTGCTGGAGCCGCGGGGCAGCCTGCGCGCGGACAGCACCGGGCGGATGAACTTCCAGTACCTGATCGACGCCTTCGCCTCCGACAAGCCCCCCAAGCCCGACGACACGACCGCCAGCCCCTGGGACCTCTCGTTCTACCGTTTCCGGGTGGAGGACGCCCGTTTCGACTACCAGGTGGAGGGAGCCGAGCCCGATTCGGGCTACCTGGACTTCAACAACCTGGGCATCACCGACTTCGACCTGGTGATTGACGATTTCAGCAGCCAGGGCGACACGCTGCTCTTCGAGCTGGAGCACCTGGGGTTCCGCGACCACTCGGGCTTCGTCTTCCGCGACCTGCGGGCCGACTGCCTCTACAGCGGCCAGCACCTCGAGCTCGACCGCCTGGGGCTGCTCTTCGAGGGCTCGAGCCTGCACGCCCAGCGGCTGGCCCTGCACTACCCCAGCACCGAGGCCTTCGACGAGTTCGAGCGCCTGGTGCGCCTGGAGCTGCGCCTGGACTCGTCGAACCTGCGCACGCAGGACCTGGCGCACTTCGTGCCCGAGCTGCGCGGCCTGGAGGACTCGGTGGCCCTGGCTGGCAAGGTGGAAGGCACCGTGGAGCACCTGGTCGGGGAGGGCTTCAGCCTGCGGCACGGCCGCGAGACGGCCCTATCGACCGACTTCCGCCTCGACGGCCTGCCCGACATGGCCAAGGCCCGGCTCGACTTCCACCGCCTCGACCTGCGCACCAGCGCCGCCGACCTCGCGGCCGTGCGCCTGCCGCCCTTCGACAGCCTCGTCTTCCTCGAACTGCCCGACGAAGTGGCCCGCATGGGGCGCATCCACTACACCGGCCGCGTGGCCATGCTCGAAGGCGACATCCTGCCCAGGGGCAAGCTCCAGACCGACGCCGGCGAGCTCGACTTCGACATGGTGCTGCGGACCGACACCGCCACCGGCGACATGAGCTTCGAGGGAGGCACCCAGATCATCCGCCTCGACCTGGGCCGCATCCTCGACAGCGAGAGCCTCGGCTGGCTCAGCCTCGAGGCCAAGCTCAAGGGCGGAAGCTCGCCCACGCAGGCCTTCTTCGCCGACATCGAGCGCCTGGAGGTGCTCAGCCTCGAGGTCAACGGATACCCCTACCAGCACATCAAGGCCCAAGGCAAGGCCTCCGACGAAGGCTTCCGCGGCACCATCGACATCGAGGACCCCAACCTGCGCATGCGCAACAAGGTCCTGATCGACATGGGCCAGGACCTCACCTACGTCGAATACGAGTCCCAGCTCTTCTTCGCCGACCTCTACGCCCTGGGCCTCGACACCGTCCGCCCCAACCCCATGCTCTCGCTCGAGATGAGCGGGCACCTGCTCGGCTCCGACATCGAGAACCTCGAGGGCTTCATGGACATGCCCATGATCCGCTACTGGGACGACGAGCACGATATCGAGACCGCCGTGGACATGGTCGTCACCCGCGACGCCGAGCAGGTCCGCCTGGTCGAAATCGACCTGCGCGACATCTTCCACGCCACCATCGAGGGGCAGTTCAAGATCGAAAGCATCACCCAGCAGCTTTCCGACTTCTTCTTCGGCCTGATGCCCGTCATGGCCGCAGCCTCGGCCCCGGCCGAAGACGAGCCCGTGCCGCCCGCGGAGCCAGCGCCCGACGAGTATTTCGACTTCATGATCAACTTCAAGGACATCGCCTCCCTGACCGAGGTGTTCATGCCGGAGCTTTCCATCGACAACAAGACCAAGATCAACGGCCGGTTCAGCACCCGCGACAAGTTCAGCATGAGCCTGGTCTCCAGCTTCGTCCAGCTCTCGTCGAACCGGCTGGAGGACTTCTTTGTAGAGGCCCAGACCCGCGAAGGGCGGCTGCTGATGGACATCGGGATGAAGCGCTTTTTCCTGAGCGACAGCATGGCCCTCGAAAATGTGTTGATTTTCAACGAGATACACAACGACTCGGTCGAATCGCGGGTGCGCTGGAACGACTGGAAGCCGAAGAACACCCGCGGCAGCCTCGACCTGGTCTCGTTCTTCAGCCTGCGCGACAGCCTCGCGGCCCCGACCCTGAACGTGTCGTTCCTGCCTTCCGAAATCACCCTGCTCGATTCCATCTGGGCCATCGAGCGCTGCCACCTGACCATCGACAGCAGCCGGGTGGCCATCGACGACCTGACCATCTTCAACGAGTCTTCCATCCTGAGCTCGGACCTGGAGCAGAACATCAAGGTCTCCGGCGTCGTCTCCGAGTCGCCGCACGACTCGCTCATCGTCGTGGTCAACAACCTGAACCTGGCCTTCGTGAACGTCTTCATGGAAGGCACGGAGTTCTCGCTCGAGGGCATCCTCAACACGCGGGCCAACCTCTCGGGGCTGTACGAAAGCCCCGTGGTGCTCAGCCACAACGTCATCTCCAACTTCACGGTCAACGGGCAGAACTTCGGCGACATGACACTGGCCACCGACTGGGACCCCCGCTCCAAGCGTGCCCACACCCACCTCTACGCCGTGCGCCGCGACACGACCATCAACATCGAAGGCTACCTCGAGCCCGAGACCGGTGCGCTGAACTTCCAGAAGGTCATCTTCGACAAGTTCCCCCTGGCCATCTTCAATCCCTTCCTCGAAGGGGCCATCACCATCAACGACCAGAGCATCCGCATGTCGCGCATGAACGCCGACCTGCGCCTGACCGGAACCCTGGAGAAGCCCTCGCTCAACGGCCGGGTCTATCTCAAGAGCTTCAACTTCGTGGTGGACATGCTGCAATCGAACTACCAGTTCTCCGACACCATCCACATCGTCAACAACGACATCCTGTTCAACGACATGAAGATCTACACCCCGCCCAACGGCGTGGGGAGGCTCAACGGCGGCATCTACACCGGCGACTTCTCCGACATCCGCATCGACCTGCTCTTCAAGGCGGCCAACTTCCTGTTCCTCGACACCCCGCCCACCGAGGAGGCCCTCTACTACGGCAAGGTCTTCGCCGACATGGACTGCAGCATCAAGGGCAAGCCCGACGACCTGGCCGTCAAGCTCTGGGCCAAGACCAACAAGGACACCCAGATCAACATCTCGCTCGGGCAGGCCAGCGAGGCCAACCAGGCCGACTACATCACCTTCGTCACCACCGACACCTCCGCCCTGCGGCAAGACGAGCCCGAGCCCATCACGGGCATCAACCTCAACTTCGACCTCGAGATCGACCCCCAGACCGAGGTGCGCATCATCTTCGACCCGCAGACCGGCGAGATGCTCAAGATCCAGGGGGCCGCCAACCTCCGCATGGCCATGAACGCCCTGGGCGACATCTCCATGAACGGCGACTACGTCGTCGAGAAGGGCAACTACATGCTCAACCTCGAGAACGTGATCATGCGCGAGTTCAACGTCTCCCGCGGCGGAAGCCTGGTCTGGACCAACGACCCCGCCAACGCCAAGGTCGATCTGGCGGCCGTCTATGAAATCAAGAACGTCCTGCTCTACGACCTCACCCAAGACGAGCGCGACCTCGAGACCAAGGTTACCGTCAACTGCATGCTGGTCATCTCCGACTACCTGGCCGACCCCAAGCTCGAGTTCCGCGTCTCGCTGCCCGACGCCCAGGAGCGCATCAACTCCCAACTGGCCGGCCTCTCGCCCGAGGAGATGAACAAGCAGTTCCTGACCCTGCTCATCGTCCGGCGCTTCCAGCCCCTGCCCGGCATGCAGGGCGGCGTCCAGACCGGCGGGGGCTTCGGCAGCGACCAGCTCCTGTCGAACCAGCTCAGCAACTGGCTCTCGCAGATCAGCAATGACTTCGACATCGGCGTGGACTACAACTCCGGCTCCGAGATCACCGGCGAGCAGCTCGAGGTGGCCATGCAGACCCAGTTCCTCGACGACAAGCTCAAGGTCAACGTCGGCGTGACGGGCCAGAGCCAGTCGCAGAGCGCCGCCGCCGCCTCCGGAGGCAACATCGCGGGCGACTTCGAGCTCGAGTACAAGATCTCGCAGAAGTTCCAGGTCAAGGCCTACAACAAGTCCACCGACCCCAGCCGCGCCGACCTCGGGGCCGCCTACATCCAGGGCCTGGGCATCTTCTACCGCAAGGACTTCACCTACCTGCGCGAGCTCAAGCTGTTCCGCTGGCTGGGCAAGCCCAACGAGCCCCGTGTCATCGAGGAGATGCCCTGAGCGCCGACTTCGCGGGCTTCCCGTCCGTGCGGTACTCCCCAAGCGTTGTGCAGGAAGAGGCTTGCACAAGGTGGATCCGCAGTCCAGGCTTGAACCACCGATGTTCAGAAGGAAGTCAAGCGGTCGTCCTTCCGAACACAAGCGCGAGGTTTCGAAGTCCAAGCTGCTCAAAACTTTGGGCTTGGCCAAAGAAGGTAGAGTCAACTTATTGGAATTAAGATGTTTGCAGGTTTTCCAACAGACCCTGAGCATCTTTTTGTCATCTGTTTACAACCGTTCAATCGCATCAATTCGCAATCCGGTTTTTTTATGGATTACATCAATTGGGACACCATTTTCTTTTAATGATTTTGCGAATTCAATTATCACTTTGTCTTTATCTTCCAAGGCTTTGTCTTTTTTGTCTAGTTCGCCTTCTAAATATGTAATCCTGTTGTCTCTTTTTATCAGCGTTTTCAAATATTCATCTTCGGCAAACATTTGTTCTTCCAAGTTTGGATTATCGATTGATGCGGCTTGTATCCTTTTTATTACGCGGTCTAAAAATCCGGGGAAAAACTTTCGGATTATTCTTAACCTGTGTTCGTTGTTTTTCACTATCGATTTCTGGTCGAATAATTTTAACAGCGTGTATAATTTGCGCTTGTAGTCATCGTCTTTGTAATCATCTTCAACAACATGATGCAGGTTGGGCAACTGGACCACCCAGATGTCATAGCTCAAATTGTCAATGAATTCGTTGTGCTTTTGTAGATTTTTATTTTTATAAATCCCCGTTTTTGTTCTATTCGTCTTGATCAACAAATCATTAATTTCGTTTTCAATCCTAAAATTGAGTATAAAAATCGGTATTAGCCGGATGGGTTTTTTTACGGTTTCTATGGCTTGTGTTTTGGGGTCTGTGATTTCCTTTTCCTGCTTTCTTTGGAAATTTTTGCTGATGTACCGTTTGAACCTAAAGATATCATCCGGCTCGCTTGCCTTTTGCAATTCTATCATTATCATTTCTTCCGATCCGTCAGGCAATTCGATGATGGCTGTAAAATCAAGATGGAACAAAAAAATATCGTCCTTTGTTTTAGGGTCTTGAATCTCTATCTTTGTCCAATTTTCATTTTTTTCGGAATGAGTTATTGGTTCAAGATGCAATTTCTTTATTTTTTCGTTTATCAATGTCGAAATCACAATCATCGCACTGTCTGGGTCTTCCATCAAATACCTAAAAACCACATCATAAATCGGATTCGGTATGATGATGTAATCATTTTCGTTCATGTGTTGTTCCGTCTTCTTCATTCCTGTTTCATTTGAGTTTATGATGCAAATTTATGAAATTTTCAAATTTTCCCATCCTTGTCTTCATTTTTATCGGGTCAATTTCGCACGTCACACCCAGGCTCTGCCCAAGCGTTGCACAGGAACGAGGCTTGCGTTAGGCGGATCCTCGAGCCAGGCTTTACCGCCGATGTTCAGAAGGAAGTCAAGCGGTCGTCCTTCCGAACACAAGCGCGAGGTTTCGAGGTCTAAGCTGCTCAAAACTTTGCGTTTGGCCAAAGAAGATGAGTTTAACTTCTTGTAATTGAGGCGATTGCAGGTTTTTCGGCAGACCCTGATTGATTTCTACTTGATGCGTCTGCATAAAAACGGAAACAAACATCCGCCGTGCAAGCCCGCTGTTTGCTTGCGGTGGCTTTGTGCGTCGGGCAAAAAGCAGGCAGGCATTGTTGGTATGCTTGGTGTTAGTAACTTGTTGTTTTTCAGTCAGTTACTTGCTATTTCGCTTTTAGGTTATCCAAATCTGCCATATCTTGTGGACGACCTGATGCCTTTTTATTTTTCCGCAAGTTTTCTAGGTCAATGAAATTGATTACTATATCATCAACTTCAACTTCTAATTTGCTATTGTAGCACTCTTTAAACTCTACTCCGTCACAGGATGTTATCAAATCAATCCTATTGGGTGGATAACCTAATTGCACAAATTCATCGTGTTTCAGAAAATCTGTTTTATGCAATCCAATGCTGCCAAATCCAAATTGTTTTAATGCGTTCATTACATTTTCAGCGTTTTCATCAGAAACCAATAACCAGATATCCAAATCTTTGGTATATCACGGATAACCATGAAAGCCAACAGCATACCCGCCAATAATTAAATATTTGACGTTATTTACGTTTAACAATTGAATAAACTCTTTGAAATCCTTGTTCAGTACCATATTGCCAAGTATTAAATTCTAATCTGATTTGTTCTATTGTTTGCAACCGTACAATATAGGGTTGAGATTGCCAAAATAAAAAATCATTGCCTTGTTCTTTGATTTTACCCTTCCTAACAAATGTTCTGTCTATTTTTGAGTCTTCCATGGTTTCAATTGTGAGGTCAATTTTAATTCAAATTCGCAATATCAATCTTTAACATGTGTATAAGTAATTCATCCGCAAGAATATTTTCATCAGTATCAGTTTTAATTGCGTGTCTTTGAACGGACTCTCCGACAACTCTAACCAACTTTCACTAACAAAGTAATTGTTAGTGAAAGGCCATGAAAATTGCTTTCAATTTTTTTGAACGATCACCTGAAAAATTAACCCAAAATTAGGTTTTAAAATTGAGACATCCGCAGTTTTGGAGGGTAGCCTGCTCATCGGGGGGGGGGGTAATTGACGATATTCAAAGCTACAAACTATATCTTGGAAAAGCAAATGCTTGGGCGAAATTTTTCCACAAGCCTCCGACAGGTGCGATACTCCCCATCGGTTGTGCAGGAAGAGGCTTGCGCAAGGTGAATCCGCAAGCCAGGCTTGACCTCCGATGGGAAAAAGGAAGACATTCAATTATTTTACTGAACACAATCGCAAGTTTTTGAGGTCCAAATATCAAAAACCTTGTAATTGGCCAAAGAAAAAAGGACTTAATTTGCTGTAATTGAGCAGATTGCGTTTTTTTTAGCAGGCACTGCTCTATTCATTCATTAATTCTTAGCCAAAATGAACCACCATGCCGTTCAACATTTTTCATGTTAGAGTGTTTCCATATAGGTTTAATTTGTTTGCTAAGCTCCGTGTCTTCAAAAACGAAATAGTTCGGTAACAATGGTTGGTATTTATTACTATTTGCAAGCAAATACATCGCTAATCCATATTGTTCAGAATAAAATCGATCGCACATGAATTGGGGATAGTCGTAAGGCAAGTAAATATCATGTATGTGCACAACTACTCCTTTTTTTAGTCTTGGTAATATTTCAAGATAAAAAACCATTGAATCAGAATTGGGTAATATTCTGTGTGAGTTATCTACAAACAATATATCGTTTTCTCCTAATTCAGTTACAATATCGTAATTAATATTCTCAAAAGGCTCTCGGATTATTTTATCGGCTAATTCATCTATTTCTGCCCTTGGCAACGGGTCTATTGATATAATCCGTGTATCGATATTTTGTTCTGTTTTGGCTTTGTGTGCAACCTTTGTTGAATTTCCAGAACCAATCTCTACATACTTTTTGGGTTTAAGTTCTGAAACTAAAGTGTATATACCTATCATATCAAGACCAGGCATAAAGCCGTTATTCCAACTTGGTTTGAGAGCATCAGTCTCTTTATTCCAATCTTTTATTTCCCAAATGGCATCTTTGTATCCTAATGCCTTATCTAATAAGTCTTTGTAATTGCCTCTTTTCGAATTGATAATTGAGTATAATTCTTTATGAGGAGGCAACCCATTGCCATAACGTGGTTTAAAATTCACCCTATATTCCAAAAAAAGATTTTGGAACCTTGGATTCAAAAATTTGTAGATGTCTTTTGCTTTCATATTGAGTTACGCATTATTGAAGAGTTCAATGAAAAATGCTTTCATATTTTTTCTAAAATAGCACCTTAAAAATTACACCAAAAATCAGATGTTAAAATTGAGACATCCCCGGTTTTGAAAGGTAGCCTGCTCATCGGGAGGGTGAACTTGACGTTATCCAAATTTACAAACTATACCTTGGAAAAGCAAGCGCCCGGGCGATATTTATTTTCACCACGCTCCGACATGAATTGAATTTTGAGTCAATCTTGATCGAATCGTTTGATTAACAGATGCTTTTTGGGTCTGGTCTTCCAGATTCAGGAATGCCCCGTCCTTTTTTGGTGGCTTGCGCTCGATGGGCTTCACCCGTGGCAGGGATTTGGCGCTCCCTCGGGTTTTTCGCGGCGAATCCTGCGGATCTTCGAAGGGGGCGGCGCCCTACGATCTTATGCCAAGTCGGGTTCGGATATTTGACCAGCGGACGCAACTTGGTATCAGGCATTTCACCACCGAGCGCGACCTGGCATGGAGTGTCGGGGGCGAGGGCCTTCGTCCCCCAAAACTTTCTGGAGGCGGCTTCGGGGAGGCCTTCGTAGCCTCGACCTTGGGCGTAGGATGGCCCCTCGGATGGGCAAGGCCTCTTCCTTTGGGACAGAAGGATAGCGGATATTTTTTTCGTGGGCCGCTCGGAATACTTACATTTACGGAGGCCTTGCTGGCTTGGCCGTGGGATCCGCTTGCTCCTTCGGTAGCAAGACAGCCGAAGCCGCATCCATCAACCCCAACGAAGGAAAAGCCCATGCCGAAGACGAGCGAACAGAATCCGTGGGTTCAAAACCTGTTTTTGGCGGCCCTGTATTTCGGCTTGGGCAAGCTGGCCTTCGCGCTGTCGTCGAGCCTGGGCATCGTTACGAACGTGGCCTTCTTCCCGGAGGGCGTCGCGCTGGCCTTCGCGATTGCCCGGGGGCCGGTGGTTTTTTGGGGCATCTTCGCGGGGCAGTTCGCGCTGGGTTTCGGGGCTGGGCCTTCGGTGGGGGCGCTGCTGGCCATTTCGGTGGTCAACGGGCTGGCCTCGCTGCTGGGGGCCGAGGTCTATGGCCGCCTGGGGCACAAGCCTACTTCGCGGGGGCCTCGGGCGCTGCTGGCCATTTCGCTGGTCTCGATGCTGGTGGCGCAGCCGATTTCGGCCAGCCTGGGCAACCTGGCGCTGCTGCTGGGCGGCGGCCTGGCGGCGGCCGACTATCTGGACTCGTGGCTGACGTGGTGGATGGGCAACTGCGTGGGCCAGATGGTCATGGCGCCGCTGGCCCTGCTGCTGCTGACGGCCGAGCGGGGCTTCCTGCGGCTGGGCGGCTGGCTCTCGTACCTGGGCACGCTCGTCTTCGGCTCGGGCGTTTACTGGCTGGCCGACCAGGTGGGGGCGGAGTTCTCGTTCATCGCGCTGCTGCTGCTGTTCCCGTTCTTCATCCTGCTGGCGGTTTACGTGAGCTGGCCGGTGCTGGCTTTGTCGCTGATGCTGAACACGTTGTTTGCGTTTGGCCTGACGAGCTGGGGCCACGGGCCTTTCGCGGCGGCCACGCGGCTGAGCTCCTTCGTCCGGCTGGACATGCTGTTGCTGGGGCTTCAGTTGACGATTCCGCCGCTGAACGCCCTGGTGGGCAAGGTGCGCCACGAGCGGGGCCTGGCCCGCGCCAGCGAGGAGCGCTACCGGCTGCTGGCCGAGAACATCTCGGACGGGGTGGCCTGGCTGCAAGGCGGGCAGCTCCGCTTCGCCTCGCCCTCGTACCTGCGGATGCTGGGCCTGCCTGCGCAGGCGCAGGCGCCCTTGCCGTGGGAGCGCGTCCTGGAGCGGGTGCATCCGGACGACCGCCCGCGGCTGCTCGACATCTGGCTGCGCTGCCCCGAGGGCCTCGACCGGCGGCACGAGTGCGAGTACCGCGTCGCGGCGCCGGGCGGAGGCTGGGTCAGGATGGAAGACTGGGCCCGCTGCGACTTGGATTTCAGCACCGGCGAGCAGGCCGTTTACATCAACACCCGCGACATCGACGGCAAGAAGAAGATGCAGGAGAGCCTGCGGGCCAACCAGGAGACCCTCCGGCTGGCCATGGAGAACGGGCAGGTCGGCTTCTGGCAGCACGACCTCGAGCGGGGCAAGTTCAGGGCCTCGCCCAGTTGGCTGCGGGGGCTGGGCTACGAGGAGTTCGTGCAAGACTGGGAAAGCTGGACGGGCCTGCTGGTGGCCGAGGACCTGGACGCCTACGCCCACCAGCAGATGCTGCTGCGCTCGGGGCAGGAGGAGCAGGTCTCGACCAGCTTCCGGGTGGTTTCGCGGCAGGGGGCGCTCATCTGGCTGATCGAGCGGGCCAAGGTGCTGGAGTGGGGGCCGGACGGCAAGCCTTCGCGGCTGGTGGGCACGCTGGTGAACGTCAGCCAGCTCAAGAGCGCCGAGGAGCGGCTCAAGCGGGCCGACAGGGCCAAGAACCGGCTGCTGTCCATCGTCTCGCACGATCTGCGCGGCCCGCTGGGGCTGATGGCCCAGCAGGCGCGGTCCCTGGCCCAGGACCCGATGGGGCGCGACCTGGCCCAGGGCCTGGCCCAGGCCCACGAGCTGCTCGAGAACCTGCTGCAATGGGCCAAGCTCGACATGGACGAACTGCCCCAGGTACCCTCGCGCTTCTCGCTGCGCCAGGCCGTCGAGCAGGCCTCGCGGGCCGTGGACGCGCAGGCCAAGGCCCGTGGGCTGCGCCTGCTCAACCAGGTGGAGCCCGAGGCCCTGGTGCTGGCCGACTTCAACGGCCTGCAAGTGGTCTTGCGCAACCTGCTGGCCAACGCGATACGCTTCAGCCCGCGGGGCGGGCAGGTCAGCCTGGCCAGCGAGTCCCGGCCGCCGCGGGGGCAGGTGTGCTGGGTGAGCGACCAGGGCCCCGGCCTGGGCCTGGCCAACCCGCAGGACGTGTTCTACGCCGAGGCCAAGCCGAAGTCCGACAGCGGCCTGGGCCTGGTCATGGCCCGCAAGTTCGTCGAGAAGAACGGCGGCAGCATCTGGGTCGAAAGCAGCGGCCCCCAGGGCACGACCTTCGGCTTCAGCCTGCCCGGGGGCCAGGCCGAGGCCGCCGAGGCCGATGAGGTCGCTGAGGGCGGCTGGGCGGAGGTCCTGGCCAAGATGGGCCGCCAGCCCGAAATGGCCAGCGCCTTCGGCCAGGAGCTCGAGGCCCTGCTGGGCAGCACCCGCGAGCTGCTCTCGGAGGACGCCATCAGCGCCCTGGCCGAGCGGCTCCGCCGGCAGGGCCGAGCCAACGACTGCCCTAGCCTGGAGCGTTCGGCCCTGCAGATCGAGGAGGCCCTCAAGATTTTCGACCTCGAGCGCATCAACCAGGAGATGCGGAGACTGTCCGTCTTGGCCGAAAGGCTTTCCCCGGAACCGCCCATTTTTTGAAACTAGCGCTATTTTTGATTAAATTTGGCCTTTGGCGCGTCGTCAAGCGGTTTTTGGGAATCCGCGTGGCCTGTGCCAGAGGTTTTTCCATCACACAACCCATTTTTTTCCATCAACCTTTATCCATCATCATGAAAAAAGCAATCATTTTGGCTGGAGCCCTTTCCATCTCGGTGGCTGCCCACGCCCAAAAAGGAAAGGTCAACAGCGCCAACAGCTTCTTGTCGCAGGGCTTGCTCGACAAGGCCAAGGAGCAGATCGACATCGACCTGGCCGCCCAGGACGAAAACACCGTGCAATGGGACAAGGCCTGGTTCACCCGAGGCAGGATCTACCAGAGCCTGGCCGAGTCGCCCCTGCCGATGTACAACGAGCTGGAGCCCGACGCGCCGCGCATCGCCCTGGAGGCCTACCGCCAGGCCCTGAAGTTCACGGCCATGGACAAGAACGCCTACGAGGACGAGGTGCGCGACCAACTGCCCGGCATCAAGGACCTCTACTTCAACACCGGCGTGCAGGCCTACCAGAACGGCCAGCAGGAGCCCGCCTACGAGGCCTTCCGCGCCTGCGTGGCGATTGACAGCCTGGCGCAGGCCGCCACCAAGGACACCCTGGTCTATTACCTGGTCGGCGAGACGGCCCTCAACGTCGGCAAGCCCGAGGTGGCCGTGCCCTACCTCCAGGTGGCCGCCGACCTGGGCTTCGACGGCGCCCTTTCCACCCTGGCCACCGCCTACTCGCGGCAAGGCATGGTGGACAAGGCCGAGCAGATCCTGACCGACGCGCTGGCCAAGGACCCCACCAACGGCGACCTGCTCATCCAGGTGGTCAACTTCTACCTCATCGACAAGGACGACCCCGAGAAGGCCATCGGCTACATCGACGAAGTCATCGAGAAGGACCCCGAGAACGTCTCGTTCTGGCACGCCAAGGGCGTTACCCACAACAAGCTGGGCCAGGTTGACCAGGAGCGCGAGGCCTACCAGAAGGCCCTGTCCATCGACCCCAACTTCTATCCCTCGCTCTACAACCTGGGCGCCGTTTACATCAACCAGGCCAGCGTCTGCTTCACCGCCGCCAACCAGATTCCGCCCAGCCAAGCCGCCGCCTACGACGCCAAGGTGGCCGAGGGCAAGAAGAACCTCAGCGACGCCGAGCCTTTCCTGGCCCGCGCCCTGGAGCAGAAGCCCGACGACGTGGACGTCATGCGCGCCCTGATCGAGGTCTATGTCAAGACCCAGCAGTACGACAAGGCCAACACCCTCAAGGCCCGAATCGACGAGCTGGAAGGAGGCGAGTGAGCCTGCGCGGCCGAATGGCAAGCCCTTGGCCGCGGGAAGCCTCGTCGCTTCCCGCGGCCTTCGTTTTCGATGTGCCACCGCTGGCCGTCCCAAAGCCCGCTTCCGTGCCGAAAAATCATCGGCATTGGTGCTTCGGGCCGATTTTTTCCTAAATTCAAGGCCGCGAAAATCGCTGTCGGCCCCCAACGAAGACCTCCGAAAACCCCAATCCCTTCAACCTCTTCCCCCGATGGACAAGCAGCCTTACAAGATCTTGCTGGTGGACGACGACCCCATGGTCATGTTGCAACTGAGCAAGCTCGTGGGCAAGATCAGCGGCAAGCATGTCCTGGTCAAGGCGCGCGATGGCATGGAGGCCCTCCGGAAGGCCCTCGACGAGCAGCCCAACCTGATCATCATGGACTGGGAGATGCCGGTCCTCTCGGGCATGGACGCCCTGCTGGCCCTCAAGAAGGACCCCAAGACCCGCGAGATCCCCGTCATCATGGCCACCGGCAACTCATCCTCCGAAGCCCTCAAGGACGCCCTCGAGGCCGGCGCCATCGACTACGTCCGCAAGCCCATCGACACCGTCGAGCTCACCTCCAGGGTCAGCTCCGCCATCCGCTTCAGCCTTTCGAGGGCCATGATCCTGGCGCAGAAGGACCAGCTCGAGCGGAACCACCAGGAGCTCCAGCGCAACTTCGAGGACCTCAAGCTCCTGGGCTACATCGGCCAGCAGCTCACCTCTTCGCTTTCGGTCGAGAAGATCATGGACACCTCCTTCCGCAACCTCCAGAACATCATCCCCTTCAGCGTCTTCGGCATCGGGCTGCACAACCCCGCCAACGACAGCCTCGAGTTCTTCGTAACGCAGCATTCCGGCGAGCGCCTGCCCTATTTCAGCTACACCCTGGCCGAGACCAACCGCATGGCCGTGCAGTGCTTCCTCCGCGGCGAGACCTTCCTCATCGGAGACTTCGATGTCGAGTACGTCAACTACGTCGAGTGCCGCCCCGACCCCAAGGTCGGGCAGCAGAGCCGCTCGATGATCTACCTGCCCCTGAGCATCGACATGAAGAAGGTAGGCGTGATCACCATCCAGTCCAGCGAGGTCAACGTCTATAACAAGTACCACACCAACCTGCTGGCCAACCTCACGGCCTTCATCGCCATCGCCCTCGACAAGGCCCGCATCTACGCCCAGCTCGAAAGCCAGAAGAAGGAGCTCGAGAAGAAGAACCGCAGCATCACCTCCAGCATCAACTACGCCAGCCGCATCCAGTCGGCCATCCTGCCCGCCGAGGAGGAGGTCCGCCAGTTCTTCCCCGATTCGTTCGTCTTCTTCCAGCCCCGCGACATCGTCAGCGGAGACTTCTACTGGATGCGCCAGACCGAGAAGTCGCCCCTGGGCGGAAGCCGCGGCGCGACCTTCCTCGCGGCGGCCGACTGCACCGGGCACGGCGTGCCGGGCGCCTTCATGTCCATGCTCGGCAAGGCCCTGCTCGACGAGGTCGTCAGCTACCGCCAGTGGGAGTCCGCCTCCCAGATCCTCACCGAGCTCCGCGAGCTGCTCAAGCGCTCGCTCAAGCAGTCGGGCAAGAAGACCGACAACAAGGACGGCATGGACGTGGCCATGTGCATCATCGACAACGAGACCCTCCGGATGCACTTCTCCGGCGCCTTCAGCCCGCTCTACATCGTCCGCGCCAAAGGCCAGCCCATGCTCCGCGGCGAGCTTTCCCGCTTCGAGGGCCCCGACCACTGGCTCTACCAGATCCGCGCCAACACCATGCCCATCGGCATCTTCTACAACGAGGGCTCATTCACCAACCACGAGCTTCAACTGCTTGAAGGTGATGCCCTTTACATGTTCTCCGACGGTTATCAGGACCAGTTTGGCGGGCCCGAGGGCAAGAAGTTCATGACTCGGCCCTTCAAGCAGATGGTTGTCGAGGCCCAGAAATTCCACATGGCCCAGCAGCGCGAGATCGTCGAGCGGACTTTCCTCGAATGGAAGGGCCAGGAGGAGCAGCTCGACGACGTGATGGTGCTCGGCGTCAGGATACACCGCGGCGCCTAGGCCAGCGCCTCCCCCCGCGCATTCCTCTTGTTTTACCCATCCCAACCCACAGCATGACTTCCCGTTTGCAATTGCTCAAAATGGCCACGCGCCCCGAGACGCCCGTGGGCTACTGGCTCGAAAACCCCGACCAGTCGCACGCCCTCAAACCGCTGCTCGGGCAGTCGGTCCGCCTGGCCTTCACCGGGCTGATCACCTGCACGCACTGCGGCAAGAAGATCACCAAGACCTTCATGGACGGCCTCTGCTTCAAGTGCTTCCAGACCCTGCCCCAGGGCGACCCGGGCATCCTACGCCCCGAGCTCGACCAGGCCCACCTCGGCATCGCCCGCGACATGGAATGGGCCCGCGCCAACAGCCTGGTGGACCACTACGTCTATCTGGCCGTGGCCAGCGGCCTCAAGGTCGGCGTCACCCGCCACACCCAGGTGCCCACCCGCTGGATCGACCAGGGCGCCTCCATGGCCATCCGGCTCGCCAAGACGCCCTACCGCCAACTGGCCGGCCTGATCGAGGTGGAGCTCAAGAAGCATTTCAACGACAAGACCAACTGGCAGAAGATGCTCAAAAACATCTCGGATGGGCCGGTTGACCTCATCGAGCAGAAGCAGCGCGCCTGGCAGTTCCTGCCCGAGGAGCTCCGCCTCTACGTGACGGACCAGGACGAGATCACCCGGCTGGAATACCCGGTCCTGGAATACCCCAAGAAGATAACCAGCCTCAAGCTCGACAAGCAGCCCGTGGTGGAGGCGCCGCTGGTGGGCATCCGCGGCCAGTACCTCATCTTCAAGGGCGGATGGGTGCTCAACGTCCGCAACCACAGCGGTTACTGGGTCGAGCTTTCGTACTGATCCGCCGTTGGCCGTGGTCTCCTTGTGCCAAGTTGCGTTCGTTGGTGAACATCACAAGTGCCAGCGTCCGACAAAATCGGGCTATTCCACCTATCCCGAAGGGATTGAATGTGGATAGCCCCGGATGAAATCCGGGGAGCAGAGAACCACCGCGAACCAGAACCCCGTAGGGGTTCAATGCGAAAACCAAGGCACTTCATGGCAATCTATCACGTTGGATAGCAAATGGTATTGCCCGTCAGGCCTCGCTTTCTTCCATGAAAAAAACATCCCGCCTTCCTAAGGGGAGGGCGGGATGTCTCATGGAGGGAAGGCCTCGGCTCAGGCGATGGTCGCCTCGTACTGCTCGGCGTCCATCAGTCCGTCCAGCTCCTCGGCCTTGGCCACGGAAATCTTGATCATCCACCCTTGGCCGTAGGGGTCGGAGTTGACCAGCTCGGGCTTTTCGGAAAGGATGGGATTGGCCTCGAGCACCTCGCCCGTCAGGGGCATGAACAGGTCGGAGGCGGTCTTCACGGCCTCGACGGTGCCGAAGGTGTCGCCCTTGGAAAGGCTTTCGCCCTCGGTCTCGATTTCGATGAAGATGACGTCACCGAGCTCGCCCTGGGCATATTCGGTGATGCCCACGTAGGCTTCTTCGCCTTCCACCCGTACCCATTCGTGGTCTTGGGTGTACTTCAAATTCTTGGGAATGTTCATTCTGAAAAGGGAATTAAGGAGGATTTTGCGGAAAACTCAGGTCTTAGCGACAACGAAATTACGCTTTTTCCCCCAAATAAAAAAGCCGCCCGCCCGCCGCGGCGCTCAGAGCCAGTCGCGGAAATTGGGCAGGTTGAGGTTCTGGTTGAGGTAGAACTGGAATCCCCAATCGACTTGCGGCTGTTCCTGGATGCCTTGCTCGATGGTCTGCCGCAGTTGTTCGACCACGGTGGGGAAGTCCTCGGGGGCCAGGCCGCGGGTCTCGACGGCCGGATGGATGTTCAGGAACAGCTTCTGGGGCACCAGGCGGTCTTGCTGCTCGAACAGCGGAAAGGTGTTGGAAACCGTTACGGGCACGATGGTGATGCCCGAGTCGAAGACGGCCCTCAGCCCGCCCTGCTTGAAGGGGCGCATCTGGCCGTCCTTGCTGCGGCTGCCTTCCGGGAAGATGACGATGGGATGCCCCTGCTGGGCCAGCTCTATGCGCTCGCGGATGATCTGCACGGCCTGCTGCCCGTCGCGGCGGTCGATCAGCACGCAGCCGATGATCTGCATCCAGGTGCTCAGGAAAGGGACCTTGCCCAGCTCGTGCTTGGCCACGAAGCCGATCTTCCGGGGGATGAAGCCCAGGATCAGCGGGATGTCGAAGTTGCTCTGGTGGTTGCTCACCAGGCAGAAGCTGTCGTGCGCGGGCAGGTTCTCGTGGCCCAGCAGCTCGGCCCGCGAGCCCGTGGACCAGATCATCACCCGTGCCCAGCTCTGCACCAGCGCCACCACGAGCTGGTCGGCCCGCTGGTCCATGCCGAAGGCCCGCATCAGCACGATGGGCAGGACGAAGACCAGCGCGAAGAAGATGTAGAAGAAGCAGATCAGGTAGGCGAGTGTGGTTCTTATCATCGCTTTGTTTCTTTTGGGTTCGCGGCAAAAATAATGATTCGGCGCTCAAAATCAAGCCATACCACCAACTTGCCTGCAAAAGTTCAGGATTCATGGACAAGCGCTTTTGCCACTTTGTACCCCTAAGGGTTCTGGTCCGCCCGGGTTCGCCCATTCCCGAATCCCATCCGAGGCTGTTCGCATCCCATCCCTGCCGCATCGGCAGAACGGCCCCTCCCAAGCGCCCCGGGGCCGCTCGATCTTCGATTCCCAGGCGCACAAGAGGCAGGCTATCCTCTTGACAAACAAATACTTGCGGTTTTTCAACGCATCTCTAAGCACGACTCGCCCGCGCTTTCAAAAAAATCGCCCAGGCATTTGCTTCTCGAAAACATAGTTTGTATCTTTGGCTATTGTCAATTTCAAACCCCAGATGAACCAACTACCCGTCAAAACCACGAATGTCCAAGGCCAAAGTCGGCTGGTGGACATCTCAAACCTGCCAGTTCGAATTTTGACGGATTGGCGCGGCTTCAGGAGGTGCGCATTCCTAGATTCAAGTAGCAAATGCAATATTAACCGTAAACGCAGAGAGAATGTTAATATTTACGGATATTCATTTTAAATTATTTTTCGGAATGATTTATTGTTCTATTCCTTAAAGATGTGATTTGGCTGTAATGTGTTGTAATTCTTGTAGGTTTCGAATGTGTTTCTGTGCCTTGGAT
>JAIFMG010000198.1 GCA_020048645.1 Bacteroidota bacterium | reverse complement strand
TTTTTGTCCTTGGAGGGGATTTGTCCACGAAAGGCACGAAGGGCACGAAAATTTTTTGAAATCAAAATTAGAGGGGATGAGTGGGACGGCGTTTTGCAAGGAAAAACCATATGCGATAAGCAAGGCTGGGTCCAGCATAAGAACCATTATTTGCATTTTTTTATTTGTAACCAATTGATAGTCAAAGATATTTTTTGAAAGCGAATTTTAGAAATGGCCTTTTTCGACCGCGCTCAAAAGTGAAAGGAACACGTCCCAGCTCCACGCCAATCTGCGAAAAATCGAATCGGAAGGTTTTGCAAACTTGGGAAGTCATGGGACAGCGGCAAGGGGCTTTGGCGATGAACAGTCGCGAACCGGAAAGTGAGCCCGGCTTTTCGGGAGGTTGATCCTGACCCAGACCCAATCTGCGAAAAATTTCCGCCAACGCGAGCGCATGGACTTTGTCGGGCCGAAGGCGGCTTGTGGGCTGGCCTTTCGCGGCTGGGGCAGGCGAGGGCTTGGGTGGACGTTCCGATTGCCTATCTTTGGCCTTTGTCGGGATGGGCCTTGGGGCGGGGCATGCGCGGCGGGGCGGTTGTGCCTGGTTTCCAGGCGATTTCGCGCCCTGTGGGCTTCGCCCGATGGGTGGCCGCGGCAGTTGCCGGGGCACGAGAAGGCTTCCAAGCCGAAAAAAATCGCTTTTTTTGCCTTTAAAAACGTCCGATGGCCAAGATCGACCTCAACGGCGAGCTCCAGCAGATCTACGGGATGAACGTGCGCAGGGCCCAGGTGCTCGAAAAGGAGCTGGGAGTGCGCACGCCGATGGACCTGCTCCAGCATTACCCCTACAAGTACCTCGACCGTTCGCGGTTCGTGAGCGTGGGCGAGCTGGACAACGAGCTGGCCCATGTGCAGCTCAAGGGCAAGTTCAGCGCGCCCAAGCTCCGGCAGAACGGCAAGCGCCAGTGGCTTGTCGCGGACTTCACGGACGAGACCGGGAGCGTGGAAGTGGTGTGGTTCAAGGCTTTGGACTGGATCCAGCGCATGATCCGCACCGATGTCGAGTACGTGCTCTTCGGCAAGCCGGGGCGCTTTGGCAGCAAGCTCAACTTCACGCACCCCGACACGACCTTGCTGGAGGACTACCAGGCGCGGGGAGCCAGCCTCGAGGCCGTTTACAACACCTCGGAGACCATGAAGAAGGCCGGACTGCACAGCAAGGCCGTGGCCCGGCTGATCGAGAACGTGCTGCGCGAAATGCCGGGCCTGCCCGAGACCCTGGGAGCCGAGCTGCTTGAGCGGATGCGCCTACCGGGCCGGGCCGAGGCCGTCCGCGAGCTGCACCTGCCCAGCACGGGCCAGGCGCTGGGGCAGGCCACTTTCCGGCTCAAGTTCGAGGAGCTGTTCTACATCCAGCTCAGCCTGCTGCGGCAGATGGGCGCGCGCAAGGCCCGGTCGCGGGGGCTGGTCTTCGAGAAGGTCGGGCAGAAGTTCAACACCTTCTACAACGATTTCCTGCCCTTTCCCCTGACGGGCGCCCAGAAGCGGGTGCTCAAGGAGATACGCCGCGACCTGGGCTCGGGCCGGCATTGCAACCGCCTGCTGCAAGGCGACGTGGGCAGCGGCAAGACCCTGGTGGCCCTGATGCTCATGCTCCTGGCCCTCGACAACGGCTTCCAGGCCTGCCTGATGGCCCCCACCGAGATTCTGGCCACGCAGCACCGCGACTCGCTGCGCGGGCTGCTGGGCGAAATGCCCGTGCGGGTGGAGCTGCTCACGGGCTCGACCAAGGCCAAGGAGCGCGCCCGGATGCTCGAGGACCTGGCCTCGGGGCAGCTCGACATTGTGGTGGGCACGCACGCCCTGCTCGAAGACAGGGTCGTGTTCCAGAACCTCGGGCTGGTGGTGGTGGACGAGCAGCACCGCTTCGGCGTGGCCCAGCGCGCCAGGATGTGGGCCAAGAACGAGGAGACCCCGCCGCACGTGGTGGTCATGACGGCCACGCCCATCCCGCGGACGCTGGCCATGACGCTCTACGGCGACCTCGAAATCTCGGTCATTGACGAGCTGCCGCCGGGCCGGAAGCCCATCGCGACGGCGCACCTGTACGACTCGCAGCGGCTTCGGGTCTTCAAGCTCATGCGCGAAGAAATCGGCAAGGGACGCCAGGTCTATGTGGTCTATCCGCTGATCAACGAGTCGGAGCACGAGGATTTCCAGTCGTACAAGGACCTCAACGACGGCTACGAGAGCATCACGCGGGCTTTCCCGCCGCCGCAGTATGCCGTGAGCGTGGTGCATGGCCAGATGAAGCCCGAGGAGAAGGAAAAGGCCATGCGGCTCTTCGCCGAGGGCAAGACCCAGATCATGGTGGCCACCACGGTCATTGAGGTGGGCGTGAACGTGCCCAACGCCTCGGTGATGGTCATTGAGAGCGCCGACCGCTTTGGGCTCTCGCAGCTCCACCAGCTCCGCGGGCGGGTGGGCCGGGGCGCCGAACGTTCGTTCTGCGTGCTCATGACCGACCACAAGCTGTCGGCCGATGCCCGCAAGCGGCTGGGGGTGATGTGCGAGACCAACGACGGCTTCCGCATCGCCGAGGAAGACCTCAAGCTGCGCGGTCCGGGCGACATAGAAGGCACGCAGCAGAGCGGCCTGCCCATGAGCCTGAAGATCGCGGACCTTTCGCGCGATGGGCAGATCCTCGAGGAGGCCCGCCGCCAGGCCGGCGCCCTGCTGGAGGCCGACCCGAAGCTGGAACATCCTGACAACCAGGTCTATGTCCGGCAGATCGAGCGGCAGCGGGCCGGGCGGCAGCGCTGGGAGGCCATCAGCTAGGCTACGCCGCCCGTTGCCAGCGGGCTGAGGCCCTGCTCGGCCGCGCGAGCCAGCATGAAGGCCCAGGCCTCCTCGCGGTTGTTGCCAATGGCGCCCTCCAGGATGGCGTCCTTGATGGCGTCCTTGATCAGGCCGACCTGCTTGCTGGGCGCCAGGCCGAAGGTGGCCATGATTTCCTCGCCCGAAATCGGCGGCTGGAAGTTGCGCAAGTGGTCTTTTTCCTCTATCTCCTTGATTTTCTGGCGGACAAGCTGGAAGTTGGCCATGTAGCGCTTGACCTTGGCGGCGTTTTTGGAGGTGATGTCGGCCTCGCAGAGGGCCATGAGGGCCTCGATGTCGGGTCCGGCGTCGAAGAGGATGCGGCGCACGGCCGAGTCGGTTACTTCTTCCTTCGAAAGCACGATGGGGCGCAGGTGGAGCAGCACGAGCTTTTCGACCAGGCGCAGGGGCTCCTTCAGGGGTAGGCGCAGGCGCTGGAAGATGGGCTTGACCATGTTGGCGCCAATGACCTCGTGCGAGTGGAAGGTCCAGCCCTGCTTGGCCTCGAAGCGCTTGGACTTGGGCTTGCCGATGTCGTGCAGCAGGGCCGACCAGCGCAGCCAGAGGTCGTCGGACTTGCGGGCGGTGTTGTCGAGCACGGTCAGGGTGTGGATGAAGTTGTCCTTGTGCGCGCGCCCATTGACCGACTCGACGCCTTTGAGGGCGATCATCTCGGGGAAGAACCGCCCGAGCAGCTCGAGGTCGTCGAGCAGGTAGAGGCCCACGGAGGGGACGGGTGCGAGCATGATCTTGTTGAACTCGACCATGACGCGCTCGATGGTAACGATGTCGAGCCGCTGGGCGTTCTGGCGGATGGCGCGCTGGCAGTCGGGGTCGATCCGGAAATCGAGCTGTGCGGCGAACCGGATGGCGCGCATCATGCGCAGGGGGTCGTCGCTGAAGGTGATGTCGGGGTCTTGCGGGGTGCGGATTAGCCGCCGCTCGAGGTCGTCCA
Organism: Bacteroidota bacterium; assembly: GCA_020048645.1. GTDB lineage: Bacteria > Bacteroidota > Bacteroidia > Bacteroidales > UBA6013 > UBA6013. The sequence continues at coordinate 30,287 of JAIFMG010000198.1, read as the reverse complement.
CACCGCCGAAGGGGTCGAGCAGCAGGCCGAAGTCGTCGGGGTCGAGGGTGATGGACATGGCGTTGATGGTGAAGTCGCGGCGGAGCTGGTCGTCGCGCAGGGTGCCGGCCTCGACGGTGGGGTTGCGGCTCTCGCCACGGTAGGATTCCTTGCGGGCTCCGACGAACTCGAGCGAGAGGCCCTTGTAGGGGAAGGCCGCCGTTCCGTAGGTCTTGTAGATGCTGACCTTGGGCCTTCCGGGCAGGCTCTTGGCCACGGCCTGCGCCAGGGCGATGCCGTCTCCTTCGGTAACGATGTCGATGTCCGTGGTTTCGCGGTTCCAGTGGTGCAGTTGGTTGAGCAGCAGGTCGCGGACGTGGCCGCCCACGACGTAGGCCTTGATGCCCATCTTCTGGGCCACTTGCCCGATGGCGCGCAAGACCGGTTGCTCCAGTTCAAATCTCATCAGCTTGGGTTTTTCGGATGAAGAAAGATGCGTAATGGCCCGCGAATATAACAGGGGCGCCCGAAGTGGGGCGCCCCTGCCGCGAAAAAGCCATTGCGCGGGCCAAAAATCAGCCCCGGCTCACTGCATCCCGAAGGCGTAGTACTCGCTGTCGCCGTTGGGGTAGATGCCTTCGATGTAAATGCCTCCGCTGCTGTTTTCGAGGGCGACGCGGATGTCCTCGACCGTGGCCACGAGCTGGTTGTTGACCTTGGTGATGACGTAGCCCTCGCGCACGCCGGCGCGCAGGAGCTTGCCGGGCGAAAGCGTGGCGACCTTCACGCCCGAGGGGATGCGCAGGCGCTTGAGCTCCAGCGGATCGACCGGCTCGAACTCGGCCCCGAGCATGCGCATGTACGAATCCATGCTGACCATGTCGGTGTTGCCGTGCTTGTTCTTGAGGACCACATCGAGCTCCAAGGGCTCCTCGTCGCGCAGGAGGAGCAGGCTGACGCTCTGGCCGGGGCGGTGCAGGCTGACGGCCTGCTGCAACTCGGCCACGCTGTTGACGGGCGCGCCGTTGACCTTGAGGATGACGTCGTTGGGCTTGATGCCCGCCTCGGCGGCCGCCCCGTTCTCGACGGTGCTGACCACCAGCACGCCTTCGACCTTGTCCAGGCCCAGCTCCTGGGCCACCGGGGCATCCACCTCGCGGATGTTGACGCCCAGCAGGCCGCGCTGCACCTGGCCGAACTCCTTGAGGTCGTTGACGACCTTCTCGACGATGCTGGTCGGGATGGCGAAGGAATAGCCCGAGAACGAGCCGCTGCGCGAGGCGATGGCGGTGTTGATGCCCACCAGCCGCCCGTCGGTGGAAACCAGGGCCCCGCCGCTGTTGCCGGGGTTGACGGCGGCGTCGGTCTGGATGAAGGACTCGATGGCGTACTGGTTTTGCAGGAGGTTGATGTTGCGGCCCTTGGCGCTGACGATGCCGGCCGTTACGGTGGAGGTCAGGTTGAAGGGGTTGCCCACGGCCAGGACCCACTCGCCCACGCGCAGGGCGTCGGAGTTGCCCATCTCGATGGGCTGCAGGCCCTCGCCCTCGATTTTGAGCAGGGCCAGGTCGGTCGAGGGATCCTTGCCGACGACCTCGGCCCGGAACGAGCGCTTGTCGTTGAGCACCACCTCGATCTCGTTCGAGCTTTCGACGACGTGGTTGTTCGTAACGATGTAGCCGTCGGCCGAAAGGATGACGCCCGAGCCGGAGGAGACCACGGCGCCCTGCTGCCCCCAGAGCAGGTCGTAGAAGGAGCTCGGGCTGCTGGCGGCACGGGTCTTGACGTGTACGACCGAGTGGACGCTGCGCGCGGCGGCCATGGTGAAATCGAGGCCCGCGGCCTCGGCCGACACGCTGTACGAGCCCACGAGGGGCTGCGAGACCAGCGGACTGGGCTGGTGGGGCTGGTTGATCATCCCGAAAACGCCCAAGGCCACCAGGCCGCCCATCACGGAGGCGCCCAGCAAGGCCAGCATCTGTCTGACATTCGTTTTTTCCATATGCCTATCTTTTGGTTTTATTGAGCAAAATTTCATCAAGAGAATCCCTCCGGCGAGGCCAAGGTCTCGAAAAATTCACACTTTTGCCTGGAAATTTTGGCCCAGGAGGAAATCCATCGGCAACCGATTGCCCCCAGGGTCTGTCTGAAAATCAAGCCTTGCGTTCCGGTCTCGCGAATTTAACGCCCGACAGGCCCCGGCTGTGCTTAAACAAAGGTTAAAGTCCGCAAAGATTTCGCTAAACCATGCTGTTGACATTCCACAAATACCAAGGCTGCGGCAACGATTTCATCATGATTGACAACCGCGAGGGCCTTTTCGAGCCCGGCGCGGGGCGGAATCGGCTGGTCGCGGCGCTCTGCCACCGGCGTTTCGGCATCGGGGCCGATGGGCTGATCCTGCTCGAAAAGGCCGAGGAAACGGCCTTCCGCATGGTCTATTTCAACTCCGACGGCGGGGAGAGCACCCTCTGCGGCAACGGCGGCCGCTGCGCGGGGGCCTTCGCCAAGCGGATCGGCCTGGTTCCCGCCCAGGCCGAGGCCACCACCTTCGAGGCGGTGGACGGCCCGCACGAGCTGCGCTACGCCCCGGCCCGCCCCGACTGGGTGATGCTGAAGATGAACGACGTGCGGGAGCTCGAGCCCATCGGCCAGGACTTCTTCCTGGACACGGGCTCGCCGCACTACGTCCGCCGGGCCAGCGAGCTGGAGGGCGCCGACCTGCTGGGCCAGGCCCGCGCGGTGCGCTACGGCGAGCGCTTCGCGGCGCGGGGCACCAACTTCAACCTGGTGCGCCGCCAAGGCCGTCTGCTCGAGGTCCGCACCTACGAGCGGGGCGTCGAGGACGAGACCCTGGCCTGCGGCACCGGCGTTACGGCCGCGGCGCTGGTCGAGGCCGCCGACAGCATGGGGCCCCAGAGCTTCGACATCCGCACGCCCGGCGGCGAGCTGCGCGTCCGCCTGGTGCGCGAGCCGGGCCTCTTCCGCGACATCTGGCTCGAAGGCCCGGCCACCTTCGTCTTCGAGGGGCAGGTCCAGGCCCAGGGCATTGCCCGCTGAGCGCCTTCCCACGCGTGGGCAGGGCCGCGTCGGCCAGGCTGCCATTTGGGCCAAATGGTCTAAATTCGCCCCACTTTCACCAGCAAAACCACCGAGACCATGAGAAAAGCCCTCCTGCTCATCGCCCTGACGGCCTTCTGCCTGCCCCAGCTCTGGGCGCAGGTGCCCAGCGGGGCGCCCACCTTCCGCTCGCTGGAAGAGGCCCTCGAAACTCCCAAGGAGGTCTATCTGCTCGACCTGAGCGGCCAAAACCTCAGCAGCCTGCCCGCCGAGATCGGCAAGCTCCGCAACCTGCACGAGCTGGTCTTGAGCTACAACCAGTTGACCAGCCTGCCCGAGGAAATCGGCAAGCTCAAGAAGCTCACCAGCCTGCGCGTCTCGTCGAACCTCCTGGAGCGCCTGCCCGAGTCGGTCAAGAACCTCAAGAACCTCCAGGAGCTGTACCTCTCGGACAACCGCCTGACCAGCCTGCCCTCGGGCTTGGCCAAGGCCGAGGGGCTGCGGTTCCTTGACCTCTCGGGCAACAGGCTGGGCAACCTGCCGCCCGTGGTCTGCGAGTTCGAGCAGCTCGAGCAGCTCTACCTGGGCAGCAACCAGCTCACGGACCTGCCCGCCTCGCTGGGCCAACTGGCCAGCCTGGAGGAGCTCTTCATCGACGCAAACCAACTGGCCCGGCTGCCCGAGGCCATTTTCGGACTGGCGCAGCTCAAGACCCTGGACGCCAACTCCAACCGCCTGACGGAACTGCCCGCGGCCCTGGGCGACCTTTCCAAGCTGCAGGCCTTGTACCTCTGGGGCAACCAGATAGCGGTACTGCCTCCGCAGATCGGCAAGCTCACCAGCCTGCAAGGCCTCTACATGTGGCGCAACCTGCTCCGCACGCTGCCGCCCGAAATCGGCTTCCTCGACGGGCTGGTGGAGATTTCCATCTTCCAGAACCAGATCGACAGCCTGCCGGCCGATCTGGGCAAGTGCGCGAACCTGAAATCGCTCTACCTGTCCGACAACCGCCTGGCCCGACTGCCCGCCACTGTGGGCAGGCTCAGCCGCCTCTCGGAGCTGGACGTGCGCGACAACCAGCTCGACAGCCTTCCCGAAGAGCTGGGCAAGCTGGAACGCCTGGTGAGCCTCAACCTGGCCGGAAACCAGCTCTCGGCCCTGCCCCAGAGCCTGGGCCAGCTCAAGGCCCTGGAGCAGCTTCTGCTGCACCGCAACCAGCTTGCCGAACTGCCGGGCAGCCTGGGCCAGCTTGGCAAGCTCAAGGTGCTGACGCTCTCGCAGAACCAGCTCACGGCCCTGCCCAGCACCCTGGCCAACCTGGTCAAGCTGGAAAGCCTCCAGCTCAACGCGAACGGCCTTCGGCTGCTGCCCCAGGAGTTCTCGAACCTCTCGGCCCTGAAAAACCTGGAGCTGGCCGACAACCCCGAGCTGGACCTGGCGGCCACGCTGCCGACCCTGGCCCGGCTGGCGGCCCTCGAGCGGCTCGACCTGAGCGGGCTGCGGCTGGAGGCCTTCCCGCCCAGCCTGCTGGCGCTGGCCAAGCTGTCGAACCTGCAGCTCAACCACATGCCGGGCCTGCGGGTCGATGAGGCCCTGCTGGCGGAGCTCTCGAAACTGCCCGCCCTGGAGACCCTGGGCTTGGGCGAAAACGGCCTTAGGGCACTGCCCGCGAGCGCCGTGGGGCTTGCCAAGGTGCAGCACCTGGGCCTGGGGGGCAACCTGGGCCTCGACCTGGCCGCCAGCCTGCCCCACCTGGCCCGCATGGCCCAGCTCAAGAACCTGGACCTCTCGGGCTGCGGCCTGCAACGGTTGCCAGAAGAGTTAAAGACGCTGGCCCGCCTGGGCACGCTGGACCTCTCGCGGAACCCAAGCCTCGACCTGGACGCGGCCTTCGCGGCCCTGGAGCAGGTCAAGACCTTGAAGGTCTTGGAAATCAAGAGCTGCGGGCTGCGCCAGTTGCCGGCCTCGGCCTCTCGCCTGAAGCAGATCCTGGCCATCGAGCTGAGCGGAAACGAGTTCTCGGAGGCAGAAAAAACGCGGATCCAGCAGATGTTTGGCGACATTAGCGTTTCATTTTGAAGATTTGGTTCACAATTTGAAAAAAAATGTCAAAAGGACTTAGGCTCGCCTAGCCTCCCCTCCGGCAGCCAGCTTTCCCATCCAGCATGACCCCAAACCTAAAACCTTACCTCCCATGAAAAAAGTCCTGTTCCTCGCGTTGCTCATCGCCGGTTTCGCCCAGAGCAGCCATGCGCAAGTGGCCAAGATGCAATCGGTCTTCATCTACAACTTCACCAAGTACTTCCAGTGGCCCTCGTCCTACACCACGGGCGATTTCGTGATCGGCGTCCTGGGAGCCGGCGCGGCCATCACCCCCGAGCTTCAAGACATGGCCGCCACCAAGCGGGCGGGCAACCAGCCCATCGTGGTCAAGACCTTCAACTCCACGAGCGAGATCACCAACTGCCACATGCTCTTCGTGCCCAAGAACCAGAGCGCGAACCTGGCCACGGTGCTCCAGAAGGTCGGCACCAACAGCACCCTGGTCATCACCGAGAACGAGGGCCTGGCGCAAAGCGGCGCGGCCATCAACTTCGTGATCCGCGACAACAAGCAGAAGTTCGAGCTCAATGTCCGCAACGCGACCAAGTACAACATCTCGGTGCTCGAGGCCCTCAAGGAGCTGGCGATACTCGTGAACTAAACCTTCACCCCGTGGTCTTCGTAGAAGCCATGGCGGGCGTCCCACCATCGGCTCGCCTCTTGTCGTCCTATCCGGCCATCCAATCCTCCCCCATGAAAAAGAAGCTCCTCATGAACGCTCTTGCCGGGCTGCTGGCCGCCACGGTGGCGCCAGCCCAGGGCCACGCGCAAGGAATCTACGAAATCGCCCTCGACGATTTGCTCGAAGTCAGCCTGGTCAGCTCGACCGACGCGGCCACGCTCAAGCCCAGCTACAACCTTTCGCTGGAAGACCTCATGGCCCTGCAGATCGTCAAGGTGCTCAAGATGAGCGAACGGCTGCAGTTGAGCTACGAAATGGAAATCTGCGACCTGATGGAGCTCGAAATCCGCCAGAGGGGCGACACTTCGGAGCTCACGCCCTCCTACGACATGTCGCTCACCGGCATCATGTCACTGGAGGTTGAAACGGACTACCAGGTGCAGGAAGTGCTGCTCATTTCCTACGAAATCTCGCTGGAAGGGCTCATGACGCTGGATGTGGTCGAATGAAGACCTGGCATCCCCAAGGCAAAAGAAGGCCTAGGCTTTGCGTAATTCGCGAAATGCGGTAAATTTGTTGGAGCCGCCGCAGCGGCCTTTCGAAAACCCTTTTCAAGCCACAGGCCGATGAAGTTTCGATTCACCATCGCGAGGCGCCTAAGTTTCGGCTTCGGCATCCTTACCTTCGCCGTCATGCTCAGCAGCGTGTGGATCTATTCCACCTTGAGCAAAAACCGGGAAATCTCGGACACCATCATCCAGGTGTACACCCCATCGGTGGCCGAGCTCAACAACCTCCTGGTGGACTTGAACAGCTCCAAGATGCTGATCAAGAACTGGGTACACAACGCCTTGCCCGACACCAAGGACAAGGTCAAGCTCAAGGAGCTGCATGGCGAGGTGTTCCAGCACTACAAGGACACGCTGACCTACCTCTCCAAGCTCTGGCCCGAGCAGGAGACCAAGGACCTGCTGCAGATCATGGCCTCCATCGAGGACTCGCTCTTCGTGCAGCACAAGAACATCATGGAGCAGCTCGACGACTTCGAGAGCTACAGCGACCTGACCATCACCTGGATGGTCATCCCGATGGTGGACGACAACGGCGAGGTCATCATCATGACCGACAACATCCTGGCAGAGCTGAGCGACCTGCTGGGGCGCATCGAGGCCTTCTCGCGCGACAGCAACCGCCGCATGGTCGATTCGTTCGACAGCTTCCAGCGGGTCATCGTGGTCATCGGCACCATCCTGTTCTTCGTGGCCCTGGTCATCGCCTGGCTCACCATCCTGAGCATCATCAAGCCCATCAACTTCCTCAAGCAGGTGCTGCTGCGCATGAGCAAGGGCATCCTGCCCGATGACAAGATGAAGGTCAACAACGACGAGATCGGCGAAATGGCCAACGCCCTGAACTCCTTCATCGAGAGCCTGCGCAAGACCTCCGAGTTCTCGCAGGAAATCGGCAAAGGCAACTTCAAGTCCGAGTTCACGCCCCTGAGCGAGGGCGACATCCTGGGCAACTCGCTGATCAACATGCGCATGAACCTCCAGAAGGCCGCCGAGAAGGAGGACAACCGCAAGACCGAGGACGAGCAGCGCAACTGGGTGACCCGGGGCCTGGCCAAGTTCGGCGACATCCTGCGGATGCACAACGACAACATGGAGCAGCTCTCCTACAGCATCATCAGCAACCTGGTCAAGTACCTGGAGGCCAACCAGGGAGGCATGTTCATCCTCAACGACGACAACAAGGAGGACATCATCCTGGAACTGACGGCCGCCTACGCCTATGAGCGCAAGAAGTTCGTCCACAAGCAGGTGCGCAAGGGCGAGGGGCTGGTCGGGACGGCCTTGCTCGAAAAGCAGACCATCCACATGACCGACATCCCCGACGGCTACGTCAACATCACCTCCGGCCTGGGCAAGGCCAACCCGCGCAGCCTGCTGATCGTGCCCCTGAAGCTCAACGAGGAGGTCTATGGCGTCATCGAGATCGCCTCTTTCAACCCCTACGCCAACTACCAGATCGAGTTCGTCGAGAAAGTCGGCGAGAGCATCGCCTCGACCATCTCGAACGTCAAGATCAACAGCCGCACCGCCGCCCTGCTGCGCGAATCGAAGATCCAGAGCGAGCAGCTCATCCAGCAGGAGGAGGAGATGCGCCAGAACCTCGAGGAGCTCCAGTCCACGCAGGAGGAATCCTCGCGGCGCATCAAGGACCTGGAAACCTCGCTGGAGGTCTTCGACAACTCCTTCGCCATCGTGGAGATGGACCTGGCCGGCAAGATCCGCTCGGTGAACGACGAGTTCTCGAAGGTGCTCAACCTCTCCTACGAGAACTTCCTGGGCAAGCAGCACCAGATGCTCATCTCCATCGACCACTTCGACCTGGTCAAGTACCAGGAGATGCTCGAGGACCTGGGCCACGGCATCAAGAACGTGACCCAGAACGTCTATGTCACCCCCAAGGGCCCCGTGGTCCTGTTCGAGAGCTACGTGCCTTTCCGCGACGAGAACGGCGAAATCGTCGGCGTGAAGATGGTCGGGTTCGACATCACCAGGATCGCGGCCAAGGCCGACCCGACCCTGGCCTGACCGGACGGCATCCCCAAAACCGCAAACTCAAACCACCCCGACCCCACCCTTTCCATCTATTTCACAACCTAAAAATCATTTCCATGCAAGAGAAAGAGACCTACCAAGACCCAGAAACCCCAGAAAGCCAGGTTCTGGAAGAAGAGGAGCGTTCGAACGGGCTGGCGGTGGTGGCCATCATTTTCGCCATTGTCTTCTTCGCGCTGGCCATCTGGCTTTTCGTGGACAGCCGCAAGCAGAAGCGGAACCTCGAGAACGCCAACGCCCAGATCGAGACCCTGACGAGCCAGAAGAACGAGATGCAGAAGGAGCTGACCCTTCAGCAAGGCACCAACATCAACCTTGGAGACTCGCTGGTCCTGAGCCAGCGGCAGATCATCGAGAAGGAAGTGATGATCTTGCGCCTGAACCAGGAGAACCAGAACCTGATGAAGCTCCAGCAGAAGGTCAGGCAGTTGGAGCAGGTCTATGCCAACATGAACAGCTCCAACGAGACCCTCCGGAAGCTGCACCAGGACCTCAACCGCATGATCGACTCCACCCGCACCAACAACGCCAACATCTCCAGGACCTACCAGTGAGACAGCGCGCGGCGCGATGCTGCCGAACCCAAATTGGACGGCCCGCGGGAAGATTTCCCGCGGGCCGTCCAATTTGTTACGCTTTCTGCCAACTGGCCTGGCCTCAGGCCTTGGCCTCCTCGGTGGAGCAAGTATCGACCTCGTCGGCCGAGCAGGCGCAGTTGACGATGCCGCGGCGGCGGAGCTCGGGGCTCGATTGGCAACTGCCGCCCGAGAAGTGCCCGTCGCGCTTGAAGAGGATGCGCACGGACATCGCCCCTACCACAAAGACCATCATCACAATGGCCACAAAAATCAGTTTCAGGATGGGAAGCATGTAGGTTGGTTGTTGGTTGATGCCGCGAAAGTACGCGTTTTTTCGGGTTCGGGGGCCGGTGGCTTTCTGATCATTCGAGGAAGCTGTGCGAGACCTTCAGCACGCGGGTGGCCCTGCCGTCCTGGTCGAACACGGGGGCGTAGTGCTCGGTCAGCACCAGGGTCTTGCCGTTTTCCTTGGGCACCCGGCGCAGCAGCTTTTGCGGCTTGCCTTGCCGCAGCTTTTCCCAGAAGTCGTCGAACCGGATGCCCAGGCTGTCCCAGTCGAGGAAGTCTCGGGTGTTCTTCCCGATGAAGGACTCCTTGGGCTTTCCCATGAGCTTGGCCACGAAGTCGTTGACATAGAGGATTTTGCCATCGAGGTCGTACTCCACGACGTAGGTGGAATGGTTGAGGGCGGCCAGCAGGGCGTCGCTCTGGAGCTTGGCTTGGCGGAGCTGCTCGAGGCCGCGCTGGTTTTCCTGGCGCAGAGCCTCGATCTGGCTTTGCTTCTGGGCGTCCTTCTGGTGCAACTGCTCCTTGATCTGGTTCAGCTCGTCCATCTTCCGGCCTAGCTCCTCCTCCCGGCTCAGGGCCTGCTGCTGGGCGACCATCATCTCCTCTACGCTCAGCCGCATGACGGACTCCTTCTCGGCCAGCTCGGCCGACTGGTGGCGGAACTCTTCGAGCAGCCTGAGGTTCTGCTGGTTGGCCTTGTCGTTGTGGAGGCTGGACGCCAGGGGCTCGCAGACCTGCTTGAGGAAGTCGAGCTGGTAGGCCTCCAGGCGGTGGAACCCGCCCAGCTCCAAGGCTCCCAGGGCCTTGCCCTCGTGCAGGATGGGCACCACGCAGATGTAGCTGGGCGGCTTGTCGCCCAGGCCGGAGCGTATCTTGACGTAGCCCTCGGGAATCTCGGTCAGCTCGATGGTCTTGGCCTCGGCCAGGCATCGGCCCACGATGCCTTCGCCCAGCTCTATCTCCTTGCTGACCAGCCGCTCGCGGTTGTAGGCGTAGGCCTTGCGCAGGCGGATGATCCGCTTTTCTTCATCGAGCAGGAAAATGGCCCCTTGCAGCATACCGACGTAGCCGACCAGGTCCACCAGGAAGCGCAGGGTGAGCTTTTCGAGGTCGGTCTCCTTGCGGACGGCCTCGGCGAAGAGCGAGAGGCCCCGGGTGGCCCAGTCGCGCTGGCGGTCTTGCTCGGAGCGTTCGGCCTCCTCGCGCTGGGCCTTTCGCAGGCTGTCGCGCATCTCGATGAGCGACTTTCCCATCAGGTCGTCGTCGCCCAGGGGCTTGTAGGGCGTGTCGAGCTCGCCCAGGCCGATGCGCAGGACGAAATCCGACTTGGTCTTGAGCCCGCTGGCCATCTGGTTGATGTTTTCGGCGAGCCCGCCTATCTCGTCGTCGTGCAAAGCCTTGATTTCCAGTTGGAAATCGCCTCTTGCCATCTGGCGGAAATATTTGTTGAGCGACTGGATGCGCAAGGTTACCCGCCGGCGGAGGGCGATGGTCGAAAACACGAGCAGGCCGAGAATGGCCAGGATGAGGAAGTCCAGGACAAAGCCCAGCTTCTGCGACTGCTCGGCCAACGCGTCGCGCTCAAGTTCGCCACGGCGCTCGACGGCCAGGGCCAGTTGGGCCAGCAGGCCGTTCATCTCGAAGGCGAGCTGCTCCATGTCGGTGCTGAAGACCTGGACGCGGGCGGAGGCTTGCTGGCCGCCACCCTCCGAGAATGCCAGCCTTTGCAGCCCGATGACGGCGTCGAACCGATCGTGGACGTCGCGCAGCAGGCCCGCTTCCTCGAACGAAAGGTCCAAATCGCCCAAGGTGGCCAAGGAGCCTCCGCGCGACGGGTCGGCGGGGGCCTGGAGGAGCTCGACCTGCCGAAGGTAGAGGCTCTCCTTGGCAGGGTCGCGGGTGGCGGCGTAGTCCTTGGCCAAAATCATCATCAGGTCGATGTTGTGGATCAGGCCATTGGTCTGGCGGTAGCGGGCGCCTGCCTGGTCGTGGGCCTTCGTAAGCTGCCGGTTGTTGAAGTAGATCCAGCCGGAGATGAACGCGCTGAGCAGGACCATCGCCCCGAGGAGGGCGTTGATCAGGGTGAAGAGCCTTTGTATGCTGAGATTTTTCATCGGCAGGAAGTCAAATGGGAAGTCCGGGGAATGAAATGGCTCAATGGACCAGGAGGTTGACCAGCCAGAGCAGCAGCAGGATCCCCAGCAGCATCGCGAAGGCGCGCCGCTGCCCGACAAGGCGCAAGAGCCGGGCGCTCCACTGGTCGGCCAGGCTATATTCGTGGTGGCCGATGTTGTAGGCTTGGATGTTCTTGTACTGCACCATCTGCAGCGAGCCATCGCTCTTGCCGCTTTTCCGCGAAAGCTGGGCCAGCACGCGGACTTTCTCGTCGAGCGGCACGCGCTGGCGGAGCTGCCGCACCCATTGCAGCTCGGGCACGGACTTGAAGAAGGCCGGCGAGCACATCACGAACAGGTCCCGGCTCTCGGGGACGATGGGGGCCTTGCAGATGCGGGCCTTGAGCGAGTTGTCGCCACCCAGGGCGTTGATCAGGGTATCGTCGCGGCAGTAGCCCGGCACGGCGTTCTCCTGGGTGTGGACGACCGTCTCGAACACGTTCTCGACCTGCTCGAGCACGGCCTCCTCCATCCAGTACAAGGAGCTGTTGCCCACAGAGCCGAAGAAGAGGAGGTTCTCGCGGATGAGCACCAGGGTCGCCGAGAGGCTGGCCCCGGCGAGCTTGGCGTTTCGGAACGACTCCAGGTAAAGCCTCCGGTTGACGAACTCGAAGGCCCCAAAAATGGCGGCGTAGGGGTTCTCTTGGTAGTTTTTCTGGAAAAAGCGCAGCAAGTCGCCCGCGGCGTCCTCGGCCACGCGGGGGTCGGTCTCAGGCAGTTCGCTCACGCAGAGGGCCAGCACAAGGCCGTTGGGTGTCTGGCCGGCCAGGCTGTGGCTGGGGTGGCGGCCAGCGTCCAACTGGGCGTGCCGGAAGTCGCTGTGGTCGAAGAACTTGTTGGGTCGGTTGTCGGACATGTTCGGGCGTCGGGTTGGGTGGGCTATGGACGTTCGCGGGCGTTCTCGTCGCGGTTGGCCTTGAGCAGGCGCAGGGTCAGCAGGCTGGCCGCCACGCCGACCACCAGGCCGAAGAGGAACAAGGTCTGCCCGCTGGCCAGGAAGCCGAAGAGCCGGGCCAGCAGCGCCAAGATGGCCAGGACCAGCCCGAAGAAGAGGTAAACCCGAAGGTCGCTGGTCAGGAGCATGTCCCGGACGTTGAAGTCGGCTATGGCGATCAGGAAGCCCAGGGCCAGGAAGACCAGGGCGATGGACAGCACCAGCGCCGCCACGCCGAGGAAGCCCTCCAGCTTCTTGTCCAACTGGGCGTAGGCGGGCACCAGCGGCTGGCTCCGGGCGCGGGCCAGGGCGGCGGTGTCCAGGAAGAGCAGCCGCTGCTGGGCCTCGCTGAGCGAATCGGCCAGCGGCACCATCGGCGGCGGCTGGCCCCCCGGCAGGGGCACCAGGCTGTCCGACAGCAAGGTCGGGCCGGGGCTGAGCTCCAGCAGCACCTTGCCCAGCAGGTTGTCGGGGGCCGCAAGAGGCCGTTCTACCTCCACCCGCTCGTAGCCGGGCGGAGGGCTTGGCGGAGTCTGCGCGCCAGCCGCCTGGCCCGCCAAGGCCAGGGCCAGGAAGGCCGCCAGCGCGGTGGCCGCGCGGCGCCAGCGGAGGAGAGGGGGGCTTTTCGTCATGGGTACGTTCGGGGTGGGGCTTGTCTTCAGGCTTAAAAGTAATCAAAAATCGGCTTCGCGGACATGCCCCGGGCGCGTCGGCGGCTTCGACCGCGCGCCAGGCGGGACGGCATCGCCCCGAACTTCCCCCCGAATACGTTTTCTCCGGCACGCTTTGGCCTCGGTGTCGGCGCTTTTTCGTAACTTTATCATTGGCAATCCGAGGCGGCGAAATCGTCGCGGCAGGAAGGCACGGCAAGCCCTTGGCCCTGGACGCACGGACCTTGGCAAGCCGCCGGAACCGCTTCCTGGCCAGCGCGCCAGGCACGACGGAATGACCCGGCAAGGCGGCCACCTTCCCAACAAAGCACCGCCTAAGATGCCGCCGAAAAACGAAAACACCCCATGCACTTCATCCATCCATCCATCAACCCATAAAAACCATGGCGAAGAATCTTGAGCAAAAGATACTTGATGAACTCAAGCGCCGCGTCTGGGAACGCGACCGCGAGCTGCGCGACGAAAAGTCGGAGCAGGACGTGCTGGAGTCGAACAAGGAAGCCCTGGCCGAACTGACCCACCTGAGCCTCGACGAGGTGGACCGCATGGAGCAGGAGATCCGGGCCGAGCAAATGGCCGAGCAGGCCAAGCGCCGCACCAAGACGCTGCGCGTAGGCGGGGCCGTGCTCGCGGTGCTGCTGCTCATCGGCTTCATCAAGGGCCGGGAGATGCTCCGCGAAAGCCGCCTGCGCGAGTTCGTCGAAGACTTCGACGACCTTTCCAACGGCTGGGTCGCCAGCGAGGAGTTCGAGTACAAGCGCTATTTCCAAGAAGACGCCTTCGTCTTCGAGACCAACGAAGACGGCTACTGCTACTGGGACTGGGCCGAGCTGGACCTGCCCGCCAAGTTCACCGTCGAGCTGAGCAGCACCTGGCTGGGCGGCAAGTTCGACGAGTACGGGCTCATGCTCATGGACGCGGGCAGCTCGTACATCGCCTTCCAGCTCAACGGCGACGGCAAGAGCAGCTACGCCATCCGCCACAACGACGACTGGCTGCGCAACCAGGTCTGGTCCACCAAGGGCGGGCGCCAGGGCGACGGACAGTCCAGCAACGTGCAGACCGTCGAGGTCGAATGGCCCAACTTCCGCTACTACGTCAACGGCACGCTCGCCGACGAAGGCAGCCTCGAGCCGCTCGAACTCAAGCGCGTCGGCCTGCGCTGCTGCGACAAGCAGTCCGTCCGCTTCAACCACCTGACCATCAAGGACAACGCCGGGCGCGTGCTGCTCGAAGACGACCTCTCGAAGGCCAGCGAAGACCGCTTCGACGAGAAATCGGAGTGGACCCAGTCGGTCAGCCTCGCCGATGGCGGCCTGCTCTACAAGACCAACATCGAGGACAAGTGCGAGTGGAAGTTCATCCCCGTGCCCTACGAGGACGACCTGAGCTCCGACTTCGTGATAACGCTCGAAAGCACCTGGCAGAGCGGCGAGCTGGGCCACTACGGCCTCATGCTCATGGAATCGACCGCCGACTTCCACGCCTTCGAACTGCGCAACACCGGCGAGGCCCGCAGCACCTACTTCGACCCGGACGCCAACGACTTCACCGAGGTCTCGGACTACGTGGGCACGGGAGCCACCAGCGACGGAAGCCAGACCCATGTGCAGCAGGTGGAGGTCGAGGACGGCGAGTACCGCTACACCGTCAACGGCAAGCTGGTCGGCAAGGGCCAGTTCCACAGCGAGCTGACCTACCTCGGCCTGCGCGTCTGCGGCAGGCAGGCCATCCGCTTCGACAAGCTCGTCCTGAAAGAGCGCTGATAGCCAACCGCCTTCCAACGCGGTGCCACCTTGGCAAAGGCCAGGTCCTGCCCACGACGATGGGCGCGGCCTGGCCTTTCTGCCCTGGGCGCGAGCCTATCTTCTTGACCACCAAGCACTCGCGAAGCCGCGGCGAAGCCCCCGAAGCACGACGCGCCCGCGTCCAAAAAAACCACACGGGCGCTTGCTTTTCGAAAGCATAGTCTGTATCTTTGGCTATCGTCAATTCACCCGCCCCGAGGAACATGCTACCTTTCAAAACCGCGGATGTCCAAGGCCAAAGCCAGGTTCTGAACTTCCCAAACCTGTCGATTCGGATTTTGACGGATTGGCGCGGCTTTGGGACCTTTGCGTTTGAGTCTTCATGCGCAATTGCGCTTTTGGGTAGGTGTTGAAGAGGGTGGAAGCAATGACGATACCAAAATGCCTAAAAAACAACACAGCAGTCAATTTGCAAAATTTGGAATAGAAGCATGAGCAATATTTCAGCCAATCATAAGCTATATGCCCAAATTGCACAACTTCTACAAGCCGCAAGGCAAAATGTGGTTCGTGCCGTAAACCAAACCATGGTTTATACCAATTATGAAATAGGACGTATGATTGTGGAAGACGAACAACATGGAAAAAAAAGGGCCGAATATGGCAAACAAATTTTAAAGGAACTTTCTATCAAACTTACGGCAGAGTTTGGAAAGGGATTTTCCGTACAGAATCTTGAAAACATGCGGAAGTTCTACCTGCTTTATTCGATAGATGCAAATTCACAATCAGTGCTTAGGATATCCGAGAAATCCCAATCGGCGATTAGGATTTCTGAAAAAGAAAACACTGTACTCAGTTGGACACATTATTTGGCCTGGGTTCAAGTCTCAACCGCAATGGATCCTCTGGCCAAACGTTCTTGTCCGCAGCGAACCGCTACCGGGTTCGCGGTTCGCGGAGCCGCGACAAAACCCCGAAGCACGACACGCCCGCGTCCAAAAAAACCACACGGGCGCTTGCTTTTCGAAAGCATAGTCTGTATCTTTGGCTGTCGTCAATTCACCCGCCCCGAGGAACATGCTACCTTTCAAAACCGCGGATGTCCAAGGCCAAAGCCGGCTGCTGAAGTTCCAAAAACTGTCGATTCGGATTTTGACGGATTGGCGCGGCTTTGGGACCTTTGCGTTTGAGTCTTCATGCGCAATTGCGCTTTGGGGTAGGAATTGAGGATGGTGGAAGTGATGACGTTATGCAAAATGGAACAGACCGAAAAAGCAACAAAAAAATGAAAATATGCTTGACAAGATAATAGCGATAAAAAATATTGGTAAATTTGTTAATTTTAGTTCAAAATCAACACCTGATTGGAACGGGAATCTCAACAAATTGACATTAATCTATGCCGACAACGGATATGGAAAAACTACGCTTGCCCAAATATTTAAATCATTGCAAACTCAAAATTCTGATATTCTTATCGGCAGAAAAACAACTTTCAAAACGGAAAAACCTTTGGTCAATTTTAGATTTACGGATAAAACTATAAAATTTGAAAATAACACTTGGGATAATCAATTTGATGATTTAGAAATATTTGATTCATTTTTCACAGCAGAAAATGTGTATGTCGCTCATAGAGTTGAATCGGAACATAAAAAGAATATTCATTCTCTAATTTTAGGGAAAGAAAATATTGATTGCGAAAAAGAATTGATTGAATTAGATAATAGAACAAGAGAACTTGCTACACAATTAAAAATCACAAAATTAGAAATAGAAAAATTCATTATTGCACCTTTAACTTTTGACCGTTTTATTTGGCTTGCAAAACAACAAAATTTAACTTTTAAAATTGAGAATCAAAAACAAATAATAAAATCTATTGAGCAATTCGACATATTAATTAAAAAGAAACCACTTAATGCTATAAATATTAAATTGTTAGAGTTAATAGAAATTGAAAAAATATTGGCTCTTGACTTTGTTAGACTTTCTGAAATAGCAACACAAAAAGTTCAAACACATATTGAAAATAATTGCAACAACAATGATAATTGGTTAATTGAAGGATTGGAATACTTAAAAGCTGACAGTTGTCCTTTTTGTGGTGCTGATACCAAAGAAAATCAGTTAATTGCTGCATACAAAGATTTTTTTAGTCTTGAATACAAAGGTCACATTCAGAAAATAAATTCTACAATTGAATATTTTGAAACTCTATTTCATGAAACAAAGTTATTAAAGATACAGAACCTGTTAATTGAAAACAAAGGACTTTATGATTTTTGGCAAAATCATATTGCCTACGAAGTTGTGATAGAGTATAATACTGATTTGCAAAATACGTGGAACAATTTTCATTTAAAATTAAAGACTCTATTTGACCAGAAAAAACAAAACCCATTAAAAAATTTATTTGTTAGCAACGATATAATTGAAATTTATACAACGCTCAAATTGGGTGTAGACCAATTGCATGAATACAATCAAAATGTAAATGAATTCAATGAATTAATAAACAAAAAGAAAAATGAAATAGGTGAGTATAAATTAGATATTGAAAAGGGCAAATTAAATATTTATGAAAATACGTTAAAGCGATTTGATTTAAAGGTAAATAATCTTTGTGAAAAATGGAAGGAGCAAGATAAGCAGTATAGAACCATTGAAAATGATAAAAAGCAAAAGAGAGAAAACCATAAAAAACGTTTTGAGACATTTGTGACTTCATTTGCAAAATATATCAATGGGAATTTAGAAAAATTTACGGACGATTTTAAAATTGTTTTCGAAAAACCTAATTTTATTGGCGGAAAACCTAATATAAATTATTACATTGATTTAAAAGGAACTAAAATAGAACTTGGTTCTTCGAAAACTGATGAAAAAAAAGCGTCTTTCAAAAATACTTTAAGTGAAGGCGATAAAACTACACTTGCTTTTGCTGTATTTCTTGCAACGCTTATTTCAAAAAGAGACGAGCTACCAAAAAAGGTTATTGTAATTGACGACCCAATTTCGAGTCTTGACATTCATAGAATTTCAGCGACAACTCAACGAATTACAAGTTTAGTTGAAAAAATGAATACACAAGTAATTGTTTTAACGCATAATTTATTATTTGCTCAAAAACTTTGGCAAACATCAAATATTGAAATACTTCCTTTGGAATTATCAAACGAAAATGGTAGTAGTATATTGAAAAAGTGGGATATAGAGAAACAAATGCTTTCAGAATATTTAAGAGATTTTCATATTGTTGATTCATTTGCAGAAAAAGATGAAGGCGATTTATTAAATGTAGCTTGTGCTTTACGTAGATTACTGGAAGGTAATTTAAGGTTAAGATTTCCAAAACACTTTACAAGTAAAGAATGGTTAGGACAATTTATTGACAAGGTAAGAAATGCTGAAAATTCAGGTAGTTTATTTCAACTAAAAACAAATGGTGATTTTGAATTACTATGTGAATTAAACGATTATTCAAAAGAATTTCATCATAGTAATCAAAATTTATCATCAACAATTAATCGTAAAGAATTGAAATTAAAAACGAAAGATGCAATGAAAATATGTATAAAATAATTTGCATAACATGCAATATAGCAGTCAGTTGTTTTTTTATTTTGGCTTGCCGCAGGCGCAACACAAGCCAAAATAAAAAAAAATCGCTACATATTGCTTTCCGTTAGTGGCAATAAAAAAAATAAAATTGAGTAAAAATTGGAAAATTATTGATAATTTCGTATTTGTTGAAATAACTAAAATTAGAACAAAATGAAATTTGTTGATATAAAAAACGATATTGCATTCCGAAAGATTTTTGGAAATGAGAACAAAAAAGAAATTCTCATTTCATTTCTAAATGCTGTTTTAAAATTAGAAAATCAAAATAAAATTAAGAATATCTCATTGTTAAATCCGTTTCAATTTCCGAAAATAAAAGGACTTAAAGTAACTGTCATAGATGTAAAAGCGACAGATGAAAGCGGAAATATTTTTATTGTCGAAATGCAACTGACTGATAAAAAAGGATTAGACAAACGCATTCAATATTATGGCGCAAAAGGATATTCCTCTCAAATTGATAGCGGAGATGAATATCTAAAATTGAAACCGATGATTTTTATCGGCATCTTGGATTTTTATTATTTTGACAGCCCGAATTATATTTCGCTACATTTGATAATGGATATCGAAACGAGCGAACGTAAACTTAAAGATTTGGAATTTAACTTTATAGAATTGCCAAAATTCAAAAAGGAACTCGAAGATTTGGATAATTTAATAGATAAATGGATATATTTCATTAAAAACTCGGAAAATTTAGCCGTAATACCTGAAAATACGACTGATACAGGTTTGCTTTCCGCATACAAAGACGCAGAAAAACACAATTGGACAAAAGAAGAGTTAGAAGAATACGAATATGCTCAAATGCGAGAACAAGACGAAAAAGGAACACTTGAATTAGCCGAAGAAAGAGCAGAAGAAAAGAAAGCGATTGAAATAGCGAAAGAAATGATAGTTAATAATGAGCCAATTGAGAAAATAGTGAAATATACAAAACTTAAAGTTGAAACGATAGAAAAATTAATCAACGAAATGAAGAACAACAGCTAACATTTTATAGCGAACACTTTGCGCTTGCCGCAGACGCAACACAAGCGCAAAACGGCGGCTATAATTTTTCGTTATGGTTATTTTGGGTCTGCTGAAAAGCTCGCAATCGGCTAGATTTCAAGAAATTAAGTCCACTTTTCTTTGCCCAAGCGCAAGATCTTGGGTATCTCGGTCCTCAAAGTCTTGCAAGGATGTTCCAATACACGCCCCCAAAGCCAGCTCACCCTGGGCACGGGTTTCCAGGCGACTTTCGCGACAAGGCTCGACAAACCGTTGAGACAAATGGAAAGTTGTGGCCAATGGCAAACGAGATTCGGTAATAGATTGAATTTCAAGACTTTATCCGTGAAGTGCGCAGGATTTGTGCCCTTAGCGTTCATTCCTATCCAAATGTAACACCACGCTGGCGATGGGTGTGTTTCAGCATCTGGCGTGGCCCTCGCTGGCTTATTGCGCCCCTTCGGGGCTTTTGGGATGTGTGGGTAGCTCGCGGGTTCTCGCCCTCTGCTTCTTGTGGCAGGGAGGGTTGGGATGTAAAAAAAAGCCGCCCAGGAATCGAATCCCGGGCGGCTTTTGTTGGGTTGGAAGGAAGGATCCTTGGTGAGGATTACTTGCCTTGGGCCTTTTCGACCAGCGGACGACGGCCGCGGCTGTTTTCCTGGAAGATGTGCAGCAGTTCTTCGGCCTCGCGGAAAGGCAGGGTGACGAAGGAGAACTGCTCGAACACTTCCACGTTGTCGATCATGGTGTTGCGGATGTTGATGTGCTCGCGGACGAAATCCACGATGCGGCGGGGAGTCATGTTGTCGAGCTTGCCCTTGGCGATGAACAGGCGAGTGGTTCCGGCGGTGTCCATGCGGATTTTGCCACCACTGCCGATGCGGGCGTAGTTTTCCGGGTCAAGCTCGTCCTTGTAGGCGATCTTGAGCAGGGCGGCCACGGCCTCCTTGGGGGTGATTTCGGCCAGGATCTGGTCGGCCATGGTCTGGTAGTCCTCGTGCGACTGGACCTCGACGGTGGAGACCACGTCGTGGTAGATCTTTTCGCGTTTGAGGGCGATGATGTCCTCGACCTCGGGCAGTTTCTGCTTGCGGATTTCGGAGTTGGCGTATT
Organism: Bacteroidota bacterium; assembly: GCA_020048645.1. GTDB lineage: Bacteria > Bacteroidota > Bacteroidia > Bacteroidales > UBA6013 > UBA6013. The sequence continues at coordinate 9,767 of JAIFMG010000198.1, read as the reverse complement.
CGCGGATGCGCTTGAGCTGGCGGTACTCGGAGGGCGTGATGAAGGTGATGGCCGTGCCTTCGTTTCCGGCGCGTCCTGTCCGGCCGATGCGGTGGACGTAGGACTCGGGATCCTGGGGCAGGGAGTAGTTGATCACGTGCGAGAGGTTGTCCACGTCGATGCCGCGGGCGGCCACGTCGGTGGCCACGAGGATGCGCAACTGCTGCTGCTTGAACTTGCGCATGATGCGCTCGCGGGCGGGCTGCGTCAGGTCGCCGTGGAGGGCCTCGGCGTCGTAGCTGCGTCCCATGAGGCCGTTGGCGACTTCCTCGCATGAGACTTTGGTGCGGCAGAAGATGATGCCGTAGAACTCAGGCTCGATGTCGATGATGCGGGTCAGGGCCTCGAACTTCTCGGAGTTGCGGACCTCGAAGTAGATCTGGTCGGTGAGGTTGGTGGTCAGCTCCTCTTTTTTGACGGAGATGATCTTGTGGTCGGCCATGTAGTTCTTGGCCAGGGTCTTGATGCGCTGGGGCATGGTGGCCGAAAAGAGCAGCATGTGCCGCCCTTCGGGGGTGTGCTTGAGGATTTCCTCGACATCTTCGAGGAAGCCCATGTTGAGCATTTCGTCGGCTTCGTCGAGGACGACGTAGCTGACCTGGGAGATGGAGAGTTCTTTGCGCTGCATCAGGTCGATGACGCGTCCGGGGGTCCCCACGACGATGTCCACGCCCCGTTTGAGCTTGCGGATCTGGTCTCCGATGGAGGCTCCGCCGTAGATGGTCGTGATGCGCAATTGCTTGTCGCCCTGGAGCGAGTTGATTTCTTCGGTAACTTGCAGGGCAAGTTCGCGTGTTGGCGCCAGGATCAGGGCTTGGACGTAGCCTGCGTCCGGCTGGAGCTTCTCAATCAGGGGCAATCCGAAGGCCGCTGTCTTGCCCGTACCCGTCTGCGCTTGCGCGATCAGGTCGGTATGGCCCGCCAAAAGTTCGGGGATGGTCTCTGCTTGGATGGGGGTAGGCTTCTCAAAGCCTTTGGCTTTCAGGGCCGCGAGTGTCGATGGCGACAGGCCCAGGTCTTCAAAAGTGACGTTGACTTCCATTAACTGAATAGGATATTTTCGTGGTTCGAAAGAGCCTTTCTCTTTCTGGCCGCGAAGGTAACAATTTTTCGCGGACGGTCGCCAAGGCTTTGAAAAACAAAGCGCTCGCGGCAGGGTGAGGCTCCCGCGCCCGCCTTCGCGCCTCCGCACCATGGGCCAGTCGGTCGCCCCGCCGCGGCCGGGACCGTTGGGCAGGGGCATCCGCTCATTTTTCGCCGTCCAAGTTCTTTTCCTTACCTTCGGTCCGCAAAACCAATCCGAGGAACAAAGCGCATGAAACAGTTGATCCAGAACTTCAAAACCGGGGAGCTGAAGGTGGAGCAAGTCCCCTTGCCGCAGGCCACTCCGCTGATGGTCAGGGTGCAGAACCGGTTTTCGCTGATCAGCGCCGGCACCGAGAAGAGCACCGTCAGCGTGGGGCAGTCGGGCCTGCTGGGCAAGGCCCAGAAGCGCCCCGACCTGGTGCGGCAGGTCTTCGACAACTTCCGCAAGGAAGGGGCCAGGGCCACGCTCGACAAAGTGATGAACAAGCTCGAAAGCCTCAAGGCCCTGGGATACAGCAGCTCGGGCGTGGTCATGGATTCGCTCGACAACCAGGCGGCCTTCAAGCCCGGCGACCGCGTGGCCTGCGCGGGCCAGGACTACGCCTCCCATGCCGAAGTGGTCTGCGTGCCCCAGAACCTGGTGGTGAAGCTGCCCGAGGCCGTCAGCTTCGAGCACGCGGCCTTCACGACCCTCGGGGCCATTGCCCTGCAAGGCGTGCGCCAGGCCAGCCCGCGCCTGGGCGAGAAGGTCTGCGTCATTGGCCTGGGCCTGCTCGGGCAGTTGACCGTGCAGCTCCTTCGGGCCAACGGCTGCCTTGTCGCGGGCATCGACCTTTCGCCCGACATGGCCCGGCTGGCTAGCCAGAGCGGCGCCCAGCTCGCGCTTACCCGCGAAAGCCCAGAGCTGGCGCAGGCCTGCGCCAACTTCACCAACGGCCACGGCTTCGACGCGGTCATCATCACGGCCGCGGCGCCCACCAACGACCCCGTGGAGCTGGCGGGCGAGCTGCTGCGGAAAAAGGGCGTCGTCGTGGTGGTCGGCGATGTGAAGATGGACCTGCCCCGCAATCCGCACTACTACCGCAAAGAGCTGGAGCTCAAGATGTCGTGCTCATACGGCCCCGGCCGCTACGACCACAACTACGAGGAGCAAGGGCAAGACTACCCCTACGCCTACGTCCGCTGGACCGAGCAGCGCAACATGGAGGCCTTCCTCGACATCGTGGCCTCCGGGGCCATGAAGCTCGACCTGCTCATCTCGCACGTCTTCGGCATCGACAAGGCGCTCGAGGCCTACGACTTGGTGCTGGGCAAGAAGCATGAGCCTTACGTGGGCATCCTGCTCCAGTATCCCGAAGGCCAGGAGACGCGCCGCAGCAAGTTCACGACGGCCTTCAACAGTTTGCGCGAGGTCAACGTCGGCTTCATCGGGGCCGGGAGCTTCGCCCAGAGCTACCTCCTGCCCTTTGTCCGCGGCATGGCCTCGCTCGACACCGTCGTCACGCGAACGGGCATCAGCAGCAGCGGCGTGGCCCAGAAGTTCCAGTTCAACTACGCCTCAACTTCTGTCGAGGACATTCTCAACAACGAGAAGATCAACACGGTGTTCATCGCTACCCAGCACGATACCCACGCGCGTTTTGTGGTGGACGCCCTCAACCGCGGCAAGCATGTTTTTGTCGAAAAGCCCCTGGCCCTCAACTTCGAGCAGTTGGATGTTGTGCGCCAGGCCTACCAGAACAGCAGCGGCCTGCGGCTGATGGTCGGCTACAACCGCCGCTTCGCCCCGGTCTGCGTCTCGGCCAAGCGGCACTTCGCGAACATTGGCGAGCCGCTGGTCATGAATTTCCGCATCAACGCCGGCTTCCTGCCCAAAAGCCACTGGAGCCAGACCTCGGCCGGAGGCGGCAGGGTCGTGGGCGAGATGTGCCACTTCATCGACCTGATGCAGTTTTTCACCGGGGCCCGCCCCACCAGCGTCCACGCGGCCAGCATCCAGACCCGCAACGAGACCGCCACGCCCGAGGACAACCTCTGCGCCACCCTCACCTTCGACGACGGCTCGGTGGGAAGCCTGGTCTATGTGGCCAATTCCGACAGCCGCCTGGCCAAGGAGCGCCTCGAGATCCTGGGCGGAGGCATGGCCTACCTGATCGACGACTTCCGCTCGGGAATGCTCCTCAAAGACGGCAAGACCACCAAGGAGAACTCGGTCGGCAAAGGGCACAAGCAGGAGGTCGAGGCCTTCGTCGAGTGGGTCAAGGGCGGGCCGCGGCCCATCGAGCTCGAATCGCTCTACCTGACCAGCCTGGCGACTTTCAAGATCCTCGAGAGCCTTTCGAGCCGGCAGGCGCAGGCCATCGCCATTCCCCAAGATTGGAACGTCTGAACCATGCCCTGCCCCGCGATGAAGCCCCGAGGCCCTCGAAGCCCGCAGCCAAGCCTTTGGCGGCTGTGGCTGCTCGGCCTGTTGCTGTCCGCTTGCGCCGGCTTGCCGGGGCAGGCCCTGGCGCAGTATCCGCCGGGCATGGAGTGGCGCGAGATCCAGGGGCGCAGCTTCCGCGTGGTCTTCCCCAAGGAAGCCGAAAGCCAGGCCCTGGCCGTGGGCTCGCTGCTCGAAAGGCACGCGGGCGAGATAGCGGACAACCTCGAGGTCGAGCCTAGGCCCATCAGCATCTACCTGAACAACAGGGCCGCCGTGGCCAACGGCTACGTGGCCCTGGCCCCCGAGTACGCCAGCTTCAACCTCCAGCCGCCCGCGACGGCCCGCGCCTTCGGCTCGGCCGACTGGCTCAGCCTGCTAACGGTACACGAATACCGGCACGTGGTCCACAACACCGCGTTTCTGCGGGGCTGGGAAAAGGTGGGAAGCCTGTTTTTTGGCGACTACGGGCGGCTGCTCTTCCGCTACTCGCTGCCCGCCTGGTTCGTCGAGGGCGACGCCATCCTGGCCGAAACCCAGTTCACCCAGGGCGGGCGGGGGCGGGCGCCTTGGTTCGACATGCACTACCGAAGCCTGCTGGTCAACGACTTGGAGCTGGAGTGCTACCCGGCCCGCTTCGGCTCGTACCGGCATTTCTACCCCAACCACTACCACCTGGGCTACGTGCTGGCCGCGCACGGCCGCGCCTGGCATGGGGCCGACCTCTGGGCCAATGTGCTGCGCGCCAACGCCTGGCGTTCGTTCTGGCCCTACGCCTTTTCGCTCAGCCTCAAGAAGCACTCGGGCCTAAACGAGCGAGAGTTTTTCGAGGAGACCCGGCAGCGGCTCCGCGAGCAGTGGATGCTCCAGGTCCACGAACTCGACATGAGCATCATGGAGCAGAAAAACGAGGCCCCGAAGAAGTTCTGGACCAGCTACGAGCAGCCGCAGTACCTCCAAAACCACCAGGTCGTCGTGCTGAAAAGCGGCCTCGACCAGCCCCGGCAGATCGTCCTGCTCGACGAGCGAAACCAAGAGACCGTCCTGCGCACCACGCGCACCGAGCACCTTTCGGCGGGAGGCAGTATGATCTGCTGGACCGAGAGTACCCGGCATCCGCGCTGGGAAAGAGAGACTTACAGCGACATCTACCTCATGGAGGCCGAAGAAGGAAAAGCCCGGCGCCTTACCCGGCGCGGGCGTTTCTTCAGCCCGAGCCTTTCGCCCGAAGGCGATCGGCTGGCCGCCATCCGCTTCAAGACCAACGGCCAGTGCGACCTGGTGGTCATGGAGACGGCCACGGGCAAGACCCTCTGGGAATATCCCAATCTTGAAAACTACTTGCTGCGCAATCCCTGCTGGGATCCCTCGGGCCAGAAACTCGCGCTAACCCTACACCAGGGCGACCTTTCGAGCCTGGCCCTGCTCAACCTCACCACGGGCAGGCTGCGCCTGCTGACCGACTGGAAACCAGTGGCTTACGACGAGCCCCAGTTTTACCAGCAATACATCATCTTCAACAGCCCCGAGCTGGGGCTCGACAACCTCCACGCCATCGACACCGTCCGGGGCATCGAAAGCATGGTCATCCGCTCAAAATTCGGCGCCGCCAACGCCTGCGTGCTCGAAAACAAGTTGGTCTTCCAAGATTACGGCCCCCTGGGCTACGACCTCTCGGAAGTCGAGCTGCGGCCCCAGGGCTGGTTCTCCGTCCGGCTTTATTTCCCGAATCCCGTCCTTTTGTTCGACAAGGCCGCCCAACAGGAAAAAAGCGCCGCGTTCGCCAGCGAGGCTTTGCCTTTCCAGGTGCTAGAACACCGCGCGGCCAAGGATTTGCTGAACTTCCACAGCGCCTTTTTCAACTTGTTGGGAAACCGTCTGGACCTGACGGCCGTCTCGGAGGACGCGCTCGGGCGCATGACCCTCATGCCCGCTTACAGCCGCGACTTCCGCCTGCAAACCTCCACCTTGAGCCTTTTCGCCCGCTGGAACCAGAGCTACCTGCGCCCCGGCCTGCGCGTTTCGACCGACGACCGCCGCCTCCACGACCTGGACCTGGACTGGACCGAGCAGTCGGCCCGCGTTTCGCTCGACTTGCCGCTCAACTTCAGCACCGGAAGCCAGACCAGTTCGCTGCTGGCCCAGGTCGGCGCCGGGCTGACGCGCTACTCGTTCGAGCCTGGGCGGGAGTTCTTTGGCCGAAATTCGGGCAGGCTGGCGCCCGCCTGGGTCTCCTTGTCCTTCGGCTGGCAGGTTCCGCAGGCCCTGCGCGACCTTGGCCCGCGGCGAGGAGTGCGGGCCGAAGTCCTGGCCCAGACCAGCGCCCTCGCGGGCGACTTCCGCGCCAGCCAGCTTTCGGCCAGCCTGCAAGGCCTGCTCTGGGGCGGACTGCCCAACACCAGCCTGCGCCTGAAGGCCATGTTCGAGAGCCAGTCCGTCGAGTCGTACCTCTTCAGCTTCCGGCAGTCGGTGGCCAACGGCCTGCCGCGCTACCTCGAGCAATTCCGCGCCCTGGAGGCCGAGTACCACTTCCCGATCCTGGCGCCCGACCTGAGCCTGGGGCCGGTGCTCTACCTCAAGCGCGTCTGGGGGAGCCTCGGCGGCGCCCGCTGGCACGAGAGCACACGACTCTTCGAGCTCGACTACCAAGCCCGCTCGGCCTGGCTGCGGCTCGATTTCGAGACCCACCTGCTGGCCCTGGAGGCGCCCGTGGTGTTCGGCCTGGGCATCGCCGAGACCCGCGGCTTCGACTCGCTCGAAAACGGCACCCGTTTCTTTTTTCACACCAGCCTGAACTTTTGAACATGGAACATCTCAGCGCGGCGCTCTGCCAGTGGTACGCCGCCAACCAGCGCAAACTGCCCTGGCGCGGCACCCACGATCCTTACAAGATCTGGCTCTCGGAGGTCATCTTGCAGCAGACCCGCGTCGCGCAGGGCCTGGCCTACTACCAGCGCTTTGTCGAAGCCTTCCCGACGGTGGCCGACCTGGCCCAGGCCAGCGGCGAGCGGGTGACGCGGCTCTGGCAGGGCCTGGGCTACTACTCGCGGGCCCGAAACCTGCACCTCGCGGCCCAGCAGGTCGTCGAGAGGCACGGCGGGCGCTTCCCCGAAAGCTACGCCGGGCTGCGCGCCCTGCCCGGCGTGGGCGACTACACGGCCGCGGCGGTGGCCTCGCTGGCCTTCGGACTGCCGCACGCCGTTGTCGATGGCAACGTCTATCGCGTCATTTCGCGCCTGCTGGGCATTTCGACGCCCATCGACAGCGGGGCCGGCAAGCGCGAGTTCGCCAGCCTGGCCCAAGCCCTGCTCGACAAGGCCCGCCCCGCCCTGCACAACCAGGCCATGATGGAGTTCGGCGCCACGCTCTGCACGCCCAAGTCGCCCCAATGCGGCCGCTGCCCCGTGGCCGACGCGTGCGTGGCCCTGCGCTCCGGACGCGTGGACGAGCTGCCCGTCAAGGCCAAGAAGATCGTCCAGAAAGACCGCTTCCTGGTTTACCTCTTCATCACCTGGGGCGACTCATTCCTGGCCCGCCAGCGTGGCGACGACGGCATCTGGGCCCGGCTGCACGAGTTCCCCGGCTTCGAGGTCGAAGGCCCGCTCACCGACTCGGAGCTCCTGGCCTCCGAGCCTTTCGCCGCGCTGACCCAGGGCCTCGCGCACGAGCTGGAAGCCATCGGCCCTCCGCTGACGCACCTGCTCACGCACCAGCGCATCTGGGCCCGCTTCGTGGAGCTGCGCCTTCAAGGCCCGCCGCCGCCCGAGCACCCGCTGGGCGAGTACACCTGGCTCAGCCCCTCGCGCTCCGAAGACCTCGCCTTCCCCAAGCTGATGCTCCGCTTCTTCGACCAGAGGCGCCAAGGCCGCCAAAGCCCTTCGCTGTTCTGATGCCAAGCCGCTGGAAATGCTTGTGCAATCAGTTCGTCCTCAAGATCTTCTCCATCTTTTTGCCTTTGGCCAATTCATCGACCAGCTTGTCCAACATGCGGACTTTTTGGGTCAAGGAATCCTCGATTTCTTCGACCCTATAACCGCAAATCACTCCTGTTATGAGCTTTGAACTGGGATTCAAGCTTGCTCGTCCGAAAAACTCTTCAAAAGTAGCTTTTTCGGCTATCAGCTCATTCAATTTCGCTTCATCGAAACTCGTCAGCCATTCAATGACTTGATGCAGTTCTTCCTTGGTCCGGCCTTTTCGCTCCACTTTTGCAACATAGTGAGGATAAACAGAGGCAAAGGTCATTTTTGCCATTCGTTCGTTGTGTTCAGGCGTGGCTTTCATCGCTGGTGGGGTGGGGTGTGATGGCCCAGACTGCCCAAAATGCTTGCCAAGCCTGGGGTTTGCCTGCGGCCCGAGTTTTCTTTTTCAGCCCAATTGCATTCCAACGCAAAGGACTCCCTCGACATACGGTCTGGTTCGCATTGAACCGCAACAGGCTTCTGGCCCGCAGGAGTTCGCTGCTCCCGGGATTTCACCCGGGGCTGTTCCAATTCAATCCCTACGGGATGGGCCGGAACAGCGTCACTCTGCCCTTGGCACTTGGTTTCCGCCAAGCGGAAGAGGCCCCTGCCCCAGCCCCCCCCGCACGGCGATGAAAACGGTGCAAGCCCCGCACCGCCACGCCTTCCCAAGCCCGCGAAATCCCACCCAGCCGACCCAAAACGCAGCCCATCTTCTTGACAACCAGGCGTTTGCGGCGCTGCAACGCCCCCCGAAGCACGACCCGTGCCCAAGTTCAAAAAAAATTGCCCAGGCATTTGCTTTTTGAAAACATAGTTTGTATCTTTGGCTATCGTCAATTCACCCGCCCCGATGAACATGCTACCCTTCAAAACGGCGGATGTCCAGGGCCCAAGCCGGCTGCTGAACTTCCAAAACCTGTCGATTCGGATTTTTACGGATGGGCGAAACTTTGGATCTGTGCATTTGGTTCTTCATGCGCGATGGTGCTTTTGGGTAGGTGTTGAAGAGGGTGGAAGTATGATGTTACTCGGGCATTGTAAGTCGTCAGACAGGCAAAAAAATAACAACAAAATTGAACAACCCAAAAATACCATTTCAAGTTGGAAAAAATTGGATTCATAGAGATAAAAATAACAGGTTCGAAGGGAAACCTTGAACTTTCACCCGACAATTATGACATTCGGGAGATTATCTCTATTCTCGAAAATGCCGAAAATTTGCTTCATCCGGGCGATAAGAGAGACAGGCCTAGCATCAGCTACAAGATTGAAGAAGGCTCTGTGAAACATATACTTAAAACCTCAATTCAGCATATCATTGGTTTTAATGCTATCATCGGACAGGTTAGTCTATTTCAAAACATTGACTTTCTTGACTTAGGGACTGCAAAGGCATTTGAAAATATTCAGGATATAGCCACAAGCCGTAATTATGTTTTTAACATCAAAACATCTCTCGACAACACAAATGAAATTCGAGTTGACAAAACGACACACTATCATAGAACAGAGGCGATATGGGTTGACGCGGAGTTTTATTTCTATGGCAAAATCACAAACGCTGGTGGAAAGGGTAAAACAAATTTACATATTCTCACTGACGAAGGAAGTTTTATTGTGCAAACACCATTGTCGTTTTTTGAAAACCTAGAAGAAAATATCATACACAAAAAACCTTATGGCATAAGAGCGACAGGCAAGCAACATTCGGAAACGGGAGAAATTGACACGTCAACGTTAAAGTTTATAGAGTTGGTTGACTACCAACCCAAATATGACGAGCAATATCTACAAGCGCTTCGGGACAAAGCAAAAAAATCTTGGCTTGGCAGTATCGACCCCGACAAATGGCTAAAAGAAACAAGGGGTGGATATGATGCATAAAGCTATTTTACTTGACACGAGTTTCTTCATTCGCTTTTTGAATGAAAGTGACCCTCTATTCAAAAATGCAGATGGATATTTTCGATACTTTTTGCAAAAAGAAATTAGAATGATGATTTCTACTATCAGCATTGCGGAATATTGTGTCGGAGGCGATATTCACGAACTTCCTTTGAGAAATATACAAATAGTTCCATTCAATTTAGACCACTCTAAACGAGCAGGTGAGTTCGCAAGAATTGCTTTTAATGCCAAAAGAAGCAGAAAAATAGATGTAACCAATCACTACCATCCGACAAAAATTGAATTTTGCATTTATCCTGATTTAAAAGTCTGATTTACAGATACTTCCGAGTCTGGTTTTCCGGATT